>PBGU01000001.1 GCA_002719135.1 Gammaproteobacteria bacterium
CGAGACGAGGGACCCAGGTAACCCTCGCTCATAGGTTTCGATGCGTTAACGGTGTCCGAGGCGGACTCAGATGAAGCACTTATGGAACTGGTGAAATCGCGTGATCAGGACGCGTACGCGCGTCTTCTGGATCGCCACATGGGCTCTATCCATGCGTACATCTATCGGATGTGTCGACACCACAACGATGCCGACGATTTGACGCAAGAAACTTTTTTGCGACTCTGGTCGCGGGCCGTGACCTGGAAACCGGGACAAGTTCAGCTCACCACTTGGCTCCATCGGATCGCCCATAACGTGTGCATGGACACGTTCCGGCGCCGTCGTCCCGAGGTGTATACGGAAATTGACCCCGATGCCATCGCGGTAACCGACGATGTTCCAGACGACGATCGCCGGCGCGCCGTGCACAACGCAATCGCCAATCTACCCGAAAGACAGCGAACCGCTTTGGTGCTATGCCAGCTGCACGGTTGGTCCAACAAGGACGCTGCCGAAGTTCTTTCGGTGTCGGTCGACGCACTGGAATCTCTTGTGGCGCGAGCCCGTCGCACGTTAAAGCGCCAGCTGGCAACCTATCAAAGGGAGATTTGCGCGTGACCGCAGATGAATTCGCTGACCTGCTGGACCGCTTCGGTACCGACAGTGTTGCGTGGCCAAGTTCATCACGAAACGAAGCTATTCGATATGCGCGGGTATCCGACGAAGGCCGCCGATTGCTAGCCGAATCAATTGCCTTCGACGGGATGCTGGCGGATTCAGCCCATGTCCCCCTCGCGTTCCGATTGCGTGCCCGTATTTTGGAACGTATTGCCACCAACGAATCTCCAGCATGGTGGTCATGGATCACGCATGGTACGTGGCGTCCTGCACTGTTAGCCCTCGTGCCCTTAGCGTTCGGATTCGTCATCGGCAATATGACGTTGGAGGAAGATGGCGGTTCCACCGACGCGTCGATCTTTCTCGCGTTCACGGATCTTGAGAATTTCGTCGAACTGAACGAAAGCGTTGCCATCGATGATTGATCGAAAGTGGCTAATCGCGGTTCTTGTGACCTCGATCGCTATAAACCTGCTGCTGGTCGGATTTTACGTGGGTCGCCAACCGCTCTCGGAAAGAACCAATATGGGGTTTGATGGCTCCTTGGGTTTGCAACGCATGCTGCGGGGCTTACCTGACGATCGTCGCCGTGCATTGCTGCAGGATGTCGATGTGAGCCGCCGTGAAATAGCTTCGCGCTATCGAGCTCTCCAAAAGGTGCAAATCGACATTGAGCGTATTATGGAGACGGAGCCTTTCGACGCCGAGAGACTCGCCCAAGCGCTAGAGAACTTTCGTCGCCGTTTCGATGAGAATCAGGAAGACGGTCATCGCATACTCGTTCAACTATTAGAGAAAATGAACCCTGATGAGCGGTCTGCGGTCCGGAATGCCCTCCGACAACCTCGCGCACGTCCAGATCAAGGACGGCCTCGCGAACTAGGTCCGGAGCGCCTGGGCCCCCGATTTGACCGTGATCGACGACGCCCACAACGCCCTCGCGAAGGCCGTCCCGAGCGACGTCCCGGCGTATGGAACCCGCCTCTTGGCGGCGGCTAATTTGCCTCTTTCACCATCCCTTGTGCGCAACTAAGCAACGCCTTCAATTAAATACGATCCGATCTCTTCAAGACGCTAATCGCGTTCTTATAGTGCAGCGCAAGTTCAAGATCGTCTGATTCGATGGCTTTCATTTTTTTTTCGGCCAGTTCCACCAATTTTGCATCGAATTCGTCCTTAGAAACGGGCGCGAAAGTCGGCCCGTCCATTGCCGGATTCATCTGGTGCCCATGGGCGCCAGGCACGAGGACGTCAAAATCCTCCCGCAGAACGGAATCGCCCGGTGATTGGCATTCGGCAACATAGTTCAGAGCGCCGGCGGGTTGGCGATAGCCAATAAGGCGTTGCATTTCTTCTGGCAATTTCCTCGCGAGATGAGGTGGACAAGCAAGCAGCTGATTTTCTTCTTGGGCCAAAAATCCGAGCGCATAGTTAATGTTCATCCCTAGCCGTCGATCGGTCGTGGTATTGACCCCAGCACCGTGGATTGACCAACCCGTCCAAACCAAGGCACTGCCCCGGGGCATAATCGCCTGGATCGTCGGTTGCCTATACCCCCGATCCCCACCGCGAGGCTCATCTCGATGGCTACCCAAAACTACATGAGTTGCTCCATTGGCTTCCGTGAAATCCGACAGCGCCCACATAACCTCGACCTGTAAATCGAGACCGGCTGCTTGAAAGTCATGCAACCACATGCCGTTCGCGCGGTGAAGACGAAGACCATGAGGCATTTCTTCTGTTCCTCCACCCGGACCTACGTCAATGATTTGTGTCAAATGTAGTTGCCACGGGTAACGAAAATCTTTTCGACCCTTTCCCTCCTTCCCACCAATCTTGACTGCGTCACCGTTTAGCTGCTGCTCCGCGAGAATCGAATCGACGAGACGCAATATCCCCGGATGCGAAATCATTTGATGGCTTGCTGAAGAACGAGCAACCAACGCGCCCACGCGGCGCGTTCCACCTAACCCATGGAGACCGTGTGGAGTCGCATCGATGTATGGCCGCATTTCCTGAAGAAGCCGTTCGCACGTCGATACCGGTAGGGCATCCTCGATGACCACAAAGCCATGGCGATCGATCGCTCCGAGCACATCCGCGTCGAATTCGGCTTCCTGTGTCGGTCCTTTCGCTAACGCCTCCGCGTAATTGAAGCGCATAAGTTCGTGACTGCCGAACACGTTCGAAACGTCCATTAGATTCTCCCTTCAAAACGACAAGGCTCTGTGGAGACATCGCCCCTGGAAATCGACGTTCCAAACGCGATTTCGTTGACCACACCATAGTACTTTGTGCAGCAGAAAATTCGCATCAAGCGAAGGGCACACAATGCTGCTGCTCGAGCTCTAACAGATAGCGTTTGGCCTCTATACCGCCTCCAAACCCCGTCAAGCTACCGTCACTGCCAATGACTCGATGACAAGGAATGACTATAGGTAACGGATTGCGCCCGTTGGCATTACCCACGGCCCTAACGGCTTTGGGTCGACCGACGGCCACCGCGATATCGCGATATGTGCGAGTTTCGCCGTACGGAATGCCACGCAGTGCTTCCAGCACCTCAACTTGGAACTTCGTCCCCTCTGGCGCGAGCTCAAGTTCAAACTCCCGTCGCTCGCCGGCAAAATACTCATTCAATTGCCGCGCCGTTTTCTTAAACGGTTCGTCGTATCGTTCCCAACCGATATCTGCACGTCGTGCTTTATCCCCGTGCGGAAACCCAATTACTTGGAGTGCGTCTGCCGAGCCGGCCAACAACAATTGTCCGATCGGGCTAGCGGCATAGGTGTAGTACATCAAATCAATGCTCGTTCGATTCAGCGTTTTGTTGAATGACCCTCTTCACCGATCTTCCTATGACACCTCGACTCTTATATTTCAGCGAGACACTATAATGGAACGATTACTTGGGGATTAAACCCATGAACTGGCAGAGGAATCATGACGGAAGCCAATAACGAAGAAAGCGAGCTCATCATCGAGCAAATCGAGATCGGATCGATGGCCAACTTCACCTACATCGTTGGTTCACGATCAACCCGCGAAGTTGCCATCGTCGATCCGGCTTGGGATATCGAAGGCTTGATCAAACACCTGGAAGAACGGGACTACACGCTCACCGCTGCGCTTGCCACTCACTACCACCCCGACCACGTGGGCGGAGGGATGGGCGGACATAGCATCGTCGGTGTAGCCGAGTTGATGGAACACAAACCCGTCAAAGTCTACGTGCACAAACACGAAGCCGACGGCATGAAAAAAGTCACCGCATTATCCGATTCCGATCTCGTCAAGGTGGACTCGGGCGATACCCTCGACGTCGGCAATGTTCAGATTGAATTCTTACACACACCAGGCCACACGCCTGGCTCCCAGTGTTTTCGAGTTCGTAACACACTTGTCTCCGGCGATACGTTATTTATCGATGGATGTGGTCGCGTTGATCTACCTGGGTCTAATTCTGAGGACATGTATCACAGCCTGCAGAAACTCAAATCGCTGCCTGACGATACCCTGTTGCTACCGGGACACAACTACGGCCAAATACCTAATGCCACCATGGCTGAAACCAAAGCCCGAAACAGCTACCTCAGTGTGCAAAACCTCGAGACCTGGACCCAGGTCATGGGTTAAGTCACGACCCGACGCTACGGTCACACGTCCCTACAGGCTCCGACTGGTTTACGATAACCAAAACACGATCATAGGAAGGACAGATGGATACTGGAGATTTTCAGGGCTTCGGAGTGTCTCTTAAGGAACCGGGGATCGCCTGGATTCAATTCAATACACCGGAAAGACTCAACGGCATGACGGCTTCCATCAAGCGAGATTTGGTGGAGGTGATTACCCAGGCCCAAATGGACAACGCCGTTCGGGTCGTCGTGTTCACCGGCAGCGGACGAGCTTTTTGCGCAGGGGACGATCTCAAGGGATATCAAAATGCCAAAGTCGCTGGCGAGCCTCTCACTCGGCCCATTGGCCACGGGCACGACAATCATCTCGGGACATACAACGGTCTTCGTACCATTTCGCAGCGCGTGAATACCGCCATTCGCGAGCTCGATAAATTGACCATCGCGTCCATCAACGGTGTCGCCATTCAAACCGGGTTCTCGCTGGCGCTGGCGTGCGATTTTCGTATCGCGACGCGGGGTGTGCGGATGGGCAGCGCAACGCTTCGTTTCGGACTGCTGCCGGACGAGGGCGGTCAGTATTTGCTCGTCCAACACATGGGTGTCGCCCGGACGATGGATTTCATCATGCGGAAAAAGATCGTCGAGGCCGATGAAGCCCTCGAGCTCGGACTCGTGCACGAAGTCGTTGACGCAAGCGAACTCGAACAGAGGACTATCGAATTGGCAACTGAACTCGCTAATGGGCCCCAGGTAGCGATGCGGCTGATGAAGCGATCGATATACAACGCCGCCGAAATATCCTGGGAACAGTCCCTCGACGAAATTGCGGCAAAGACCGCGATCTCGGATCATCATCCGGACTCTCGGGAAGGAGTCACCGCCTTCCACGAGAAACGACCTGCAACTTTCAATGCTTGGTTGGACGAATCGTGAGCGTCAATTACGAGTCCGCTAACGGCATTGCAACCGTTACGATCGATCGGGCCGATCGTATGAACGCGTTGGATTCTGCGGTCGTCGACGGATTGGAAGCCTCTTGGAAACGGTTCGCCGATTCGGACGACCGCGTCGCCATTCTGCATGCGGCCGGTGATCGCGCCTTTTCCGTCGGCGCGGATATCAAAGATCCACCTGGCGAACTGTGGCGTGGCGTCCCGAGCATTGGCGTCGCCTTGGATAAACCTGTGATCGCTGCTGTGCACGGGTGGTGCATCGGTGGCGCATACGTCATCGTCCAGATGTGCGATCTGGTTGTCGCGTCAGAAACGACCGTATTTAAGTACCCCGAAGCGCAAGTTGGTTTTACTGGCGGATTAATCGCAAGCGCCGTCGCCCGTATACCGCATAAATTCGCAATGGAATTCATGTTACTCGGGCAAGATGTATCGGCAGAGCGCGCCAGAGAAATGGGCATGGTCAACCGAGTCGTCCCGCCGGGAAGCGAACTTGACGTAGCCAACGAGCTCGCCGCCATTCTGGTCGATTCGGCGCCACTGGTCGTCGAAACGCTTAAAGGCTTTTCGCAGGAAACCCTTAACAAGAGTCCGGCAGAAGCAGGAGCTCTGGCACGTAAGTTGTTGCTGTCCGTCCGCGACTCCGAGGACGGAGCGGAGGGACGGGTCGCCTTTCGAGAAAAAAGACGCCCAATCTTCAAGGGTCAATAACGGCATCGCCGAAACGAACCCGAATTCGTCTTCTGTAGGACTTCACGCCGCTACAGTCGTTGATCACGGAACCGTCTGGGTGTTCACTAAGGCGTCTTTCTGGGAAAACTCGAGGGAATTGGATGCCTGCTCTAGAAGGAATGCGCATTCTCGACATGACGCAGTACGAGGCCGGCACGTCGTGCACCCAAGCGCTCGCGTGGCTCGGTGCCGAGGTCGTCAAGATTGAACCGCCAGGCGACGGTGATCCGGGCCGGGCCGTCGGCCTAAGCCCGAACCGAGACTATTCCGCGTATTTCTGTAATTGGAATGCCAACAAGCGGAGCATGGCACTCAATCTCGCTTCAACGGAAGGCCACGATCTGCTGCTTCAATTAGTTCCGCGCTTCGACGTGTTCGTCGAAAACTATGGACCCGGGGTTGCAGAACGTCTCAAGGTCGATTACGAAACGCTCAAAGCGGTACACCCATCGCTTATTTACGCTCGACTCAAGGGATTCGGAACGTCAGGACCCTACTCGCACTATAAGAGCTACGACATGATCGCGCAGGCGGCGGCCGGTGCGTTCTCGGTTACCGGTGAAGCGAACGGCGCGCCGCTGGTACCGGGCCCGACAACGGGCGATTCTGGGACCGGGGTCCAGCTCGGCATGGCTATTCTGGCCGCTTACATACAAAAACTCCGCTCGGGGAATGGACAAGAAATAGAAATCTCGATGCAGGAGGCAATGACCTACTACATGCGTACGCGCATCGCGACCGGGTCCAAGTGGGGGTCCCAAGCGACGCGCCGAAATGGCAACGTTCAGGGACTACCGCCCGTCAACAACTACCCATGCAAGCCTTTTGGTCCAAACGACTGGGTCTACATCATGCCGATTACCGCCGGACAATGGGATGAACTTTGCGTTGCTATCGACCGTTCAGACCTTATCGTCGACGAACGCTTTGCGGGCTTGGAAGAGCGGCGGGAAAATGCTGACGCATTGCACGACATCTTCACTGCGTGGACGAGCGAACGCACCAAACACGATGTGATGCAGATTCTCGGCAATGCCGGCGTACCTTGCTCAGCATGCTTGGATACAGAAGAATTGCATAGCGATCCTCATCTCGTTGACCGCGGATTCATTCACCAAATCGATCACCCCGGTCACGGGGAAGTGCCTTTGCTCGGTTTTGCACCACGACTCTCTGAATCCGACGTGGAGATCGAACGCGCGCCGTTGCTAGGCGAGCACACCGACGACGTCCTCGCCGAAGAGCTCGGTCTCGAGACAAAGGAAATTACTGCACTACGCCAATCCGGCATCGTCGCCTAAAAGAGGAGAAACGCCCCATGCCGGGAGCTTTGTCTTCCTTTCGGATCTGCGACTTCACCGGCCAGCTAGCGGGCGCGGGCGCGACCAAATGGTTGGCGTCATTCGGCGCCGAGATCATCCGCATCGAAGACCCCGTGCGCGAAGGCCGTTGGGATATTCTCCGTGGCACCCCACCGTTTATCGACGATCGACGAGGCATCGACCTTGGTGGCGCATTCAATAATCACAACACCGACAAGCTCGGTATTACGCTTAATCTTCGAGACGAAAAAGCAAAGGAAATTCTCGCTGAGCTCGTTCGTGTATCGGATGTCGTGAGCGAAAACTTTGCCAAGGGCGTGCTCGAAAAGTGGGGGTTCGGTTACGACCAACTCAAAGCCATCAAGCCGGACATCGTCTACGTGTCCAACTGTGGCTTCGGACACGTCGGACCCTATAGCGACTTTCGAACCTGGGGCCCCATTGTGCAGGCCGTCTCGGGACTTACGTTCAGCTCTGGACTCCCCGGTTTAGAACCCGCCGGCTGGGGCTATTCGTTTATGGATCACACCGGCGCTTACTACATGGCTATGGCTATCATGTTGGCGTTATTGCACCGTCAAAAAACGGGCGAGGGCCAGTGGGTCGATCTGGCTTGTTCGGAATCGGCGTTAACTCTCCACGGGCCCGCGCTGCTGGATTGGACCATCAATGCCAATCCAATGCGGCGAGACGGATCACCACACTCCAATCGTAACCAATGGCCGCCCATGGCGCCCCACGGTATTTACCCCACCCTCGGCAACGACGAATGGGTGGCGATCGCGTGCCGTAACGAATCGGATTGGGATGCGCTCTGTTCCGTTATTCAACGTCCCTGGTCAACAGACAAAGCGTTCGCCACGCTCGAGGATCGGCTCAACCATCAAGACGCGCTTGATCAACACCTGAGCGACTGGACTAAAGACCAAACAAAATATGAGATCGAAACCGCGCTCCAAAACGTCCGAGTTCCTGTAGCCGCCGTCCTTACGCCCGAAGAACGCATCGATCGCGACCCGGCAACCGGATCGTTTGGGCTCTGGCCGACCGTTCAGCATCGCGAGATGGGTGAGGTCCGAGTCGACGGACAACCCGTGCATTTCTCGAAAACCGACTGGGAGATGACTCATGGCGCGCCGTGTCTCTCCGAGCACACCATGGACGTACTGACCCGCGTTCTCGGGTATAGCGAGGAAGAGGTCACCCAGCTTACCGCTGAGGGGGTCATATGACAGCCCTTAGCGGTTTGCGGGTCGTTGAACTCGCGAATGAACGTATCGCGTTCACTGGTAAATTAATGGCGGACATGGGTGCCGACGTGATTCTAGTGGAACCTCCTGGTGGTGATCCAAGCCGAAGCTACCCGCCGTTTCTAGACAACAAGCCGGGGTCGGACCGGAGTTTGTACTGGTGGCACTATCACACCAGCAAGCGGGCTATCGTCTTGGACCTAGATGACCTTGAGGGCGCCAAGACCTTTCAAAAACTGATGGCAACGACGGATGTTCTCATCGAAGCTGAACCGCGCGATCGGCTCTCAAATTTGCAGCTCGATTACCCCACCTTGTCCGAAATCAAACGCGACCTTATCCACCTCGCAGTGACGACTCACGGTCGAGACGATCCACGGAGTGATCTACCAGCGACGGACCTGACCATCATGGCAACATCAGGACCACCATGGAGTTGCGGTTACGACGACCACTCACTCCCTCCGATTCGGGGTCCGCTACAGGGTTATCAGACAGCGGCTCACTTTGCGTACATGTCGGCACTGACCGCTCTACTCTATCGCGGCGTATCCGGGGAAGGACAATTCATCGACGTGTCCATGACCGCAGCTTCCAACGTATCGACGGAGGCGGCTACCTATTCCTGGCTCGTCGCGCAAAAGACGGTACAGCGACAAACCGGGCGCCACGCGTCCGTTAGTCCATCAGGCGAAACCCAGCAACTATGTGCCGACGGACGCTATGCAAATACTGGTGTTCCGCCCCGATTTCCCCATGAATTTAAGGCTTTATACGACTGGCTTAAGAGTCTCGGACTCGAACAGCAACTTCCAGAAGCAGTCTTTCTCGAAATGGGCGCCGAGTGGCAAGGGCCGTTTGATCTATCTCTTATCGGTCAAGACGATGCCATCACGGCGATTTTCGGAGCCGGTCGCTCGGCGCTGCAGTTGATCGCGTCCAGCGTTTCGGCGCAAGACTTCTTTCTCGGTTGTCAACAAGCCGGACTTGCCGCCGGTGCCGTCAACTCGCCCGAGGAAGCATTCGAGGATGAGCACTTCAAAGCACGCGGTTTCCACACCCACGTCCATCATGAGGACATTGACCGCACGATCACCTACCCCGGAGCGCCTTATCGTTTCGAAAAAACGCCGTGGTCAATCCGTCGACCCGCACCAAAACTGGGCGAACACAACGCCGAAGTGCTCGCCGAACTCGATCCGTGACCCTTTTAAGGGAATCAACAAGCGAGGCAGGATATATCGCTTCACCCTGACTCCAAGCCAGTCAGCAATTAACGTCGATAGGTAATCGTTCCCCCCATCACGGTCATCGCCACATCGTCTTTTGAAATCCGGTCTCGTGCCTCAGCCCAAGGCCGTTGGAGTAAACAAAGATCTGCTGTTTGACCTGGCGCGATCCTTCGCGACGCACCACCAGGCATATCAACCGAGGAGGTAAACATGGCGATCGCTTGTTCCGGAGTGAGTTTTTCTTGCTCACCAATAACCTCGCCGGACGCGGTTCTACGGTGAACGGCCGCACGCATCGCGGCCCATGGGTCGGCGCCTCCAAACGGTGCATCGGTACCACCACCAAGCGGAATTCCCGCGTCAAGAAAACTTTTCGCGCGATAAAGAAATTCGAGTTGTTGTGCGTCAACGTCTTTCAAATACTGGTCGCCGCGTTCAACCAAGAAGTTAGGCTGAGTGACCACGCAGACACCGACTCGCAGCATCAAGTCCAACGTTGACTCGTCCACGACCGACGCGTGTTCGATTCGGTCGCCCGCAAGTGAACCGATCTCCGTCAGCGCTGATAACGTATAGACGAGTTCTGTGCGGGTCACGCAGTGCACGGCGACTGGCCGTCCGCGGTCGTGTGCTGCGCGGATACGTTGTTGAAATCCGTCGATTTCGGGTAACGCATAGTCGTCGAGCATGATTTTCAGCGAACCATGACCCAGGTCCTCGTTCCCCATCAGTCGCACCCGCTGNNATAGATCGATNGCGGACCAATCACGNTCGACNTCAGCGTTATTGGAAGCCGTCGCGTCCGTGATTCCGGTNACGCCATAGCTNGCNAGCAGTCGGGATGTGGCAGTAACGTCCGCCCAATGATCGATCGCCGAGCCNAGGCGCTCGCGGATCCACTCGTCCTTGCGGAATANTTGGCCGTTACTCTCGTTCACGCCGAGCACTTNNAGCGCTACCGAATTCATAAACCACATCTTNCCTGATCGNTGTTGGATACGAATCGGTCGNTCCGNCACCATGNCATCGAGNNNNTGCCGGTCGAGCATGCCGGCAACGGATTCNTGATACCCNACNCCNCGAATCCAGCCGTCCGTTGAATCTTCGGCATTTCGAAGGACTGTCGCCAACGTCTCATCATCGCCCACTTCCGGAGGGCCACAAGAAACCGAGCGTCGCGCCGCTGCATGCGCAAATAGGTGCACATGATGATCGTGCAAACCAGGCAATAAAACGCCGCCATTCGCGTCAACGGTCTCAGCATCCGGGTGCACGAGATTTTGTCCAATGTCGTGGATTTTTCCGTCGTGGCAAAAGACGTCCAAATCACGACTACCCTCGACTTCGGCGTTACGTATTAACAGCATCAACGACTCCGCAATCCCGCCAATGTATACCCGCGAAATATCGTCGGATTACTCGACCCATGTGCTGATCGTATCGTGGTATACCCGATCTTCGCCCCCGTTTGTGCATAATCACCGTTCTCTGCCATCGACAAAGGTGCACCTTTGAACGAGCCAATGTTGCTGTCTGAGCTTAGCGCTCGATTGTACTCGGCCGCTTCAGCGGAAGAATTTTCCGTCTTTTTCGACACCCCTTTCGTGCTGGTTGAGGTAGACGGGGCCTTTCCACTTCCGCCACATCGTCCCCCATGCCCCGTCATTGCGATTACCGAGGACCCCATACCGCCCCCACTCGCGGACGTGGTTGTCCCAAACAGACAGCAGGCTGAGTCGATCGAACTTGCGATTTCAAACAGTCCTATAGCCTCCGCGGTCTTAGTCCAATTGCTTCGTTACAACGAGGGCATCAGTATCCCGCAACGGTTGGTCGCCGAGTCTCTCGCCTATTCAACCTTACAACACGGCAGTGAGTTTCAACGCTGGATCGGGGGGCGCGAACAACGCAAACCTTCGCCAAGTACGGACGAACCGGCCGTGACCGTTGAGCGGGTCGAAGACGAACTTTACCTCACGCTGAATCGACCGGAGAAGCGCAACGCTTACAACGCCGAGATGCGGGACGCCTTATGTGCTGGGCTGTCCTTACTGTCATTCGATTCCGGAATTCGCAGAGCGATTTTGCGAGGTGCAGGATCGTGCTTCAGTGCGGGTGGCGATCTCGACGAATTCGGCGAAGCCACCGACGCCGGTCTCGCTCACGTTTCTCGAGTGGCCCGTAGTGCCGGAAATTTGATGGCAAGTGTTCACGACCGTATTGAGGTACACGTGCACGGAGCTTGTATCGGCGCAGGAATCGAATTACCGGCGTTCGCACATCGTGTTCTTGCGCGACGAGACGCGTTTTTTCAGTTGCCCGAGGTGTCCATGGGTCTTGTCCCTGGTGCAGGAGGTACCGCAAGCATTCTTCCGAGGATCGGTCGCCATCGAATGGCTGCTTGGGCGTTGACGGGCGCACGTATCGACGCCGAAACTGCCATGTCATGGGGATTGGTCGACGAGCTCGCTGATTAAGTAACGCATACGATGGATCGCATTCTCGAAATCGGTGGTTTCGCGGCCGGCTATTGCGGTCGGCTTTTTGCACAATCCGGATACGACGTCGTCCGGATTGAATCGCAACCCGATTCCCCCGGTTGGGTCAGTCAAGCCGCCGCCGATTACTACCTGCACGCCGGCAAGCGTCGTGTCGACACCACGGACCCCATGTTGATCGCTCACCTCGCGGGTGAAGCAGATATTGTTATTGCAGAAGCTGCAACCGCGGATTCGCTCATGGCGCTCGGGTTTAACAGCTGGCAGACCCCTGTCAAGGTTTCGATCACACCGTTTGGAGCGACTGGCCCGAAGCGCAACTGGCAAGCGACTCCAAGTGTGATCTTAGCGATGGGGGGGTATACAAATCTAATGGGAGATCCGGATCGCGCACCGTTAACGTTGCCTGGGCACTATCCGGAATTTCAAAGTGGCGCGTTCGCGTACACGGCGGCCAATGCATGTCGAATCGCGAAACAGAAAAATATCATCGACATCGGCATGCTCGAAGTCGTGATGGCCTTAAGTCAGTTCACGACGGTCATGTGGCACTGCGCCAACATTATTCGGTCCAGACATGGAAACGACTTCTGGACGGTGGTGCCGACCAACTTATTCCGGTGTATGGACGGTTGGGCATACCTCAATATCGTTCCAACCTTTTGGGACGCTTTCGCCATATTCTTGAAACGCCCCGAGCTGCTAATCGACAAGCGGTTCAAAAGTAACAATCTTCGTTCCCGAAACCGGCAGGCGCTACACGACATCATTGCCGAAACCATTGCGAAAATGACCCGGTCCGAAATCGAACAACGTGCCACGGAAAATCGGGTCCCCGTCGGCGTGGTCCTAACCCTATCCGAAGTTTTAAACGATCCACACCTCAAACAGCGCGAGTTCTGGCAATCCGTCACCGCCGGACACTCAACCATCAAATCACCGCGGCCCGCTTGGAAAATCCGCGGGGATTCCCTTTCCGAGTTTCAACTGACCGAGCCGAAAAAGACGCATGGCTAAAGGACCACTAAACGGAGTCCGCATCCTCGATCTAACGCACGTGTGGGCGGGACCGCTTGCAACCCGCATCCTTGCTGACTTGGGTGCAGACGTTGTGAAGATTGAAGCGCCTACGAGTCGTGGACCTCGCAGCTACGGCAGGACCACGCCGCTCGGAGGTTGGATCGGTGGCGCTCCGGGTGACGAGCCCTACAACGTCAACGCCGTATTCGTGAAATTGCAGCGCAATAAGAAAAGTGTGGCCGTTGACCTCAAGACCAGCGTGGGTCGCACGACGTTTCTCGAGCTCGTCAAAAACGCAGATGTCGTGATGGAAAATTTCAGCGCACGAGCGATGCCTTCCTTACGTCTCGATTATCCTGTTCTATCCGCGGCGAACCCAAAAATCATCTACGTCAGCATGCCCGGTTACGGGATGGACGGACCGTACAGAAATCGTGTGGCGTTTGGGCCGTCCGTCGAACCGCTTTCTGGACTGACCAACGTGATGGGCTACGGGCCCGATGAACCCCGGAATACGGCAATGGCCTTGCCCGATCCCATCGCCGCGCTTAACGCGACATCGGCCGTCGTGACCGCATTGCGAAGGCGACAGCAAACCGGACGCGGTGCGCTAGTCGAAATGTCCCTCCATGAGGGAGCTGCTGCTTTTTGTGGTCCCTGGCTCATCGAACATCAACTAGGTGAACCGGTGAAACGGTTCGGTAACCGCCATCCCAATATGGCCCCCTGCGGAATCTACCGTTGTGCCGGAAGTGACGACTGGGTAGCCATCGCCTGCCGAGACGATCGNGATTGGNNCGCGATCTGCGCGACAATCCCNGGATCCCTTGATGCGACNGCAGATNTNGAAGAACGCNTCCANACGCATCACAATATTGATCAGCTNATCGANACCTGGACNCTNCGGCACAGTAAGACNGCGGCGNCANATATTCTCCANGAAGCAAANATTCCTGCCGGCCCGGTGAACACCACGCCCGATATGACNTCCGATNCNCAAACNATNGCTCGTAATTTTTTCGTNTCNATTGAGCGCGGACCGACACCCATNCCCGGGAATCCNATCAAAATGAANGNGATNTCGAGCNNGGACTGGACACCCTGTCCCCGGCTAGGTGCAGACAATCACGAGATACTCCGNGAGTGGCTTGGTTACTCGATAGAAGAAATAGNTGCGCTCGAATGCTCAGGCGTNATTGTGAATCGNCCNCCCGCNTAGNTCGGTCNNTTAGGCNAGTCNTTNTTTTACCACCCGACGGAGCAANTTCCCGGTCTCGTTGTACGGTAGTTCGTCCCAGAACTCNATNCGCTCGGGCACGCGCGACGAACGCATATGNTCCTTGACCCACTNCTGCAGNTGTTCGNNCGTCGCTTCATCCGAAATAACGACGGCAGCCACCACGGCCTCACCCCATTCTTCACTCGGCANACCTACCACCGCCGCATCGCTGACCGCGGGGTACTCTAGTAGTACATCTTCAATTTCACCCGGGGACACGTTTTCCCCGCCNCGGACAATGACATCGTCTGCNCGNCCATCAATNAACAGGAANCCTTCNCCGTCAACGAAACCAGCATCTCGGGTCGGGAACCAGCCATCGCTATCGACGACGCTTCCACGTCCTTCATATTCTCCCGAGACTTGTTCGCCCCGNACATAGATCTCTCCACGCGAACCAGCNGGTTGCACGGCGCCTTCCTCGTCGCGTATTTCAAGTTCGATACCGGGTAGTGGAACGCCTACCGAAACTAAGCGACGCTGGACGTCTTCCTCATCGCTCGNGGAGGCAAGTCGGTGTTCATCCGGTCCCAAAACGGTAATAGTTGAACTCGTTTCGGTGAGACCATAGGCATTCGTAAAATCGGTTCCCGGAAATAATTCCATCGCGCGCTGAATCACTGAGAGCGGCATTTTTCCNCCNCCGTATGAGAGCGACTGAAGGTGCGGCATGTCCGCGTTCGTGGCACCAGCAAGCTCTTCGACNATACGTGAGAGCATNGTCGGCACGACGAANGCNGTCGTGATCTTTTCGTCACGNGCTAACNGAACCCATTTCTCGGCACTGAAATTCGCAAGTTGAACGACTCTTCGACCGGAATAAACTGAGCTTAAGACNGCCGCAATCCCAGCAATGTGATACGGCGGAACGCACACCAGAGCTGCCTCCTCCTCGTCAGCTCCCATGAACTCGACCGACCCGAGAATGTACGATACGAGGTGTTTTTGTCGCAGTACGGCAGCTTTTGGCGCCCCCGTCGTTCCACTGGTGAACAGCAAAACAGCAGTGTCNTCAGGGTCCATCGACCAGGCATCNGGTGNTTCCGCTGTTTCACGAGCAAGCGCAACAAAATCNGNGCGAGACGATACTTGCACCCCCTTCCGATCGTGGAACCCGGCGACCCGCTCCGGTTCCGTNACCAGATACGCCGGNGTNATTCGNTCNAGAAGGNNTTCGATCTCAGGATCGGTNAGGCGATAGTTGAGAGGTACGTANGGTATTCCNGCCCAACCGCTCGCAAATAGCCCGATGGGGATNCCGATATTGGAGACGTCGAGCATCGCAANCCGNNCNGCATCGGTAGCNCGAAGGATCGCGGCCATGTTGCCCGCCGCATCAAAGAGTTCTTGGTAACTAATCGACGCGTCAATCTCTGGATCAACAAAAGCGACCCGTTCGGGACACCCGGAGGCGGCCATCTCCAACAGCATCATGATGTTCATGGTTGGTCCTTCTCCCTGTCGTCACCGTAACTTCGAAACCGTTTCGATTAGACCTTCACGGCTGAGTGGCGTGGGGTACTGNTAGTCCGTCTTNGGCAACTTCTTCGCGTCTTTGACCTTCAGTGCTTCTCCACCTGCCGACAGAGAACCATCGCCAGGTTTAACGCACAACAGCTCTAGACCGCCGTCTTCGTTAACGTAACGCTTNCCCAACGCCGTNCCTTCACCATAGTTAGCGTCCACACTGCCCCCGGTATTGCCTTCTCCGTCCGTCATTGGTGCACCACCGCACTCCAACTCGACGTCCCCATCGGGCGCCGCAATGATCATAATTTCTGTCGCACAAACTGCACTTTTTAATCGCTTGCCTGCCGCTAAGGCTGCCATCACCGCTACCCCTATCCTTCGCTTGAGCCGAGATTGTACAAAATCAATTGTCTCCAAGCAGCGCAATCAACATAGCTTCCTTTTCCGCTTCGGAGTGATCCCGCACACTTTTGATTTCCGCTGCGTCGAAACCGAGCGNNGCCATCACCTCTTCTGTGTGTTCNCCCAGTGGNGGCGGCGGGCCTGNNGCTTTGGTTGGGGTATCACTGAACGCCATAAGCGTCCCTACGGTCGATGTTTTTCCTGAACCCGGNAGATCGATATCCACCACGTAGTCGTTAGCGATGTTTTGTGGATCAGTACGGACTTCCTCGTGATTACGAACCCGTTCCCAAATGATCTCCGGTTCGGTCGAGAAAAANGCTTCCCACTCTTCCATCGTATGAAGTCCAATCGCGGTCGTCATGAGATCGCGAATTTCGGCCAATCCATCATCAGACCCTGCAACTCCAATTCGCTTTCCTGGCGTNTCCCATTGCTCAAGAAGCAANGCCTCGGGCATGTCGACAAACAACCAAAANGCGGTCCATGACTCGTCGGTCATCGCAGCCACATACATGACGGGTACATCATCTCTAGTCATGTACACACCGTACGGCGCTTTGATGTTCGGATGATGCGAACCTTCACGGGTGAGGGGTACACCCGTCATGAANGAGTGCTGCAATTCCCACATTTGTAGCCACANTTGTGCTCCCAACGAAGACGTTTGGACGAGCTGCCCGCGCCCCGATTGCGCGCGCACGTACAACGCCGTGACGCAGGCGAGTGCCGTTTGCATCGCTCCGGCATGATCCGCAATGGCCGCCCCCGGCGGCATCGGGACTGCGCCGCCCGCCCCCGAAAGACCGGTAATACCGCCTCGCGCTTGCGCTGCTCCATCCAACATGGCCTTGTCCGCTTCGGGACCTTTGGGCCCGAATCCATTCACATGACCCACCACCAATCGCGGGTATCGCTTCGTAAGCTCTTCTAGTTCAAGCCCCATGCGGGCTAACGCAGACGCTCGATAATTGCTTACAAACACATCGGCGCTCGCCAGCAACCGTTCCATGACCTTCAGCCCCATTTCCGTTTTTAGGTCCANGGAGACCGANCGCTTCCCCTTGTTCATNGCCACGAACTGCGAACCGTACGCNGTNGCNGGTAGGGTGTTGTTGACGCCTCGATGGTATCGACTCGCATCGCCCATCGGCGGTTCAACNTTGACCACGTCNGCCCCCATGGNACTGAAGAAAAACCCCACGGCNGGNCCTTGAATCGCNANCGCAAGTTCTATGACACAGACTCCCTCTAGTGGTCCCNNCATTCGANCGNCCCCATAACCTCGTTGTCTGAGTGTATGATTTATTGCACATGATGAGTCAAGCCGTTCAATACATGGCGCGCACACGTGCGTACTACGAAGCCCAAGGCTTTGAGGTTCCCTACACTTGGGCGCACTTTGACGAAATTCCGTTTACACCGCTCGTCCGTCCACTTCGAGACTCCAGAATCGCCCTCATCACCACGGCGGCACTTTACGATCGCGANGCCGATGACGTCCGCGAAGTCGCCACCCACACAACCTCNAAAATTCCCGAAAGNCTTTACGCCAATGACCTTTCCTGGGACAGGCAAGCGACGCATTTGAACGATCTTGGGTCGTTCTTCCCCTTAGAGACATTAAAGCGATTGGTGCGAGACCACCGGATCGGTTCGATTTGCACAAACTTTTATTGCGCACCAACTGAATACAGTCATCGCCGAACGATGGAAGCAGACGCTCCGGAAATCCTTGATCGTTGTCGCCAGGACAATGCCGACATCGCGCTTCTCGTCCCGTTGTGACCTGTCTGNCATCAAACCGTGTGTTTGATCGCCCGGCANCTTGAAGCTAATGGAATGCCCACGGTTATTCTTGGGTCTGCGCGAGATATCGTTGAACATTGCGGCGTGCCCCGTTTCCTATTCACCGATTTTCCTCTCGGCAATCCCTGCGGCAAGCCATATGACACGCAGATGCAGCACTCCATCGTCTCCCACAGCTTCGATGTTCTCGAACAGGCGACAACGGCTGGATTAACCGTCGCCAGTCCATTCCAATGGGCCGGTGACGAAACCTGGCGCGAACGTTACCTTGAGGTACGCAACGAAGATCGAGAAAAACTTCGACTCAAGGGAGAGGAAAGGAAAACGCAAAGAAAAGCTCTAAGAGCTGCGGGCAGAGTCAGGACCGAATAGCGCCTCAGAAAAGATGCGCCACGGCGTCACGTTCTTCGATTAATTCATTCTCCGTATCCCTCATTTTTTGGCGACTGAACTCGTTGATCGTGCGATCCTGAACAATGCGCCAATCGCCGCCTTCGCAGGTGACGGGGAAGGAATAGATCAGCCCCTCTTCGATGCCGTAACTTCCATCGCTGAATACACCCATGCTAACGACCTCACTCGTACCAACGATCCAGTCGCGTACGTGATCGATGGCGGCATTGGCGGCCGACGCCGCGCTTGAAGCGCCCCTCGCTTCGATAATTGAAGCGCCGCGTTGCTGAATAGTCGGGATGAAATCGTTTTTGTACCAATCCATATCGACGAGGTTCATCGCCGGGCTTTCCTGCACCGTGGCGGAAANCAAATCCGGGTACATGGTCGCCGAGTGATTTCCCCAGATCGACACGCCTTTGATTTCGCTAACCGAATGGCCAGTCCGGGACGCAAGCTGAGCGATGGCACGGTTATGGTCAAGGCGAGTCATGGCGGTAAAGTTCTTGGGATCGAGATCGGGCGCGTTTCGTTGCGCAATGAGGCAATTCGTATTGGCTGGATTTCCTACCACGAGTACCTTAACGGTTCGCGACGCACCGTCATTGAGTGCTTTGCCTTGCACGGAAAAAATTGCCGCATTGGCTTCGAGTAGTTCCTTGCGTTCCATGCCTGGACCCCGNGGTCGCGAACCAACGAGCAGGCCGATGTCGGTGTCCCGAAATGCAACATCCGGATCATCCGAGGTTTCAACGCCGTGCAGCAGGGGAAACGCGCAGTCATCGAGTTCCATCACGACGCCTTCAAGCGCGTCCATCGCGGGNGGAATCTCAAGAAGTTGCAAGACNATCGGTTGTTTCGCACCAAGCATCGCGCCCGACGCTATCCGANAAACCAACGCGTAACCGATCTGGCCNGCAGCCCCGGTTACCGTAACCCNTACTGGATCCNTCATGGTTCTTTCATCCCCTCGATTCGTGCGCCCCAAAAGGCGGCGGATTCTAACCTTGTTCGAATNCCAATGCGCACAATNCCTTAGTCTAAATATTCGTGATACCAGACCTTTTGTGNNCGTAACTCGAGTGCTTTCGGCACAAACGGGACNGCGTCGCGCGGTAGCGTTTCTGGTACAAACCAGCCAATTTCCGAACACTTATCGGGTTCCCCGATCTCAGCTATACCGGTCCATTCATGTGCTTCGAAAATGAAGTCGACGCCACCCATGAACGGCATAACGACCAGTGGCTGTACCGCTTTTGTCTCGATACGGACTTCTTCTTTGCATTCCCGCATTGCCGCGTTGGACACGGTTTCGCCCGCTTGGAGGTGTCCACCGGGCAGTCCTAGGTATCCATCCATCAACCCCGTTCCCTTTCGACGGAGTAACAACAGTCGACCCCCTTCATCGAAGATCAACGTGTGCACGACGATCGGAAACGTTACGCTGTCCATGCTTGGATGATGGCACGGACCGGATAAATTTTGTTTGACGTCAGCGAACTTCCCAAAAAAAAGCAGCGCATGAATGAGCTCTCGCGACAGCTTACTCTCGGTATGCCTCCTCGGCGTGGTCTCTACGATCCCGCTCTCGAGAAGGATGCCTGCGGCGTTGGATTTATTTGCGACATCAAGGGCCGAGCGAGCCGCGTAATCATGGATGATGCCAACCACATGAATTGCTGCATGGTCCACCGCGGCGGCTTGGGCTACGAGAAAAACACAGGGGATGGTGCGGGCATCCTTACTGGCTTGCCTATTCATTTTCTGCGGCGTGTCGTCCGCGATGTGTTGGATACCGAGTTACCCCAGGACGGCGCATTTGGCGCAGGCATCGTATTCCTGCCACGTGATCAGGAAGAACGAGCGCACTGCAAGCAAGTTTTTGAATCTACTATCGCAGAAGCCGGTCAGCGCCTTGTCGGGTGGAGAGAACTCCCCATACAACCAGATAAGGCCGATATCGGCGACGCAGCTCGGGCAGCGATGCCAGCAATGGAACAGGTCTTTATCGCATCGGACGAAGGGCTTGAAGGGGACGCGCTCGAGCGCAAACTGTACTTGATTCGAAAGCACGCAACGCACCAGTTACGTTCTAACGAAGAACTCGTCGAACGATCGTTGTTTTACGTTTGTAGTCTTTCGACCAAGGTCATTATCTATAAAGGCATGTTGACGCCACACCAACTGTATAACTTCTTCCCTGATCTCGCTGATACCGACTACCAAACACATCTAGCCATGGTCCACTCGCGTTTTTCTACCAACACCTTTCCCTCCTGGGATCGAGCTCAGCCGAACCGATTTATGAGCCACAACGGCGAAATCAATACGCTACTCGGTAACAAGAATTGGATGAATGCTCGTGAAGGAACGCTGCAATCCGACCTCTTTGGCAGCGATCTACAGAAGCTCTTCCCGGTGGTTGAACCCGACTGTTCGGACTCCGGCACATTCGACAACGTTCTTGAATTCTTGCGTCTAACGGGACGGACCCTGCAAGAGTCCGTCCTCATGATGATCCCTGAGGCATGGCAGCAACACACCACTATGTCTCCCGAGAAAAGAGCGTTCTATGAGTACAACTCGTGTGTATTGGAACCATGGGACGGACCCGCATCAATTGCTTTTACGGATGGAACCTATATTGGAGCTGTCCTCGACCGAAACGGCCTGCGACCTTCTCGTTACTACATTACAGACGACGACAAATGCATCATGGCATCGGAGGTCGGCGTGGTCGATATACCGCCTGAACGAGTGGTCGAAAAGGGTCGGCTGCAGCCCGGTCGCATTTTTCTCATCGATTTCGAAGCGGGACGCATGATCCCGGATGAAGAAATCAAATCGGATTGGGCTCAACGACAGCCATACGGCGAATGGCTTGCGAATGAACGTGTTGAATTGACTGATCTCGCTTCAGAAAAACCGGTGCCGGGTCTCGATGTCGATTCAGTTCTAGCCCGCTCCCAGGCATTCGGCTACACGGTCGAAACACTCCAATTTATGCTACTTCCGATGGTCAGAGAATTAAGGGACCCTCTCGGTTCGATGGGCAATGACGCGGCCTTAGCCGTCATGTCCGATAAGCCACGCATGCTTTACGACTACTTCAAACAGCTGTTTGCGCAAGTCACCAATCCGGCCGTTGATTCAATCCGCGAAGAAGTGATCATGGCTTTGGAATGTTACATCGGGCCTGAAGCAAACCTGCTCAGCACAACGCCTCAACACGCTCATCGCCTTCGTATTCCGCAACCTGTCCTATCTAATGAAGAACTCTCGTTACTGAAACACATCGACCACCGCGGTTGGAAGGCCAAAACCATCGATCTCACGTTTCCAACGCGATCTGGACGGGATGGCTTACTAGCATCGTTGGACCGTATCGCGTCCGAAGCAATCGACGCCATTGGCGGTGGATTCAAACTCATCGTGCTATCTGATCGGGCAGTCGATGCAGGCCACGTCGCCATAAGCGCGCTCCTTGCAGTCGGGACCGTACACCATCATCTCGTCCGTCATCACGCACGTACACGTATCGGGATCGTTCTCGAAACGGGTGAAGCGCGAGAAGTCCATCACCATTGTCTGTTGGTTGGTTTCGGTGCGGACGCCGTCAACCCGTACTTGGCGTTCGAGACGCTATGGCAGGCCCGTCGCGATGGGTATCTTGAAGACGCAGCTCACATTAGTGATGACGACGATGTTGTCGAGGCATACAAAAAGGCATCGGCCAAAGGCATGCTCAAAGTCATGGCGAAGATGGGGATATCAACGCTGCAGTCATACAAAGGAGCACAAATCTTCGAGGCCGTTGGCCTTGCCGAGGAAGTTATCGATCGAGCCTTTGCCGGGACGGCGAGTCGCGTCGAAGGTGCAGGATTTGAGGTACTCGCAGAGGAAATGCAACGACGTCACGCAATCGGCTTCCCTGGTCGGAATGCGGTTGCCGAGCCCGTCCTGCCTAACCCGGGCGACTTTCATTGGCGGCTTGGAGGCGACCGCCACATGTGGGATCCGGAGGCCGTGGCCGACCTTCAATCGGCTGCGCGGACGAACAATGAAGAGGCTTACTGGCGATTTGCCGACCACGTCAACAAAACCAATACTCGAGAGGCGAATCTTCGTGGTTTGTTGTCGTTCAAAACGACGGCGACCGTCGCTATCCCCCTCGAACAAGTCGAGCCTGAAACCGAGATCATCCCGCGCTTTGCCACGGGTGCAATGAGTTTTGGCTCAATCTCCGCCGAAGCGCACGAATCGCTAGCCATCGCAATGAATCGAGTCGGGGGTAAGTCCAATACAGGTGAGGGAGGTGAGGACCCTGATCGTTTTCAACCGATGGAGAATGGCGATTCTAAGAGGTCTGCGATCAAGCAAGTCGCCAGTGGTCGCTTTGGCGTGACGGCAAACTATCTAGCCAATTCAGACGAACTGCAAATCAAGATCATTCAGGGTGCGAAACCCGGTGAAGGGGGCGAATTACCCGGCAGTAAGGTCGACGACTACATAGCCAGCATCCGGCACTCAACTCCAGGCGTTGGGTTAATCAGTCCGCCACCTCACCATGATATTTATTCCATCGAGGACATCGCACAACTAATCCACGACCTCAAGAATGCGAACCCTTCAGCGCGTATCAGTGTCAAATTGGGAGCGGCAATCGGCGTCGGTGCAGTCGCGGCCGGGGTCACTAAAGCGCGGAGCGATCACCTCGTCATTGCGGGCGATACCGGTGGTACGGGCGCGTCACCTTTAACATCTATCAAGCACGCAGGTGTGCCTTGGGAACTTGGTGTTGCTGAAGCTCATCAAACCCTGGTGATGAACAATTTGCGTTCACGTGTGGTGCTGCAGACCGATGGGCAGTTGAAAACTGGACGAGACGTAGCCATTGCCATCTGCCTTGGGGCCGAGGAGTTTGGTTTCGCGACCGCCCCTTTAGTGGCGCTGGGATGCATCATGATGCGCAAATGCCATTTAAATACCTGTCCCGTTGGCATCGCGACGCAGGATCCCGGGCTGCGCAAGAAATTTGCAGGAGCACCCGAACATGTCGTGAACTATTTTTTCATGGTCGCAAAGGAACTGCGATTGCTCATGGCCGAACTTGGCTTCCGTACCGTTAACGAGATGATTGGGAAAGTCGACGTGTTGGACGTCGAGCCCGCGGTTGACCATTGGAAAGCAAAAGGCCTCGATCTGTCACGGGTACTCAGCAAAGCAGAAGAACCCGAAAATTGTCTCGGTGTTTTTTGCATCCACGAACAAGATCACGGTTTGGACCATGCGCTTGATAACAGGCTCATCGAACTCGCCGAACCCGCGCTCGCTAACGGTACAAGGGTTCGCGCTGAACTCGATATCCGGAACACAAATCGAGTCGTCGGCGGGATGCTATCCAACAAGATCATTTGTCGGCGAGGAGCAGAGATGCTGCCCGACGACAGCATCCACTTTAAATTCAACGGCAGTGCCGGACAAAGCTTTGGAGCTTGGCTTGTTAAGGGTGTCACCCTCGAAGTCGAGGGCGATGCCAACGATTATGTGGGCAAAGGGCTTTCAGGCGGAAGGCTGATCATTTATCCACCCAAAGCAAGCCGTTTTGTCGCGGAAGAGCAAGTATTAATCGGCAACGTTGCCTTATACGGAGCAACCGCGGGCGAATGTTTCTTTCGAGGTGTGGCGGCCGAACGTTTCTGCGTCCGTAATAGTGGAGCGCATACCGTAATTGAGGGTGTCGGAGACCATGGTTGCGAGTACATGACCGGGGGAATGGTCGTCGTCCTCGGTCCGACGGGTAGGAACTTTGCTGCCGGCATGAGCGGTGGTACCGCGTACGTATACGATCCAGCCGGATCGTTCTCCAATTACTGCAATACAGATATGGTTGAACTCGAAAGGGTAGAGGCACGAGGTGACGTCGACGCATTAAAGGTATTGATCGATAAACATGCAATCTATACAGGTTCGACTAAAGCAAATGCATTGCTCGACGACTGGGCTGCATCCGTTAGCGCATTCGTTAAGGTGATGCCCACTGACTTCAAGCGGGTACTAGAAGAACAGAAATTGGCTGCAGAGATTGCAGAGAACGAGAGTGGTTGGGCTAATTAGCCATGGCCATACAACACACAGCTAATCATGGGTAAGACCACCGGTTTTATCGAATTTCAACGCGAAGCTGCTCCGTACCGAGACGCGGACTCACGCCTTCTCGACTTCGACGAGATCTATACGCAACCGGGCACAGCGCACCTTGAGAAACAGGGAGCTCGCTGCATGGATTGCGGTGTCCCTTTTTGCCAATCCAACGCGCCTCGCGAGCATCGTATTGGTAGAGCCGGCTGTCCCATACACAACCTTATTCCAGAATGGAACGATCTCGTATACAGAGGCCAATGGCGTGATGCCCTCGATCGATTACACGCAACCAACAACTTTCCGGAATTTACTGGGCGAGTATGCCCCGCGCCATGCGAGGGAAGTTGTGTGCTGGGGATTACCGATCCACCCGTCACCATCAAGAACATCGAGATGGCAATCATCGACCGCGGCTTCGAAGAAGGGTGGGTAACTCCGCACCCCCCGCTTTCTCGAACGGGAAAATCTGTCGCCATAGTCGGATCGGGACCCGCCGGCTTAACAGCGGCAGCGCAACTTAATCGCGTTGGCCATTCGGTAATCGTCTACGAGCGAGCCGATCGAATCGGTGGCTTGTTGATGTACGGAATACCCAATATGAAGCTCGATAAAACAGCGGTCGTCGAACGCCGTATCCACCTCCTCCAACAAGAAGGCATTGAATTCAAGACCGGAATCGACGTCGGAGACGGTTCGGGTAACACGTTTGACGTATTTAAGCTCATCGCAGAAAACGACGTGCTTCTTCTAACCACCGGGGCAACTACGCCTCGAGACCTACCGATACCCGGTCGGAATTTGAATGGCATCCACTTTGCAATGGATTTTCTGACGAAAAATACGCGCAGTCTTTTAAACTCAAATCTAGAGGATGGCCAATACATTGACGCGCACGATAAAGACGTCATCGTCATTGGTGGGGGCGATACGGGCACCGATTGTCTAGGTACATCGCTCCGACACGGCTGTCGTTCGCTGACCAATTTCGAAGTATTTCCTGCGCCCCCCAAGGAAAGATCGCCGACTAACCCATGGCCCGAGGACCCCGTGGTTTTTAAGGTCGACTACGGCCACGCAGAGGCGGCGGCGAAATTTGGTGGTGACCCGCGAGCATGGGCGATCGATTCGCTTGAATTTATCGACGATGGTCACGGTAATGTGGCGGGCATTAAAACCGTCGATCTTGATTACGCGGGAGGGCAACGCACAACCTTACCCAATTCAGAACGGACTTGGGACACCAATTTGGTTATTTTGGCGATGGGCTTTTTAGGGCCGGAACATTATTTATCCGAAGCCCTCGGCGTAGCTCTAGATCAGA
>PBGU01000002.1 GCA_002719135.1 Gammaproteobacteria bacterium
AAAGACGAAGTAGTCCAAGAATCGTTGGGGGTCATCTACAAAGAATTTGTAGCCCTAAAAGAAGCCGAATTGCGTGAATTCCGGCGCCAAGTAACACCATGGGAAATCGATCGATACTTGACACTTTTCTAGCGAGTATTCGTCAAGGATTGTAAGGGTGTTATTTCAGTAAACAACCGTTGAACCCGCCCCTATTGCGGTGTCCTTAGTGAGCATTGGCCGTGAAGACGGGGGAGAGTCGGACTCCAAACACGGACCATTCTGTCGCCGCTGCACTACGGGAGTTGTCCGTATGTCTAGCTCGTTTGGCCGACGCCCTTGATTTGACAGACCATACCTACAAGCACAACCAGAGAACTGATCACTAAGTAGGTTTCATGATGAAACTAATTAGAACGACTGGCACCAGACTCAAAAACCGGTGGGGGGGTGACCCCGTGTCAGTTCCGCGCTTAAGGGGATAACCACGTGAGTGAACTGCTCTGCAGAGGCAGATGCCATGGCTTTGAATTCTTTGCCGGCACAGCAGTTCAGGCTCCGTCGACGACAGCACCTAAAATGACACAGGACAGGCCATTAATGACCCCACCGTCAAGAAGCTGGAGGGTAGAGATTTTTTAGGATATGGGTAGCAATAGCCATAGCGAGGCGTGTCAACCTCGGGGTGGTCCTGCACTCACTCGACATGCCGGAGATAGATACTGGTAATAACTAACCGAGTTGCATATCAAGCCTGGCGAGCGACCTCAAATTAGTAGTCGGTTCGTATTCGACTGTTGGAGAAATCAAACTAGGCTTCAGATTTCTTGATAACAATGCACTAATTATTTCTTGAAATTCAACCTGTGACACGGAACTTCCTAAGCAATGGTGTATGCCCCAACCGAAGGCCACATGCTGATTAGGATTCCGGTTTATCTCAAAGTTATCTGCATTTTCAAATTTCATGTGATCACGATTGGCAGAACCAATGTAGCAGCGGACTTTTTCACCAGATCGAATTCTCTGGCCGCGGAATTCTATATCTCGAGACGCGATCCTATCCAGGGATTGTTGAGGAGAGTCATATCGAAGACATTCTTCTACAGCGGACTTTATAGCCATTTCAGTTGGGTCAGAAGCTAAAGATTCCCATTGTTTCGGATGCCGGGCAAACGCTAGTAGACCGTTACAGATTAGATTGACGGATGTTCCACGCCCCGCTGTTAATGCAATCGCAGCATTCGAAAGAACTTCTTCTTCGGAGTACAAATTGTGATGTTTGGCTTTAGCTAAAGTCGCTAAGAGGTCATTGCCGGGTCCGTTCAGCTTAGAATCAAGCAGTGGCTTCAGGTATTCACCGAATTTCAATATCCCTCTTCGATATTTGTCTACCTTATCTTTGCTAGTGCCGCTCAAGGCAGATAGGTCTGAAACAATCTCTTTAAGATCATCAATGTCTTGTTCGGGAATCCCAACAGCTAACGCTGAAACCTGCATTTCTAAAATGGTCGCGAACTCTTCTTTGATCTCGACAACTGGTTTGGTTCCCAGGATATCTAAGAGGTTTTCGACTTTAATACGAATCTGCGATCGATGATGTTCACTAGCGGTAGGTGTGTAATGGTGGTTTATGACTCGTCTCATTTCTTGGTGTGGTGAACCCTCTTGTTGGGCAATCGAACTACCTTGAAATGAACGAACTACTTCATCCCGATCTTCTGGTGGAGCGGTCGAGCCAATGCCCTCTGTAGGTTTACCATTCTTGGCAACCGCAGAGGAGAAACCTTCGTCATTCTTTGTAATGGTAACGAAATCGTCGTAACGGGTAATCATCCAAAGGGATGCCGTGGCGTTCCAATGCACCGGGTAGTTCTCCCTTAGGTGGCTGAAAGTCGGGTAGGGATCATGTACGAATGCAGCGCTGAGTAACTCGTCGTTGAAAAGCCATTTGTCAGCCATTTTCGTCTGGACATCCTTTGATGGTTAGTGAAGAGTGTCCCACAACTGATAATGCCATTAAAGACACTCGTAGTAGCCATATTACATGTTCATCTAAGGATAGGTGATAAACAAACTCGTTTGGGTGTCACCGGAGGCCCTGGCGCGGGCGCTACCCAGCACCGGCAATGTGTCATCGGACAACTCACGGACCTCTTCCGATCCCGCGAGTTGCTCCCACGCCCGGGCCAACGATGCCAGAGGTCCGGCCGGTTCCTGCCTCGGGATCCGGGCTATGTCCAGAAGTCCTATGCTTATCCTGAACTGGCCTGTCCGGGGGACCACCTGGCAGTAGGGAGTCTCCGAAGGCCAAGGTATGGGTTCCCCACGCACCAGTCTCATGGCGGCATCTGCGATTAACGTCTGGAGCCCCCGAAGCCAGCAATGTGACAGTTCCCCTGATGCGACTTCATCCCTCTCTTCCGTGGCTGAGAACTGCATTTCGCTCTCTGTGACTAGACCGACACGGAACCGATCCCACAACGTCATGCCCAGCCTCTGCCACCTGGCCGAAGCGTTGTTCCAGGATGCCAGGTCCTGCCAAAGTGATGACAGATGGAGGTGTTCTGTGAACCCGGCGTAGAGCGGATCATCGGACAGGCCCGCTGCCGGGTCCCGGGGTTGGTCTAGAAGGCCCGAAGGCAGGACTAACGACCCTTTCATATCCCGGGCCATGTCCAGTAGGTCATCGTGGTGGGCCGCATAGAACCAGACTAGGAATCACTCTTCCTGACCCAAAAGACACAATAACGCATGGGCTTAATGTCATTGAAATACATTAATCCGCCTAGCTCCTCCTTTCCACTTGCCTCTACGAGAGTGCAACCGAGCTCTTTCAAAACCTCCAATAAACGGTATTCGCTATAGAGCTGGAACGTTCTTGCCACACTTTGCGAACCGTAGGCTTTGTCCTCCACTGTAGCCACTCCAAACCCCACTTTGAACATCAGCTGCAAAACTCCGTCAGGGACCAGAACCCTGGCTAGTTCAGGCAACGTGGTCTGTTCCGTGGTTTCCGGAGCCATGTGTTGGATAACAGCATTACAGGTGACGAAGTCAAAGGAATCGTCGTCGAAGGGCAGAGGTTCCCTGAGGTCGACAACTTGAATCAAATCGGCGATCTCCGGATGGAGGCTTTTGGCCAAGCTTACATTCTCTTCGACTGCATCGACGCCATAAGCTTGATATCCCCAAGCGTTAAGTAGATGGACGTCCCTGGCGCCCGCTCCACAACCGGCGTCTAACCCACGGCGGCCTGGTGCTAACTTCACGATTGTCTTCAGAAGGTCCATGTCTCCAGTCAACCCCGTTCGGGAGCTATCGGTGTACAGGGAATGAGTAAACTCGTGGGACAGGTTTGAATAGCGTCGTGCGTGCTCTTGATAAAAATCCAGGGAATCAAACTTCATAGTGTTATAAATCGAAACTGGCTGTAGATTTGGTTAGAGTCTTGGCCATCAGATCGAGGTCTAAACCGATTAGCCATGGCGCGAATACCGCATTATTCTTTGTCTTCAGAATGGATGATAAACGGCTAATTGAATTGGATCCGGTGGTTTGTACACAAGACCGACTGCACGAACATCAGGATGATGCCAATGAAGTGTCACTTAGTGGTTACGTCTCGATGCAGGTTCAAATGCGCATTGTTATCAACACCTCGGCTCATTCTTAGCAGACAATTGTCATAGACTACGTAAAAACATCGTCACGTAGTCTACATCTACTACGGGCAGCTTCAGGCGTGATTGCGACATGGCCTCGCTGAACCGACTTATGTCATACACGCTAGTGTCGGTAAGATAGCCTTCGACGGAGTCTAGAGATTGCACGAGAAGCTTCAGTTCAAGGTCGTCTGCGACGTCCGCTTTCTCCTGTAGTCTCAATTTCCAGTCGGTCAATGTTATTAGTTCTGAGACGTGCCCATCAGCCTGCATGCGCATGAAAACATCGTTAGCGGGAACGGGGTCTTGTTGGACCATGTTGTAAACTTTGCCGAAATGGCTAGGATCATCAGAGATCTTAGTGATGGCTGTGGCTAGGAAATCCACTGGAGTCATCTCGAAAAGCCAATCTGGCGCAATTGGGGCGGACCCTATCCGTAAACAAGCCTTTATAATCAAAGTCTGGAAGTCATTGGGATTGACCACGCCGGTGACACTATGGTGGCCGATATTCCCGGGTCTAAACATGCAGATCGGTAGACCTCTGAGTCCGGCATGCCACATCAGGCGCTCAGCAACCCATTTGGCCTGATTGTAGCCCCCTTCCATCCTGTCAGCGAAGTCATCGATATCGTTGTTCTCCAGATAAGGCGCGGCATCTCCGCCAGGGAAGATCCCGTTCGAAGATATATATTGCACCGGCTTAGTTTTGGTGTGACACGCGAATCTAATCACTTCGGTCGTACCGCCGACTGTATGAGGTTTGATCATTGGATAAGGGTAAGAGTAGTTAACCGATGCAGCACAGTGGAACACCAAGTCGACTTTTTCCGCGAGCTGAAGATACTCCTCTTCACTCAGACCTAATCGATCCTGCGTCAAATCGCCCGTGACTGTGACGATACGCTCTCGCAGAGACTCGGTTGGTAGTCCATAGAACTTCAAGGCCTCTAGAACGCGGTCATTGGGTAAATCACCGTGCTGAGTTCCTCCGCTCCTGGCTAAACAATAGAACATCGTCTGGTGTTCCGTAGAACGTAACAACTCATTGAGCAAGAAGGAACCTAGAAAGCCGGTGGCACCAGTCAACAATATATTCGAGGCTTCAGAGAGGCGAATTCCTTTACTTATCGCGGCTGGCGATACGTTCGGGTCGAGAAATGCCTCTTCAGCCAATGAAAACCCAGGTTTCACCGTTGATCCTCCGTTAGCCAAGTAAGTTACCAATTTATTTATCGAAGGGAATTCATACACCTCAGTTCCTTCAAGTTTGACGCCGAAAGTTTGTTCGACGCCCAATGTCAAACCAAGGGCCGAGAGCGAATTGCCGCCGAGTTCGAAGAAATCCCAGTCGCCATCTAAAGCATCAGCATCGATGCCCAATGCTTCACCCCACAGTTCCCTCATTACTTTTCGACCGTATGGATTAGAGGCATACTCTGCAGGTATCGTCATGCCAGGGTTACGAGCCTTCGCTTTGCGAGGGGCCTGTAGGGCTTTGATGTCCATCTTGCCGGTCCGTTGGTCTATCGGCAGCTTTTCTATTTCGACGTATCGGTTGGGTACCATGTAGTGCGGTAGGAACCGGTCCAACAGATTCCGCAAATCCTTGCTAGTTGAGCTACCGGCGTCAACTCCCCAGGTTGACTCAGGCTTGCGGACCACGTAGGCCAGGAGCCATCGATTATTAGGATCGTCACCTTCTACGGTAACTGCAGCGTCCAAAACATCGCAGCGCTTCCTGAGAATCTCCTCGATGCCTCCCAGATAGACAGTGTATCCTCGAAGCTTGACCATAGAATCATTACGGCCGACGATCGTTACCAACCCTTGGGGATCGATCTTCGCCAAGTCACCGGTAGCGTAATATCTCTCGCCGTCAACATGGACGAATTTTTGCGGGTTCATGTCGGCTATCTCCAGATAGCCACGAGCGACGCCGAGTCCACCGATATACAGTTCGCCCGTCCCATTTGTTGCGAGATCAAGGCTGTCTTCCGGTAACACCCGTACTTTTACTCCGGTCATGGGGAGTCCAACGGGGCAAACTTCAGTTGCATCTGAAAGAGAAGATTCCAATTCGACGGTACAGACGTCATGTGCCTCACAGATGCTGTAGGTATTAAACAAACGGGCGGAGGCTGGCAACACGGCTAAAGCCTGCTCCATCAGGCTGCCGGATACCACTTCGCCGTTCAACCAGACCACCCGCAAAGATTTGAATTCAGTGCGAAGCACGTCCGCATCAGTAGAATTCAAAATCCCTTGCAAGAGGGATGGAGTAAACAACACTTCCGTGATGTCATTTCCAGAGATGTATTTCAGCAAGGCCCGCGGAAGGAATACAACATCATCTGGGATCACATAGACCGTTCCACCCTTCAGCAATGGGCGGAGGAACTCCCAGGCGAAGAAGATGTTACAAGCCACCCTATCTTCAGCTTGGTAAGAACTGAAGGTATACCTCCCGAAGTAGGAGGAAATCATAGCCTCGTGGGTCTGCATCACTCCTTTGGGATCGCCCGTTGTGCCTGAAGTATATGGAACGAAAGCTAGATTGTGACAGGAGATTGCCGGGTGTTCGTATTTAACTCCAAGCTCTCGCCAGGTGCTGTCCATATCTATCAGAAACACGTGTGTATCCGGTCCAGGGTTCAGCCGTGAAGAATGGAGTTCCGTAGTGATGATCGCCTTGGGTTTTGACATCTCCAAGATATTCTTTAACAAATCGTCAGGTGAGTCCAAGGCCATCGGCATAAATGCGCCGCCGGCTTTGAGAGCTCCGATGCAAGCGACTATATAAGCCGCACAGGGTTCCATAAAGATACCCACTCGGTCATCAGGTGAGACCCCGTGTTGACGAAGGTAAACACTTAAAGCGTCTGATTCGCGGTCCAATTCTGAGTAACTTTTTTCGTCTTCTTGGCTCACCACCGCGAGTCTAGTGGGGGTTTTCTCCGCCTGGGCTTTGATGAAATGGTGCAGACATGTCTGACCTAAAACCATGCAATCACCTGATTCGAACAAAACTACCAATAGAATCAATGCATCGATTCGTTAAATAGGTAAATGAGGTGGCCAAGTACCTAGCCACGGTGTTCGGGGATCCATAAAAGCCTACTGCTTTGGTAGTAGGCTCTTAATGGTACAATGCGCAGTTGTGGATTCTGGTCATTGTGCGGTTTAGGGTGCTGTTTAAAGCATGATTTATGCTAGCACCAATTCCTGGAGACCGCAAGCGGAGTACATCGTGGCGATCATCCCAAGTTGGAAGTTTCTTAGTAACCACGGAGCCGTCTTGGTTCTCGTTGCGACCGAACCGTCGATCACCGCCAACGAAATAGGTAACCGCCTCGGTATTACCGAGCGGCCGGTACGCCGGATCATTTCAGAATTGGTGGATGAGGGATACCTGTATCGGATTAGAGAAGGCAGACGCAACCGTTATACGGTGAATAAAAACCTACCTATTCCTGGACCGGTGACCCGGGACATAGCGGTGGGGAACTTACTTCGTATCTTGAGATTGGTTGCGCCGACGTTGACGAGCTGAAATCTTGGGGCATCCTTGTCAGTCTTCAACGTGATGACGAATGCGGTTCGTTAGTCTAATTCCACAGGCAGTCCGGTCTGGGCCGATTCATAAGCTTTCAGGACAATCTTGAGGTCTTGTAGGCCCTCTTCGCCGGTCATGGCCGGCTCTGATGCTTCCACGATGCTGCGCCTGAACTCTAGCACCATCGACGCGATGCCCTGATGGTCCGGGTCGAATCGTATGGTCTCTTTTGAGCCGCCGTATTCGATCTCTAACCAGGGATCGCCCATCTCGAAGCGGATGTTTGCCTCGGTCCCGGACACACTGACCCACGGGCGTCCGCCCGGTTCACCGATGCTCCATGAATGGTTGATGATGCCGACCACACCATTGGCGGAGCGGGTCGTGACGACCATTCCATCTTCGGCGTCCAGCCCCTCTATACCCGGAGGCACTTGAACGGCGAACACTTGGTTGGGCCGTCCGGTTAGGTAGGCTAGGACACTAGCTTTGTGTATCCCTCCGTCGATGAAGACACCGCCGCCGTTCCGCTCTCTATCATTGCGCCAAGAACCAGGCTCGAAGGGATATCCTTCTTGCAACTGGATCAGGCGCACCTGGCCCAGCGCTCCGGAATCGATTAACCTCTTTGTTTCTTGCACTGGGGCCAGGAACCGGTAGTTCTCAGCAACCATCAACGTCACTCCAGCTTCACTGGCGGCTAAGATGATCAGACGGGCTTCTTCGACGGTCCGGGCGATGGGCTTTTCCAGGAGGATGTGCTTCTTTGCGGAAGCCGCAAGCCTGGTGTGCTCAAGATGGAGGTCATGGGGAGTGCAGATGTAGAGGGCGTCTATCCTGGGATCGTCGGCGGCGTCTTCATAAGAGCCGAACGCTCCTTCACCATCAAATAGCTCTGAATAAGACTCGGCGCGGTCAAGGTTTCGACTGGCAAAGTATAGGTCAACCTGGTTTCGGGCGTTCGTCAGCGACTCGGCAAATATGCCGGCGAAAGTGCCACAACCAATAACACAAAGTCCGAGTTTCGAGGCCATTCCTCAGCCATTACGTGGTCCGGTTACCGACGCTATTAGCTAGCTACGGGCTAGGTTGAAGCCTCGGCGCTCAATTCATAATGATCGAAGTGTGGAGGCGCGGCAAGAGCGCTGTCAAATTTGGCCACCTGATCTGTTGTCTTGGATGAGGATCTGGGCATCTATCACGGTTTGGCACTCGGGACAGATGCTGCGCGTCAATTCATGGAATATATAGTCCGCGTACTGTTTTACCCTGACTTTTCCTTTATTTGCGGGTTTGACCAAGGGAGATCCACCTTGTCAGATGTCGTAACTAGGTACCAACGCCGTATATTAAGCTGGCGTCTTGTATACTTCGGATGCATCTTGCAATCATTAGATTCTTAGGGTTTCCTGTCTGTTTCGTCAAGGGAAACCGGGTTTACGAGGCCAACAATGACGACCGATTCAGCCTTGACCGGCGTGGTGGTGCTGGACCTGACCCAGATCATGGCCGGGCCCTTCTGCACCATGGTGTTGGCCGATATGGGCGCCGACGTGATCAAAGTCGAGAGGCCAAACGGCGGCGATGACCAACGCCGCATGGGTCCGCCCTTCATCAAGGACTGGTCAGCCGGGTTCCTGGCCTTGAACCGCAACAAGCGTAGCCTGGCCGTTGACCTCCGCAGCGAGTCCGGCCAGGCGATGTTCAAGCGGCTGGTGGAGGGCGCCGACGTCGTGGTGGAGAATTTCCGCCCCGGTGTCATGGGCCGGTTGGGTTTGGGTTACGAGGCCCTGGCGGCCATCAAGCCCAGCCTGGTCTATTGCTCGGTGTCCGGCTTTGGCAACACGGGGCCGGACGCCACCAAGGGCGGCTTCGACCTGGTGGCCCAAGGAGTGAGCGGGCTGATGAGCATCACCGGCCACCCGGAGATGCCCCCAGCCAAGGTGGGCGTGCCCATCACCGACATCTCGGCCGGTCTGCTGGCGGCCAACGGCATACTCTGCGCCTACATCCACGCTTTAAAGACCGGCCAGGGGCAGCAGGTAGACACCTCTCTGATGGAGGCGGGAGTGGCCTATACCGTGTGGGAGTCGTCGGTCTACTTCGCCGACGGCGAGATACCCGGGCCTTTGGGTTCGGCCCACCGAGTCTCGGCCCCCTACCAGGCGCTTCGCACCAAAGACGGCTACCTGAACATCGGCGCGGCCACCCAGCCAACCTGGGAACAGCTATGCCGGGCCATCGGCCAAGAAGCCCTGATCGACGACCCGCGTTTCAAAGTCCCCGGCGACCGCAAAGCCCGCCAGGACGAACTGGCTTCGCTACTAGAGGAGACTTTCACCACCGACACCACCGAAAATTGGCTCAAGATGCTGGAAGAAGCAGGCGTCGTCGCTGGCCCCATCTACAACATGGACCAGGTTTATAAAGACCCGCAAGTGCTGGCCCGGAAGATGCTGGTCGGACTGGAAGACCCGGACCTAGGCACCATACATAACATAGGCATCCCAGTGAAACTATCCGCCACCCCCGGCCAGATCCGCACCCGTGCCCCCATGCTAGGCGAACATTCTTCTGAGATACTGCTGGAACGCGGCTTCAGCAAGGCAGAGGTTGGCGAGTTGGTGGAGGCTGGAGTGGTGGTTGAGAACCAGGGGCCGGGGACTAAGCGCTAACCAGCCGTTCGCCATGGCTGCCCGTTAGTCGCCCTCAGAAATTCTTCCACCAGCAATGGGCTAGAGACGATTACGCTGGGCGTGAACAACGCCCCTTGATTGCCTTGGCGATCCACTACTCTGGCGCCGGCTTCTTGGGCTAGGACTAGGCCCGTAGCCAAGTCCCAGGGCATGAGGGAATGGTGGAAGTACAGATCAACCCTGCCGGCGGTGGCGTAGGCCAGCCCGAGGCCCGACGAGCCCATGAACCGGACGCTGTACATGTCGGGCCAGAGGGAACGGATAAGGTCTAAGGCGTAACCAGCCTTTTCGTCAACATAGCCAAGGTCGCAACACAGCAGGCTGCGGCTGAGTTCCGTGGTCTCCGAGGCTTTGATCTGTGCGCCGTTGAGAAAAGCGCCCTTCCCCTCCTCGGCGGTGAACATCTCCTCCCGCACCGGGTCATAGGTCACTCCGGCGATGATGTGGTCGTCCTTGGCCAGGGCGATTATGGTGCAGAAGTGGGGGATGCGGTGGGCGTAGTTCCGGGTCCCGTCCAGGGGATCAACCACCCATTTGTAGGGCGAATCGCCGTCCACGGGCTTGGATTCCTCGGCCAGGATGCTGAACTCGGGGAACTCGCCGGTGAGGAGGTCCAAGATGGTCTTCTCGGCGGCCAGGTCAACATCGGTCACGATGTCGGAGCGGCCCTTGAAATGGACTTCGTGCTCTGAGCTGAACCGGTCACGGATTATGGTCCCGGCGGCGCGGGCGGCCTCCAAAGCAACATCCATGGCGCCCCGTCCATTCTTAGAAACCGGTAAATCATCAGGCATAAAAACCCACTGTCTAAAATAAAAGGATCGGAAAAGAGCCGAAGGCCCACGATGGAATCGAGGCTAACTACCCGAGCCCCATCTTCTCGTAGACCTCGGCGATGGTCTCCTGCGCGATGGCTCTAGCCCTCTTCCCGCCTTCCTGGAGAATCTCCTGGACGTAGCCGGGCCGGGCCTTGATCTCTTCCCGGCGTTCCCGCAGGTCCTTGAGGTAGTCGTTGATGCTGTCAGCCAGGTGGCGCTTGCAGTCGACGCAGCCCCTGGCGGCGGTAGTGCATTCGTTGTAGACGGTCTGGGTAGCCTCCGCTCCGCTGAATATCCTGTGCAGCGAGTAGACGTTGCAGACCTCCGGGCTGCCCGGGTCGTCCCGGCGAATGCGTTGCGGGTCTGTGAAGGCCGTCAGCACGCGCTTGGTGGTCTCTTTGGGAGTGCCGGCCAGGTCCAGGTGATTATCAAGTGTCTTGGACATCTTGTTCTGGCCGTCCAAGCCCAGCAGCAGCGGCGCTTCCGTGAGCATGGCCTGGGGTTCGGGGAAGGTCTCGCCGAACATGTTGTTAAAACGACGGACTATCTCCCGGGAGAGCTCGATGTGGGGTACTTGATCCTGGCCCACTGGCACTGTGTCGGCCTTGTAGAGGATGATGTCGGCGGTCTGAAGCACCGGATAGCCAACCAGCCCGTAATTCACCGATTCCTCGGTCTCGCTCATCTGCCGCACCTTATCCTTGAAGGTCGGCACCCGGGTCAGCCATCCGAGGGGCGTGACCATGCTGAGAAGGGCCTGGAGGGTCATGACCTCCGGGACGTGGGACTGGACGAAAACGATGCTCTTTTCCGGGTCGATGCCGGCCGCCAGCCAGTCCAGTATCATGTCTTCGATGTTGGGCTTGATGTCTTTAACATCTTCCCCGGACTCCAGAGTCGTGAGTGCGTGGATGTCTACGGCGCAGTAGATGCAACTGTAGTCTTCTTGCAAGGTGACCCAATTCTGGAGGGCCCCCATATAGTTGCCCAGATGCAGCAGGCCTGTGGGCCGCATGCCGGAGAAGATTACGCCTTTATGGCTGGGATTGGCTGGTTGGGTCATATCACCGAATCACACGTAAAATTGGCGAAGATCACGCCTGAGAGAACCCTAAAAGTGTAGCATAGGGGCATGGTAGCGGCAATACTGGACACGGTAGGGCGGTTACTCCGGCCACTTGAAGTGCTTCGAGATCAGGCGGTAGAAACCCCAGCCCAAATCTCGGGCGTGGAGCGCGCCGTATGCCATCCAGCGGTCCCACTCAGTTTCATGCTCCGGGTCTACACCAGCGGTTACGATGCTGATCGGCCGGTCAGACCCCAGTAGCGCCGCTCTGAGTGGAGTACCGCTTATCTGCTCGTAGACATTGGCCACGCGCCCGGACATGCCGTCCATCTGGCTGAATGCAGAAAACTCGTTGGCGGCTATGGGGTGAAAATCAGGACTGCCGCTGCGGTCGAGTATCGACGGGAAATCCGAAGCGTGCCTGATTCCATACAAAGCCGTAAGCCTGGCGGCGCCGCCCTCGCTCTCTTCGAGATTGATGTACCTTTGGGCCCACGTTAACCCTGGGATACGCAGCAGATTGGGGAGGTGGCTGCTGTACCAGGTGTTGAAGGCCCCAAGATGCGCGTGGGTGCAGGCGACCTGGACCATCAACAACAGAGGATCATCAGGCATTCTGCGCCAACGACTCCAAGAGTCCGCCAGAATAGCCGGGGTCTTCCAGGCCTCTTTGCTCGCCCCGGAGGTAGCCGATCTGGCCGCCGTGCTGATTGAACTCCCAGATTAGCTGCTGGCACATGATCGGCAGAGTGATGGTGCCGCCCCTGGGATTGGTCACGATCAGGCCGTTGAAGTCGGAATCGCTCAGAGACTCGAAGTACTCGATGCTCTCTTTCCGGATTGCCGCGACGTACTCCAACAAGGCCGCTGTATCGGGGGCCTGGTAAGCCTTTAGGTCTTTAAGTGTGAAGCCGTAGCCGGTGTCGTTTTCCACGGCGGGGGCGCGCCCCAACCTCTCGGCCCAGTCGCCACTCTCCCACAATTGGGCGTCGCCCTTGAGACGGGAGTACAGCCAGCGGTCCAGAGTGCGGGCGTAGTGCCAGACCAAGAATGCGATGGACGAGCATTGATCGTTGGGAGTCCAGGCCATCTCTGCTGGGCTAAGACCGTCCACCGCCCGCATCATGGAGTTGTAATGCTGCTCGAAACAGCCCTGGACAAATAGTTTTAGTTCCATAGGCGAATCACCTGCGTGGGCTGGAATAGACGGCCAATTATAGCAAGCGAGAACGCCAAACAACCAAGTGAAGTGAAGGAATTACTGGAGAATCAACTCGAACTTGCGACGCCTACAGGAAACGCGCCGCGCCGCTGGCGCCTATTCTTCGAGGTCTGCGTCTAGGCGTCCGCCGAGTTCGCTTAGGAACTGTTCGATCTCCGGGGACAGTTGTGTGGCCGATGCCGTGGTCTCGGTGGCCGGCGAAGACGCCTCTTCCGAGTCGAGCTGAGCATCGTAATAGGCTTCCATCTGTTGAATCAAAGTCTTGAGTTCTGTGTTCCGGTCCAGGGTCGCGTTCAACTCCCGGTATTGCCGCTGTCCCCGACGCACTGGGGCGAGGTCGGCGGGGATGTTGTTGTAGACCGACGACAGGACTTCAATCATGCGGGAAGTCCCGGCGTAGTCCTCTTCCAACTGGACGTATTGGGGCAGGTGGACCATGAAGTTGATGGACTCTATGCCAACTTTCTCGATACCTTCCGAGAGGAGGTTCATGATGGTTGTGGGGCCCTGGTAGGTGCTCTGGCGCACCTTGAAGTTGGGCACCGGGCGGTTCTGAATCACGTCGCCCAGACTGCCGGTGACCAATAATGGCCGGGTGTGAGGCACCGCGTCGTACATGGCTCCCAGACGGCAGTAGCGTTTCACGTTGAAGTGGTTCACCACTTCCAGTATGGAATCCGTGTAGTCCTCGCCGTTGGAGTGTGGCTCCATCAGGTGGAGGAACAGGTAATCGGGTCCGTCATCGGTGATGGCGTAGCGGATGATGCTGTTGGGAATCTTGACCTCGCGCTTGCCGTCCACCAGTCGCATGTTGGGACGGTACCGGGTGAAGTCGAAGAAAGTTCCCGGCCGGGACAGGCGTCCCAATTCCTTAGAACCCATGAACCGTTCCAGACGGTTGAGCGTGAGTGTGCCTACGCTGCCAACGTCCACCCACGGACGCACCATCGCGAATACGTGGGGGTCTCTTAGCTCGGGCAGTGGTTCAATCAGATCAAAAGCGCCGATTTGCATAGGCCCATCTTGCCAGAATAGCTTCGGATTTTCAAGCCCCGCCGTACCTTCAGGTGAGCGTGCTCATCTCTGGTTAAGCATGGTGTCGGCCGAGCCCAGGCCTTCCAATGCCAGTCCGTAGCCCAACATGTCGTGAATCAGGCGTTTAACCACCATGGTCATGGCTACCCGGCTGTAGCGCAGCACGATGTCCGATTGCTGGGTCATCTGTTCCGCCAACTCCCAAGCCCGAGGCAGAAGCTCGCTCTGGGGCATGACTTCGTTGACCAACCCCAGTTCCTTGGCTTCTTGGGCCTCGATCCGCTGGCCGGTGAAAAGGAAATACCGGCCCCGGTTCAGTCCTAACAGCAGTGGATAGACGATGTGCATGCCGTCGCCTGGTACGAGACCGCTCATGAAGTGTCCCGAGTCCTGGAAGGCGGCTGTGTCCGAAGCAAGGACGATGTCGCAGAGCAACGGGATTTCCGAGTGGCGAAGGGCCGGACCGTTGATGGCGCTGATCATAGGCACTTCAACGTCCAAGAGGCTGGTCAGTATGCGTTTGCCTTCCCAATAGGTCTGGTCCCAATCTTTGGGCGCCCGTTTTGGCGTGCCAGCGGCGGTGCCCTGAGGACCGGTGAAAACGTCCCCGGTGCCGGTCATGATGACGATACGGTTCTCGGTATCGCTGCTCACGTCGACGAACACTTGCGAGAACTCTTTATGCGGACTTCCTCCCCACTGCAACGGCCCGCCGTCCGTGTGGAAGGTCATCTGTAGGATACCGTTCCGGCGCTCCATGCGGATGCTTGGGTATTTATCGGCGTATTCGTCCAGAGAAGCCATAACTATATCTCTCGTTGATACCGTCGGGTCTGGGAAAGCGGGACTCCTGAATGAGGGACCGCGCCGGTTTAAGCGCTGGGGTCGTCGGCGTCCCCTGCACCATTGGGCAGACCGTTAGGAGAATGGTCAGGGAATGGAGGTACAGGCTCGCTGACCACAGCAGCGGCGGGCGTGTTGATCAGCGCCTGGGGTGGAGCTTCGTTGGGAACAGCGTGCCGGACGACGAAATTGGCCACATCGCGGTAGAGCGGTTCGTCCAAGTTGCAGCCCCGCAGCATGGTGAAGTTGGGGTCTAGTTCCTCCAGCATTTGCTTGATTCTGGTGTCGCCGTGGCGGGCAGCCAGAGCGTACGCGAGGCCGCGGGTGTCGCGGTCCAATGAGCGCTCGTGCTCTTCGCCCTCTTCCAGCTCGACGTCGTAATCGACACGGTCGGCGACACCCAACGCCTCCATGGCCTGGCGGCGGGAGGAGTCTATATCTTTGATCAACGTGTAGAGATCGATCACCGAGCGAGCGGCGTGGCCCAGCAGCTCCGGAACGCGGTTCTGCTTGTCGGCCGCTGATTGGGCCGCATTTCGGGCCTTGGAGAGAGAGTCCTCTTTGGCCCTCTGGCGTTCTTCTTCCTTCTGGGCTTTGACCTTTTGCAGACGCAATTGGGGAGCTTCCGCAGCTAATGGTTCCAACCGCTGCATCTCTCTTTCCGCAGATTCGGCTTGCCTCAGACGGTCGCTAAAGGTCTCGTCGATCCCGTTTCCGTTGACCATGTTGAATGCTCCTAAACCATTGGTTGCCGCCTGTTTTGAGTCCCGGACCGGCCGTTTTCACCGGAGACGCACAACCGAGGGCAGCGCGTAGTTGCCCCATTTAGCCATGATAGCCAGCGCAACACAAAATCCTCTAGGGCGACGCGCGCCGATTTCCAATCTTTTGGCCCCATCCACGCCTGGCTTGACCGGCACATGCAGCTTGAATAGACTGCCGGTGGCGGAAGTTTCACCCAACTAATCAGGCGGTCTGTACATGCCACGTGCTGCATTCATCTATGAAGACGCCCTGTCTCGCCATGCGTTACGCTCGGACCACCCCATGCGGCCGGTGCGCCTGCGCTACACCTACGAGCTACTCCGAGAATACGGGGCCTTCGATCATGCCGACGCGGTGCTGCTGGACCCCCGGTCCGCAACCGAAGATGAACTGGCCTGGCTGCACACCTCTGAGTACATAGCCGCGGTCAAAGCCCTTGGCTCGGGCGAGGGTAGCGTTGACGGCGCTCGGTTTGGCTTCAGCGGCCAAGGGGACAACCCGGTCTATCCCAACATGTTTGAAGCGGCCGCCCTGAGCACCGGAGGGTCGTTGCTCGCCGCCGAGATCGTTGCCAGCGGCGAAGTGCGCGCGGCCTTTAATATATCGGGCGGATTGCACCATGCGGCCGCGGGTCACGCCTCCGGGTTCTGCGTCTTCAACGACCCGGCCCTGGCCGTCCATTATTTCTTGAACAAGGGTATGCGCGTCGCCTATGTGGACATCGACGCCCACCACGGCGACGGAGTTCAAGAGGCTTTCTACAGCGATGCCCGGGTGCTGACGATCTCGGTCCACGAATCGGGCCAATATCTGTTTCCCGGCACGGGCTTCGTGTCCGAAGTGGGAATGGGCGCGGGCCGGGGTTATTCGGTCAACCTACCGTTGTACCCCTACACCGGTGACGATGATTACCTGGAGGCCTTCGGTCAGGTTGTACCGCCACTGATCCGGGCCTTCGCCCCCGACGTGCTGGTGACCCAACTGGGCATCGATAGCTACCACAGCGACCCGCTGACCCACCTCCAGGTGACCACCGCGGGCTACATCGAGGCGGTGCGGCAGTTGGCGGGGCTGGGGCTGCCCTGGCTGGCGTTGGGCGGCGGGGGTTACGACGTGGATGCGGTCGCTAGGGCGTGGACCCTGGCGTACGGAGTGATGCTAGACATCGACTGGCCGGACCAGCTACCCGCAGGCTTCGCCCAAGAACACGGCGCCGGAAGCTTACGGGATCAGCTAAGCCCGGAGGCCCCATCCCACATCAAAACAGACATCAGAAGGCATATAGAGGACACGGTAGGGGAGATCCGGCAGCAGATCTTTCCGGTGCATGGGCTTGGCGGGTAGTGGGGCTTTAAAATTCAGAAGGCCACGACAACTTCTGTCATTTCGATCCTTCCGCGGAAGGACAGGAATCTCGTTGCGAGTGGGAAAACACAGTGGAGAGCAAAGAGACCCCTGCTAAACTCGAGGTGACAGATGCGGAGGACCTTTAGGCACTTGGATGTGGCAAAAAAGAAAGCGGAGGCGTTAACCCCTGCTTTCTTTCTAGTACCAGGTTGTTGTGCCGGCTAGTTTACGTGTTGCTCCTTGTTGAGCATCTCTTTGGCTTCGTCGCCCACGTTGGCCTCGATGCAATCGCGCAACGTCGAATAGACAGACTTGTTGAGAGCGTCCATCATCCAGGCCTCGTAGTCGGGGTCGGTCTGATAGGTGTTCTTCAGGGTCACCAGGCGCTGAAACAGGCTAAGATAATGATACTGAAGTGGCGTCAGGTCCTTGTCGATACCTGCCAGCGTCCAGTCGTTGTCAACGACCGGTGTATCCATATCTGAGTCCAAGTTCGGCATTACCTCTTCAGCATTGCCGCCGCCCAGGACTTCCGGGTCCGCCTGATCTTGTTGTCCGCTCATGCTACCTCCATCGGCCGTTGTCCTCGATCGCTCGAAGGCAGGTCCAATTTGGGGTGTCTGTTTGTTCGTTAAGGAGTGCCTATCTACCATCTGGTCTACCGTATAGTCTCTTGGCTAGATTATAGCAGACAGGGCTCCTTATGTAACATAATACCGAATCTATGCTTGGGTTTTAACGGGAATTTCAGTGGATATTCGGGTGAAATTCAAACCTTGCCATAGCTTAGATTTTCTTCCAGCCTAGATACTACGGTCAAACTGGGCGGCTGGACTCAGGGCTAGACCTCCCTGAACTCACCTTCAACGGTGCCTTCGTCGTCAGACGGTACTTCAGAACCGCCGTCCGCACTAGGGTCACCCGAATCCCCGTCGGGGGCGCCGTCTTCCGTGGCCGCACTCTGGCTGTACACCACTTCGCCCAGGCGCTGCAAGGCGCTATTCAGTTCGGTAGTCGCCGTTTGCATCTCGGCTGTGTTATTGGCGGCGATTGCCGCCTTCAGCGCGTCGATCTTGGCTTGGACATCGGTTTTGAGTTCCTCGTCCACCTTGTCGGCGTTGTCCGCCAACAGCTTCTCGCTACTGTAGACCAGTGAGTCGGCCTGGTTGCGGGTTTCAACCTCTGCGCGGCGCACCTGGTCGGCTTCCTCATTCTGTGCAGCCTCGTCTACCATGCGCTCAATGTCTTCTTTCTCCAGACCGGAACCTGACTGAATTACGATCTTCTGTTCCTTGCCGGTCCCCTTGTCCTGGGCCGACACACTCAGGATGCCGTTGGCGTCGATGTCGAAGGTGACTTCGATCTGAGGGATACCCCTGGGCGCGGGCAGCAGGCCGTCCAGCATGAACCGCCCGATGGACTTGTTATCCGACGCCATGGAGCGTTCGCCCTGGAGGACGTGGATATCCACCGTGGTCTGGTTCTCAGCGGCCGTGGTGAAAGTTTCGTTCTTCTTGGTAGGTATGGTGGTGTTCCTGGAGATCAGCGTGGTCATCACGCTGCCCAGCGTTTCCAAACCCAGGGTCAAAGGAGTGACGTCCAGAAGCACGATGTCATCGACTTCCCCGGCCAATACGCCTGCCTGAATGGCGGCGCCCAAGGCCACGGCTTCATCGGGGTTCACGTTCAGGTTGGGCTCCTTGCCGAAGACCTGCTTAACCTTTTCATGAACGGCCGGCATGCGGCTCATGCCGCCCACCATGAGCACTTCGTCGATGTCGCTCGCGCTCAGTCCGGAGTCGGTCAAAGCCTGCCGGCAGGGACCCTCGGTCCGGTCTACGAGTTCCGAGACCAACTGTTCGAGCTTGGCCCGGCTGAGCGTCTTCACCATGTGCTGCGGCCCGCTGGCGTCGGCGGTGATGAATGGCAGGTTGATCTCGGTCTCAAGGACACTGGACAGCTCCACCTTGGCCCGTTCCGCGGCGTCGCGCAGGCGTTGCAGGGCCATACGGTCGGCAGCCAGATCGATGCCTGTCTCCGCCCTGAATTCGCCGATCATCCATTCCAGGATCAGTTGGTCGAAGTCATCTCCGCCCAAGAAGGTATCGCCGTTTGTCGACTTGACCTCAAACACTCCGTCGCCCATCTGAAGGATGGTGATATCGAAGGTACCGCCGCCAAGATCGAATACTGCGATGGTGGCGTCGGTCTTGGTCTTGTCCAGCCCGTACGCCAGTGACGAGGCCGTTGGCTCGTTGATGATTCGAAGCACTTCCAGTCCGGCAATGGTTCCGGCGTCTTTGGTTGCCTGGCGCTGTGCGTCGTTGAAGTAAGCTGGGACCGTGATCACTGCCTGGGTTATCTTCTCGCCCAACTTGGCTTCGGCGTCCTGCTTGATCTTCTGGAGAACGAAGGAAGAGATCTGGGGCGGAGCGTGGGCGTCGTCGCCCAACTGCACCATGGCGTCGCCGGTGGGGCCAGCCACGATCTTGTAGGGCAGTTTGGTCATGGCGTTCTGAATCTCAGCGTCGTTGAACTTGCGACCCATGAGTCGCTTCACCGAAAAGAGGGTGTTCTCCGGATTGGTTACGGCCTGCCGCTTGGCGACTTGGCCAACGTAACGCTCACCGGTTTTGGTGTTCAAGGCAACGACGGACGGGGTGATGCGGCCGCCTTCAGCGTTCTCTACGACCACGGGCTCACCGGCTTCGATGATCGCCGAGACTGAGTTGGTTGTTCCGAGGTCGATTCCCAGGACTTTAGCCATTTGGTCTCTCCTAAATACTCACGTGCTGGTGACGATATTGATGCGGTGGGATGATTTGGGGTTTGCTATCTGATCTTACTTTGATTCTGATGGGTCTTTGGGGGCCGTGGCCACCATAACTTGGGCTGGGCGAATGACCCGGTCATGTAACCGGAAACCAGGCCTCAGTATCTGTGTGATGTAGCCGGGCTCCACCTCGCTTGACTCTTCGGTGCCCACAGCTTCGTGCTCCATGGGGTTGAACATCAGGCCCACGGCTTCGATGGCCGCCACGCCCTCGGATTCTAGCACGCCGGTTAATTTCCGCTGGATCAGCTTGATCCCTTCGAGAAAAGAGTCATTGATCTCGCTGCTGGATTCGGTGTGGCTGATGGCCAGGTCCAACTCCTCCAAGACCGGGAGGATATTGGCGATCAACCGGCTGTTGGCGTACTTGGCGTTGGCGATGCGGTCTTCGTCGGTCCGGCGCCTGAAATTGACCATCTCCGCCTGGGCCCGCTGAGCGGTGTCCAGGTTCTCGGCGACCTCTTGCTGCGCTTGTTCTAGGCTGGTCTTCAAGGAACTCACCTGGTCTTCCAAAGGGAGACTGTCCAAGTCGACTCCGGCTTGCGCCAAGAGTTCTTCCAGTTCTTGTTCCAGTCCCGGAGATTCGGGCCGTTCCGCCCGCTCTTCTTGCTCTTCGGGCTGGTCATCTGATTCGTTCGGTCCTTTCCCCATTGAGGCATTCCCCTAGATGTGATCGGTCTTGGTCCGGGTAAGCCGGCGTTAACGGTCGACCGGCAGATTCAGGCTGTTGAATAATAAGTCCATTTCTTCTTGTACCACCTGTTGGGCTGCAGGGACACCCTCAAGCCGGTCGATGATCCGCTGATTGATGGTGGACATATTGTCGAAGGCCGCCAAGGCGAATTCAACTCCAGCCAAGTTCAAGCCCAATTCGTCGGACAGATACCGGATCAACCGGACTTTTCTGATGTCCTCGGTGGAATAGAGCCGCAGCATCCCGATGGTCCGTCCAGGGTTGATCAGCCCCAGCCGTTCGTACTTGCGCAGCGTCTGGGGGTGCATGTCCAGTATCCGCGCGGCCACGCTGATGATATAGACGCCCTGGACCTCGATCACCGGTTCGTCAATGGCAGGCGGAGCGGTGGGCGAGATGTCCGTATTTTCGGGCCGAATTGGAGGGGTTTGGCCCGGGATCACAGACCGGTCGTCTACGCGAGGTCTCTGCTGTTGGCTCATTNGGGCTCCCCGGACACGCCACCNGANGCTATGGGATGAAACATCGGGTGGCGTAATTCGGTCANATTGTTGACCGGCGATTATNCATATGATACANTTTGATACGTTTCGTGTCAAGNTGAGTGCAACAGCCTGCATTATANGANTTAAGATAATCCGGTTAATGGCTGAAGCCAAATAAGAGTTGGGCCAGGACGGTTCAGCAACCGGGAAAAAGGAGGTTAATCATGATGTACTTCAAGGAATGCCCAAAGTGCCACGGTGACCTATTCGACGGAGAGGACCTTCATGGCCGGTATGTAAGCTGTATCCAGTGCGGGTACATGCGCGANCTGCCTGAGGAGATCCCCCATCCGCTGGCTGGCAAGAGCTTCGTGATCGACGCTCCCAAGNCNGCCAAGGAGCGCCGGAAAAAGGTCGCTCAAGCCGCCTGATATTNGATTAGGTCGATGCAAATGAAGGGCGGCTANNTAGCCGCCCCTCTTTTTGTTCTGTCTAGGACCTTTTGCTATTTGGTCAGTTCGGGCCAGAAGCGTTCTTCTCTCCAGGGATCGCCGTCGTTGTGGTAGCCGCGCTGCTCCCAGAATCCAGGGGCATCTTTGGCGATGAGCTCGATTCCGTTGACCCACTTGGCGCTCTTCCANGCATAAATACTAGGNACGACCAGCCTTAGNGGCCAGCCGTGGCTCGTGCCCAAAGGCTCGCCTTCTTGCTTGTGGGCCAGTATCCCCTCATCCATGGCCAGGTCCAGCGGGANGTTGGTGGAGTAGCCGCCGTAGCAGTGGGCCATAACNAACTTGGCTTCCGGCTTGGGGCCGGCGGCGGTGACCAGGTCGTTAAAGTTCACGCCCTCCCAGGTGTTGTCCAACTTGCTCCACTGGGTGACGCAATGGAAATCGGCCAGCGTGGTAGTCCATTTGAGGTTGGAGAATTCTTCCCAGTTGAGGGTAATATCCCTTTCCACCAGGCCAAACACTCGGATCTGCCANGTGTCGATATCGATCTTGGGNTCGGGGCCGTAGGTCAGGACCGGGAATTTCTCGGTTAGGAATTGTCCCGGTGGGACGCGNTCGCCCATACTTTGGTCGGGCGCCGTTTTTACTTGGTNAGGTCGCTTCATTTGATAAGACTCTTCGGNTCACANNCTGCAATAGGGCCAATCNGGNTGCGAACNCCNAGTTTATCACCGGCTTACGGCTTATTAAAGAAAAGCGCCGTTATCTAGCTNTAGGCGGATACGCTGATCCGTCCGGGATTCTCGTCCGTGATCTCGCCTACTACAGCCTTCGTCTGCACACCTGAGGCGTCCAGTTCAGCCACCAGTTGGTCCAATTTGGCCTTGGGTACAGAGATCAATAGACCGCCGGAGGTCTGGGCGTCGCACATAAGAAGNTGCTGTTGGTCTGATAGGCCGTCGTCCCAGTCCACCGCGTCCGCCACGCTGGACATGTTGCGGAAGGTGCCGCCGGGAACGGTCCCCTTCTCCAACAGCTCCCAGACGCCCGGCAACACCGGTACGTCCGCAACCCGNATCCGGGCCCCCACCTTGCTGCCCTTGACCATGCCGCTCAGGTGCCCCATCAGGCCGAAGCCCGTGATGTCGGTGCAGGAGTTCACTCCCACCTTCATCATGGCTTCAGACGCTCCCTTGTTCAATTCGGCCATCGTATCCACGGCCTGCTTCAATATCGCGTCGGGGGTGATGCCTTGTTTAACGCCGGTCGTGACGATNCCGGTTCCGATCGGTTTGGTCAGCACTAAGACATCGCCGGGCTTGGCGTTGGCGTTTGAGACCTCTTTTCCGGGCTCGACCAGGCCGACCACCGAGAGGCCGTACTTTGGCTCTGCGTCATCCACCGTGTGCCCGCCCACAATCAGGCAGCCGGCTTCCGTGGCTTTATCGTAGCCGCCCTTCAGCACGTCGCCCAGCATCTCAACTGCCAGGTCGGCAGGGAAGCCCACCACGTTTAAGGCCACCAATGGCTTACCGCCCATGGCGTAGACGTCGCTAAGGGAGTTGGCCGCGGCCACCGATCCGAACTCGTAGGGGTCGTCGGTGATGGGCGTGAAGAAGTCCACCGTCACGATGATGGCGGTTTTTTCATCCAGCCGGTAGACGGCTGCGTCGTCCCCAGTCTCGATACCCACCAGGAGGTCCGGGTGGCTGACCATGGGGAGGTGCTTCAGGACCTGGACCAGGTCCTCATGGCTGAGCTTTGCGGCTCAACCGGCACAGTGGGACAATTCGGTCAGGCGGACTTTGCTTTTTGCCATCCGGCGGTTCCTCCTTGCAAGCATCAGCCGTGATTAATTCGGCTTATGAGCATTTCTTATATAAAGGATACATCAAAGGTAGTGGGCCGTTGGTACCTATTTGGCCTGCTTCTTGAATGTAGGCATGACCTCTTTGCCGAAGAGTTCAAGTTGTTCCAAGATAANCGATTGCTCGGTGCTCATCACGGAGGCGCCCACGTTGACCTCTTGGAGACCCGGGAAGCGGTCTTGAAGTGCCATCAGCCCTTCGGTGACCCGCTCGGGGGGGCCGACTATCCAGGCCCCGGTTTTGATGGCGTCCTCGATGGTGGGCAGTCCAGCCGACCGGGCTTCGGGCCCTCGCCCCAAGGCTGAGATCTGGTCGTCGGATAGACCCCGGACGAACCCTAGGGGAGCGAACATCTTCATGTTCTCTTCGAAATAACGCTTGACGGCTTTCTTGGCTTTCTCTTCGGTGTCGTCGATGAAGGTCGACACGCCGACGATGAGGTCGCCGCCCAACTCGGTCTCGCGGCCGTTCTTGGCCAGGGTTTCCTGCCATTGTTTGACCACATTGTCCGACGCTCCACCGGTGGCGGCCCCTCCACCGACGATTCCTTTGATCCCGTGTTTGGCCATGAAGTCCATGGCCCGCTGACTGGCGCTGACTACCGGTTGGTAGGTCTCTACGGGCAGGGTGCGCGGGCGCGGCACTAGGGTGATCTCCTTCAGAGTGTAACCGCGGTAGGGCACCTCGGGCGGGAGGGTGTAGTGCTTGCCCTGATGCGAGAAAGATGCTTCGTTGAACGCCTTCATGATGATCTCGACCTGCTCTTCGAACATTTCACGGTTGGCGTCGTTGTCGGTGTCGGTGCTAGGGACGCCGAAGGTGTCAACCTCACGGGAGTGGTAGCCGCGTCCCACACCGAAGATGACCCGCCCTTGGGTGAGGATGTCCGCGGTGGCGTAGTCTTCTGCCAGGCGGAGCGGGTGCCACATCGGATTGACGTTGAACCCGCAGCCGAATCTCAGGTTCTTGGTCAGGTGGGCCAGGTGGACGTACATCATCAGCAGATTGGGGATGCACTCGTAGCCCTCGTGCTGGAAATGGTGCTCGGCCGACCAAAATGTGTCGTAGCCGAGTTCGTCCATCTTGACAGCGATGGCCTCGGCCTTGGGAAACACCGAGGATAATTGCTTGTCCGATAGCCGGCGGTCATTGACCGGCGTGGCGTCGTAGCCCACATCGTCGAGGTCTACGTGTCCCGCATAGAGCGACCCGAACCTGGTAATCATGTTGCATCTCTCCGATAGATATTACTGGGGAACATGGGTATGGGTACTATTTTAGTCTGGCCCACTTGAGAGTCAAATTGGCGAAATAGAAAACTTTGGCCAAGCATCGTTTCCGCCAGTGATTGCATCTACATAAACGCATTTGCGAGTAAGGAATTGATACAAGGGGTAGCATGTCATCTACCGCAATGATAGTTTGTTGGACAGCCCTTGCGGAACCTCCGGATGGGGCGACAGGTGTTGACCGCAATCACCGGCGCCACAATCTCGTCGATCATCATGGCCATGGTGCTGCCGGGAAGCATCGCCCTCATGGCTGCCAGCGAGTCCCAGCACTTCTACATGCGGGGCTTCCAGACCGCGTCGCTGGCGGTTGTGGGCATCATGATCGCCGGGGCAATCATAGTGGCGTTCCACCGAGTCTATGATCCAGACAAAGACCCGTCACGGGAGCAAGCGAGCCCCGCAGTTGCTGACGATTCAGCCGGAGATTTCCGATCGACACGAATAAGCCCCAGTGAAACCACCGGGGCTTTTCATTTGGGTCAAATCATGGACAGCCGCCCCTATCCGGACAGATTCAACGGCGCGAAAACACCCGTGTCCGGCACGTAGTAGTGGAGTTGGCCGGAGCTGATCTTGGTGGCGATCAGGGTGAAGTCCAGCTTGTATTCGTCGATGTGGCGGTAGATGCGGGCGTCGCGCCATTCTTCGGGCGCCAAGGACTCACGTACTTTTTTCAGTTGTTCGACTATGTGTTCCATATTGGTGGCCTACTGCTCGGGAATCACGCCTAATTGCTGCATCATGACCATGGCGTTGGCCAGACCCCAGTGCTCCACAGCCTTGCCATTGGATATCCGGACCATGTTCATCTCGGTGATGGAGATCTTTTTGCCTGAGGCCGGTATGCCCATGAACTCACCGGTCTGAGTGCCCTCGGTGGTCATGTGCCCCACCACCAAGTCCCTTTCAGCAACCAATTGGTTGACGGTCACCTTGAGGTCCGGGAAAGCAGAATAGAACATGTTCATCATCTGCTTGATCCCGTCGATCCCCGGCTCCACACCGGGTTCGGGGTCGTGCTCGATGAAATTCGGGTCGAGAAGCGGTCAACGAAATCTGGGTCTTTGGCGTTCATCCCGTCAATGAATTGCTGAAAAAAGGCCTTGTTCTGTTCTGACATGATCTTTCTCCATGAATTTTGGTCTATGGAAATCGATTACGCCTTGCGAACATACTTGTCGATGGCGTCGGGGACCCCGCCCAGATAGATGTCGCCACGAGAATCTATCCAACTGCCGTGACCGGATCCGCGGCAATCGAACCTGGAAAGTACCCCGCCTTTCTTGTCCAGGATGCTGATCCGGGCCGAATTGTCGCGCTGACCTTCGCTAACCATATAGTTGCCGTCTGTATCCATCGAGATGTCCATGGGGCGTTGGATGTCGTCCCAGATCTCTTTGAACTCGCCGTCCAATCCGAAGATCTGAATGCGGTCGTTTTCACGGTCGCAGACCACCACATTGTCACCGTCAACTAGCAGGCTGTGGGGCAGGTGAAATTCGTTGGGTCCGCCTTTGCCGGGCTCTCCCCAAGACTTCTTTAGCTGGCCGTCCGCGGAAAAACGGTGCACCCGGGAATTACGGTAGCCGTCGGCGACATAGAGGTCACCGGAAGCCGAAGGCACAAGCTCGGCGGGGTAGTTGAATGGCCCAGCGGCCCTTGGAACCAGGTCTCCGGGGTTCTCGCAGCCGGTGTCCGAGTGAACCCCGTGGCGTCCCAACATCTGGATGGGCTTGCCGTCCAGCGTGTACATGATGCAGACCGAAGTGTTGCGGTCGGTGATGTAGACCACGTCGTTGGCGATGTGGATGCCGTGGGCAAATTCGAATGAGCCGTTGCCCCAGGAGTCCGTGAGATTCCCGTCCCGGTCGAAGATGAGCATGGGAGGGTCCTTGCGCTGGAAGGCGAACACCCGGTCATTCGAGTCGGTGGCGATGGCGCTCACCATCCCAAAGGTATCGCCGGCGGGCAATTTGCCCCAGTTTTCAATCACGTCGTAAGTGTATTTACCGGTGCCTACTGTGGCCATTTTGGGTTGTCTCCTTGTTTGATGATCGGTCCGCCTACTTTCTGTCGAACAATTGCTGCAGGGGCGAGATGCCGCCCAGGGTGTCCAGGTCGATGCTATCGATGCTGGAGCGGCCGCACATGCCCATGGTGGCGGCTAGTTCGTCGCGAAGTATCTCCAACATCGAACTGACGCCGTCTTCGCCGTCCACGGCCAGTCCCCAGAAAAGGGGACGGCCCAGCAACACGGACCGTGCGCCCAGGGCCAGGGCTTTGACGATATCCGTTCCCCGGCGGATGCCACCGTCCATGTAGACCTCAGCCTTTCCGGCAACCTGCTCCACAACTTCGGGCAACACCTCGATGGTCGTGAAAGTGGTGTCCAGGTACCGCGTCCCATGGTTGGAGACGATGACTGCCTTAGCGCCAGATTCAGCGGCCCGGCGGCCGTCCTCTCCGGTCATGATCCCCTTGACGACGATGGGCAACTTGGTCTCGCCGGCCAGCCACTCAAGGTCGGTCCAGGTGGTGGCTTGGTCGCGGATGTCGGATGGCCCGGCCGGGGCGTCAGCGGCGAATTTCCAAGAGTGGGTGCCAAGGTCCAGATGGGCATAGTTGGGCGAGACGGGGCCCACATAGTCGTTTCGTATATTCCGCTCCCGTTTGGGCACGATCTTAGCGTCGAGGGTGAGGCAGAGGGCGCTGTATCCAGCCTCTTTGGCGCGGGCGGCCATGCCCAGGGTCAACTCCCGGTCCTTGAAGAAATACTGCTGGAACCAGATGGGCCCGGTTGCGGCCTCGGCCACGTCCTCAAGAGTCTTGGCCGAATGAGAGCTCAATACCATTAGCGTGTCCGCTTTACCGGCGGCCCTGACCGTGGCCAATTCGGCCTCCATGTGGGCTGCGCCGTGGTTTCCGGCGGGGGCCAGCATGACAGGGAAACTGATCTTCTGGCCTAGAACCGTGGTGCCGAGGTCGAGTTGGCTCACATCCACCATCATCCGGGGCTTCATGATGATGGAGTCCAGGACCTCGCGGGTGCGCCGGAGAGTGATCTCGTCGGTGGCGGCTCCGGCGATGAAATCGTAATCGCCCTTATTGAGTTGTTTTTTAGCGATCTCTTCGTACTCGAAGATATTTACTGGGTCTGGGGCCATGGGGATTCCTCCAAGGAACTTCTGGGATGGGGATTGCGAGGCAAGTCTAAAAGCTGGGCTGGATGTAGTCAATCGCGCGGGTGCTTGAAAGAATGTGGCGAGTGTCGGGGGCTGGACAGCCGTTATTTCTCTTCGTCGTCAGGCGTCACCAAACCGTGCTGATTCGCAGAGGTGGCCGCCTCGGTGCGGTTGGCCGAGTTGGTCTTGGTGAGGATGTTGCCCACGTGATTGCCGACGGTCTTGATGCTGATGAAAAGTTACTCTCCGATCTCCCGGTTTGTCTTGCCGCCGCTGACGAGGCGCAGGACTTCGACTGCGCACCGCGGTTCTGAGCGTCGCGCGCTAACTATTGGGCCAGCGTGGTCTTGCCGATGCCGGGCTCGCCTGCCAGCATCACCATCTGTCCCCGGCCTGCTAGGGCGTCGTCCAAAGTAGCGGTCAGTCCGGCCAACTCCAGTCGGCGGCCGATGAGTNCAGACTTGCGAGGCGTGCTGTTCGTCGAGATAGTGCACCGATTTATTTTGTTTGGCACATGNTACANCGAACCTNAGCACCGCTGCCTCCGNCGATCGATCGGCGAAGAAATTCCGTTCAATCACTTCCCACCGTCTGATTGGAGAGTGATAGAGCCCGCCCGTGACCGGGAAAACGGACTCGTGGTATTCTTGCCCACGGCTTACCGAGACTGCGACAAGGAGCGGAACTATTGGCGACCGATGGAGCGGAATACGAGATATTTGAGGCGGGTGATTTGGACCTGCAATCAGGTGAGACCCTTCGCGAGGCTAAGCTGGCTTACAAGACCCACGGTCGACTGAACGCCAGCAAGGACAACGTGGTGGTGTTCCCGACCTTCTTCGGAGGGCGGCACACCCAGAATGAGGGGATGATCGGCGAAGGCCGGGNCCTNGACCCCAACAAGTATTTCATNATCGTCCCCAACCTTTTCGGAAACGGCGTGTCATCTTCTCCCAGCAACGCCGCCCCGCCCTACAACCGAGCCCGGTTTCCCCGTGTGAGCCTCTACGATAATGTGGCCTGCCAACACCGCTTGGTCACCGAGGTATTCGGAATCGACAAGATCGCGCTGGTGACTGGCTGGTCCATGGGGGCCCAGCAGACTTATAAATGGGGCGCTCTCTACCCGGAAATGGTGGAACGTATCGTGCCGGTCTGCGGTTCGGCCAGGACGTCCCGCCACAACTTCGTGTTCTTGGAGGGGGTCAAGTCGGCCATCACCGCCGATTCCGCCTGGGCGGGCGGCTCATACGAGAAACCCCCATTGACCGGGCTCCGNGCCATGGGGCGGGTGTATGCCGGTTGGGCTGTATCCCAGGCCTTTTACCGACAAGAGGTCTATCTGGACTTGGGGTACGGATCGCTGGAAGACTACCTGGTGAATTTCTGGGAGGCCCGGAGGACCAGCGCCGACGCCAACGACCTGCTGTCGATGATCTGGACCTGGCAGAACGCCGATATCAGCAACAACCATCTCTACAACGGGGATTTCAGCAAGGCGCTCGGCGCCATCAAAGCCAAGGCGATCGTGATGCCGGGCCGGACGGACCTGTACTTTCCTCCGGAGGATAACGAGGCCGAAGTTGCCCAGATGCCCAATGCTGAACTCCGCCCCATCGAGTCTATCTGGGGCCATCTGGCCGGGGGGCCCGGCTTCA
>PBGU01000003.1 GCA_002719135.1 Gammaproteobacteria bacterium
CCTAATACCAGCGTCATAGAGCACGCGGGAAGAACTCTAGCCATCGTTGAATCCGGCAGCTTGCCGGTCGAGCTCGATTATGAGCTGACAAGCGTGAATGACGATATGAAAATGGGCGGCGGATTCACTGCCCATCCGCAATTGGATCCGGATACCGGTGATCTGCATGCTGTTTGCTATGACTGGGCGACCCTCAGAGACCATGTCAGGTACGTGGTTATCGATCGTGCTGGCGCATTGAAATCGGAAACGAAGATCCCACTGCCTGGCATGAGCATGATTCATAACATGAGCATTACGCAGCGCTATGCAGTGATTTACGATCTTCCGGTCACGATGAGTTTCCTCGCGCTCGGCACGGGCGCGAGCTTTCCATTTCGTTGGAACGATGACCACGAAGCCCGGATCGGCCTCGTCCCCCGCCAAGGCGATGACCGCAACATTATTTGGAGTTCCGTTAAGCCGAATTATGCCTACCATCCGATGAATGCNTANGAAGATNCCGAGGGNCGNGTNGTCATCGANNTTNTTCGNTACGACAAGATGTTNNAAAGCGATACNNACGGACCGTTCGGCGACNGCTTACCNNGACTCGATCGNTGGACNATCAANCCGGTATCGCGANCCNTGAGNGAAGAGATNGTNGATGAACGGCCTCAGGAATTNCCGCGGTGTCATCCCGATCTCAATGGCAANCCNNANCGCTTTGGTTATGCCGTTGCCGTTGACGCCAAGTANGGNTTNCCGGCGATTTACAAACACGACGTANNAAAAGGTGTNGCGACTCAGTTTTCATTNAACNCGGGCCAGCANGGNNCGGAGCCCGTATTCATCCCTCGTGCATCGGCCCGATCCGAGGATGATGGGTATCTGATGACCTATGTCTACGACACAAACAGGGACGCCAGCGATTTAGCGATATTCGACGCTCAAGATCTGGAGCGCGGTCCGGTGGCCAGCGTCCACCTCCCGGTTCGGGTGCCATATGGATTCCACGGCAACTGGATACNCGACCAGTCCAAATCCGGTGCAACNACCTAGAAAGAATTTCTTGTGTGCTTCATCGGTCGGGGCGTTCGCATGCCGAACCTGGACAGATCAATCATGAGTCCGCGCTCACGTCGGGGTGATTTTTCGCAGTACCGAGCTGTGTCTCGTTAACGACTCGATCTCTTCGTCAGCGTTGCGATTGAAGTGGTAGACCTCNCCAAGCCCTTCATCGTTGTCTCGAACTCGCCGAAAGCTATCGGTTCCATCGGGGGAGAGCTTAAAGAATTCCTGCATTGGGTTTGCGGTTGGAAAACCCGTCGCGGCTAGTCGATCGAGCCACGGGAAAACAAATAACTCCCCACTCCACGGCTTGGCATCGTAGAGCCCGGCATAACAAGAGAAGTCGGGCGCCTCCNGGGCAGGCCCACTCGCTTCGTCCAATGCCTCTTTCAGCATACTTAATGCCCGACGTGAATAGGCATCGGGCGCGCGACCACACGCGTTGATCATGACGATCGCGGCCAATTTATGCTTTGGATCGATTACCAAGTCGGTAAGGTATCCGGGNCATGCNCCGCCGTGACCAACAAGTGTCGATGTTCCATGGCGTTCGGCGAAGAAACCGAGGCCCCACGATGTGCGCCAGTCGGGGTCGATCCAGTGCACGCGATGCATTTCCCTTAAGGTGCTAGCGNAGAGAACTTCCGTCGGACCCCCTGCCAACAAGCGAAACTGCCAGGACGCAAAGGAAGCAAGATCTCTTACGCTTGATGTGAAACCCGCGGCCGGCGATATCGCTTTGGTATCGAAACACGGTACGACTTGNCGGTCTCCGTTTCGATCCCGAGCCGAATGCCCGATCGCGAGGTCTGTACCATGTAGGTCGTCGGGGAAAAATGGGCGTGTACTCTCGAGACCCAGCGGTTCGATAATGTTTTTGGTGACGTATTCACTGTAGGAAAGACCGCTAACTGCGGCGACGATTTCGCCGGCGATAGTGAGACCTAAGTTTGAGTATTGCCAGTAGGTGTCNGCTGGATAGAGCATGGACTGACCACTAAGCCGCTCTNTGACTTCGTTCTGATCGGGGAAGCGATAATCGGGTGGTGACCAGTAGGGGAAGTCGGATTCTCGCGGTAGACCGGACGAATGCGTTAATAACGACTCGATGGTGATCGGCGNGCTTTCATCGTTTGGCNGCGTGATTTCAAACCAAGGAAGGAATTGCTGCACTGGGTCCGCCAACTGCAAAACTTTGGCATCGCGTAGTTGCATGACGGCAATACTGGTAAACAGTTTTGAGATCGAACAGATACTGTAGAGCGTGTCTGCGGTGGTCGGTATTTTTTCCGCAGGATTGGCGTGTCCGTAACCTCCGCTCCAGATNAGCTCTTGGTCAACGACAAGACCGGCGGAAAGCCCGGGCAACTNTGCGTAACACTGTTCGGACTCTAGCCAGGCATCAATTAGATGCAAGGTCGATTGGACTCGGGGGTGTTGTATCTTGTCGTTCATGGCAGACGCTCTACAGTCCGACGGCAAATACTATGCCCAGGGATCGTAAGAGCCAAAACTCCAGAGGTGGCCTTCTAAATCTATACAACCATACCCTCTACCTCCATAAGCCTGATCAGCGATATCCGAAAAGATTTCGGCTCCTGCCGCTCGTGCCTTCGCGTAATGGGCGTCCACATCTTCCACAACCATATAGATGCCGGCTGTGTTTTGACCGTCCAATTCCAGGGGCGAACTATTGAGTTTTCCGTACGGGTCGTCAGCTTCTCTATGGCCATCTCCCAACATAATCATGGCCATCCCGCAAACGAGTTGAGCGTGGGTAATACCACCGCTCTCACTCGGAACGATCAGGTGCTTTTCAAATCCAAAGGTGAGACACAACCAATCAATGGCTTTTTTGCAATCCTGGTATCGCAAAGTAGGCACTATGCTTATCTTCATGTCGCTACGTTAGTCTCCTTGAATTACCCTTGGTGGTTCGCGACCCCAAACCTACGCCCCTCACCTCAGATTGTCATGGCTGCTAAGAAGGCATGGGGTGTCCAAATTCGCGAGGTCCTTCTCTGCTACACCACACCTACTTTGCTAGTGTTTAGCATCTGACGATTTCTGAAAAAAGGTAAGCCATGGACTTCGACATTCCGGAAGATGTCACGACGCTGCTGAAACGCCTCGACAGTTTCATAGACGAGGTGATCAGACCGCTCGAGCAGACTGACGACAACGTACGTTTTTTCGACCACCGTCGTGAGGATGCGCGAACCGATTGGGAACGCGATGGACTGCCGAACGTAGCGTGGGAGGCGCTGTTGGCGAAGGCTAAACGCCTGGCGGATGATGCCGGCTTTTATCGCTATCCATTCCCCAAGCAGTACGGTGGTATGGATGGCACCAATCTAGGCATGGCAATTATCCGCGAGCATCTCGCGGCCAAAGGTTTAGGGCTGCACAACGACCTGCAGAACGAGCATTCCATCGTGGGTAATAACATTGGGCTGTTATTGATGCTGGAATATGGAACGAAAGAGCAGAAGGCAGAGTGGATCAACGATCTAGCAGAAGGTCGGCGCGGTTTTGCGTTCGGTATCACAGAGCCTGACCACGGATCCGATGCTACGCACATGGAAACCCGCGCGGTCCGTGAGGGTGACGAGTGGATCATCAACGGTGAGAAAACGTGGAACACCGGTATCCATACGGCGAAATACGATATGGTCATGGCCCGAGTCAGCGGTGAAGCCGGCGACGGAAGCGGTATCACCGCGTTCTTGACGCCCATGGACTCCCCAGGTGTCAAGATCGAGGAAATGCTCTGGACCTTCAACATGCCGACGGACCACGGCCGTGTCTCGTTCACGAACGTACGTGTCCCTCACGCCTCAATCTTCGGTGGGGAAGGTCGTGGCCTCCAGGTCGTGCAACATTTCTTTAACGAGAACCGTATCCGCCAGGCGGCATCCAGCCTGGGAGCTTCACAGTTCTGTATTGACGAATCCGTGACCTATGCGCGGGCGCGTAAACCGTTCGGGAAACCCCTAGCCGGTAATCAAGGAATCCAGTTCCCACTGGTCGAACTGCAGACTCAGTGTGAGATGCTTCGGGCGCTTATCCACAAGACAGCATGGTTGATGGACAAAAACGGCGCCTTTTCTGTCTCGGACAAGGTGTCGATGTGCAACTATTGGGCAAATCGCCTTTGTTGCGAAGCCGCTGATCGAGCGATGCAGGTGCATGGCGGCCTGGGCTATTCCCGGCACAAGCCCTTCGAGCACATATACCGCCACCACCGCCGCTACCGCATTACCGAAGGTTCGGAGGAAATTCAGATGCGTCGCGTCGCAGGCTACATGTTCGGCTACATGCAGCAACGTGCGCCCAAGGGCGTTGAGGAAAGTTGAATGAGCGCGGTATTTGAGAAAAGCCTGGCTCGCGTTCTCACCCGCGAGATACCAGGCTGCACAGGTCTGGTATCGACCGAGCGATTGTCGGGCGGCGCTAGCCAAGAAACCTATAAACTTATGATCACCGATGCGAGCGGCAATAGGCCGCTGTGTCTACGTCGAGCCGTCGACGGGACAGGGGCTGAGGTCGATAGCGATCTACAGGAATCCGTCGGTCTAGCAACCGAGGCGCTACTTATCAGTAAAGCGCGTGAAGCGTTAGTGCCAGAACCTAAAGTCGATTACGTTTTGAAGGATCGAGACGGTCTCGGTGAGGGGTTCATCATGGAGTGGCTTGAAGGTGAAACCCTTGGCGCGCGCATCGTTCGTTCCCCCGAATTCGAAGGCGTTCGGCCCAACCTTGCCCGACAATGCGGCGAGATTCTCGCGCGTATCCATGCCATCGACATTGAAGCGACTGGGCTGGACGAAAAATTGCAGACACAAACTCCCGAGATTCTCGTCAATCAAACCTGGGAGCGTTATAAACGTTTCAATACCCCGCAACCGATGATCGACTACTCGGCACGCTGGTTGCTGGATCACTTGCCCGTTCAACACGAAGTCACACTCGTCCACAATGACTTTCGCAATGGCAACCTGATGGTCGACTCCACAGGTATCGTAGGCGTGCTTGATTGGGAGATATCTCACATTGGCGACCCGATGCGCGATCTCGGGTGGATTTGCACCAACTCTTGGCGTTTCGGTCGTGCCGATTTACCCGTCGGCGGTTTTGGTATGTACGAGGACCTGGCCGAGGGTTACGAATCGATCTGCGATCGAAAACTCGATCGAGACCACGTTAGATTCTGGGAGGTCTATGGCTCATTCTGGTGGGCGGTGACTACCCTTGTCATGGCGGAACATTTTCGCGTTGGTCCCGACAAGACGGTGGAGCGTCCCGCCATTGGTCGACGTTGCTCTGAAGCTCAGATCGACTGCGTTAACCTGATCATACGGGGACCGGTCACACTCATCGATCCACCGGACCAGGCAGACGATGAGATGCCGGGTATCGGTGAGCTACTCGTCAGCGTGCGCGACTTCCTTCGGGCTGACGTGATGGACTCCTCTAGTGGACGCACTCAGTTCCTGTCGCGGGTCGCCGGTAACTCGCTCGATATCATCTTGCGCGATGGTTCTCTCGGCGCCGAGCATAGGCGACTTGAGCTCGAACGACTGCGCGTGATCTTTGCAAGTAACGACGACCTTTCGGATCTCCGATGGCGGCTCGTTAATGCCTTGCGTGATGCCTCAATGCCGCTAGATCAGGATAGCGTGATCGCCCACTTGCGTGACACTGTGGCCAACCAGTTGGCTATTGATCAACCACGGTATTCTGGTCTCGCCACCGCGCTCGCGGTACGCACATAGGCTCCGGTGCTGTTCTCGGCTACGCCACTGGCTCTAAAGGGTTGAATAACGATTTAATTCCAAAGTCACTAAAACTGCGTTGGAGTTACGAGGCAAGTGAGGTTATTTCCTCGTGCGCCGCGGCCAAATAGTCGAGATCGAAACCATAAAGATCGGCAGCATTACCGTGTAGTACCTTACCGGCAGCATCCCCCAAGCACTCTCGGATCGCGTTAATGCTCGCATGACTCTCGGGCCAGGTACCTTCGTCGTGGGGATAATCGTTGCCCCATAGCATGCAGTCCGAGCCCGTGAAGCCGACGTTGTTAAGCGCAACAGGATCGTCGGTAATCGTGACGAAACCTTGGCGAAGAAAATACTCGCTAGCGCGTAGAGGCAGATCGGTGCGATATAAGTGGCGCCGGCGCTGCATCTGATCCATGGCTTGCAACGCCCACGCGAGCCAACCGCAGTCGGATTCGGTGATGACGAAGCGTAGTTTGGGATGACGTTCTAACACACCCGACGATGTGAGCTCGAGAATTGGCGCCATGCCGGCGGCCATGCCGATCACCGTGTCGAGTTGTTCTGTGTGCTTGACACGGTCTTTGCCCTGATTGATCGCGAGCGCGAGACGCTCCTCACTCATGTGGCCTGGATCTGCGAACTCGCCGCCTAACGCAAGATTGCCGCTGAAGACATGAAAAGTGAGTGGTATGGAAGCTTCCTCTACCATGCTCCAGAGCGGTTCATATAGCTTCAAGCGGTACGGTTGCCACGGCACGACACAGGGCAGAAACAACGTTGCGAAGCCGTCGTCTATGCACTTTCGAGCTTCAGCCAGCGTGTCCTCGATGTCATCGGTCGGAATCATGGCAGCCGGTTTGAATCTTTTGGAGGCCGGCGCGAAGGTTTCGCGTACGTATTCGTTATAAGCGCGTGCGAAGGTTTTAGCGTATTCCCGCGTCTGGCGACTGCCACCGAAATTCAACGCGATGTTGGGGAAGACCACCTGGGCATCCACGCCTTCTCGGGCCATATCACGCATGCGGCGATCCAGGTCCGTGCCGAGAGAAGGATCGGAGCGGAACTCTAGCTCACGGTCCCGCACCGATAGCTTCTTCCAGGAAGAGCGATTCCTGATCTCACCGTTCGTCTCGTCGTCGAGGTCGCCACCCGTGCCGGGCACCAGTAGCGGCATCCGTTCGCGCAAGTGCTCAGGAAGACGAATCCTCAGATCTTTGTTTTCTGCCACATGTGAATCGGCGCTGATGAGTAGGTCGCGATTCACGCTGGACATGATAGGTTCTCCGCAGGTGGTCATCACATCTTAATCATTATTGGCGGCAGACGATTGTTGCCGACATTGGCGATCCGCAAACAGCTTGACGAGGCGAACACGTCGCCTGCGTTGAGAGCCTAAAGGCCCAGTCTAGAAAAAGCTGGGGCTAAATGTGCGTACGTTGTTACGGATTCGATGCAGCCGGCGTTGAGCTCCAATTGTTGAAACTGCCCCGTTGTTCGGTAGACGTTGTCGACGTTAGAAGGTACGAAACCAAAACGACGGTAATAGTTTGGGTCACCTAACAAGAACAGCGCGTCTAACCCGTTCGCTTTGCTTTCATCGATGGCGGCCCACATGAGCGAGCTGCCGACCCCTCGAGTTTGTTGGTCGGGATGCACGGATAGGGGGGCCACCTGACCACAAGATAATCGCATGACCGGAGTAAGAGATACGGGTGATACAAAGATGTGGCCGATTATTTGCGGATCTTCGGCCACCAGGCTGACGATGACGTCGTTATCGTGAATAAGCTCGCGCACCAACGTCGCTTCAATAACCTTTTCGCCCAGTAAGTACTGTTCTGCATCAAAGGCAAGCGAAACAACCTCGGTAATGCTGTCTATATCTCGCTCATTGGCTTTTCTAATATTCATTACCGATGCCCAACGCGTTTGCTACAAGAAGATCTGTAAAACGAGTGCCTAGTGCATACAAACGTACGCCTCACGCCGAAACATGTCATCGGTCTTCAAGAGCAGGCGTTTGCTCCGTTGCAGTATGATCTCAGCATCGCAACCGATGAGGTGTTGTTGGATGCGTCGGATTCGTCCCCGGCACTCGTTTTGAGACTCTCCTCAATCGCCTTTGACGGTGTGGGTGCGTACAACTTAATCGACGGAACGAAATTATGAGGGTATCCCTATCATCGTTTGAACCTGACGAATCCGTACAAGAAATTACCAATACATTGAAGCGGGAAGGGGGCGTCATATTACAAAACCTTGCACCGCCAGATTTACTCGATTCGGTATACGAAGAGATACAGGAGAACGTTCCGGAGGCAGCTCAAAAATCGTCTACCCATCTCTGGCCTGACGGCAACAGGACGGTCGGCGCCCTTGCCGCCGTGAGCTCTATTTTTGCGGAAGAATTGTTGATTCATCCGAAAGTGCTAGAGATCGTTGATGCGATGCTATTGCCGAAGCGAACGATGGCGCTCCAACCCATCGACGACGCGTCAAATTCGCCACAGGCAGATCGCCCGACTGTTGGTGATGGTTTGTGGGCTATCACGGAAAATGAACAAAAAAGTAGTCAGCTGGTGTGGCAAGTGTCGGATCCCGACAGAGGACCGAATTGTGATCATTACAATCTCGGCGCTTCCGTCATGTTGGAAGTGCGTGAGGGCAATGAAAACCAGGTGCTCCACCGAGAGAACGCGATTTACCAGCCGTACATCGGCTATATCCCCAAGATGCGGGAATTCGTGGTGTCCGTCATGTGGGCGGCCACCGACTTTTCCGAGGAAAATGGTGCCACCCGTCTTGTGCCTGGAAGCCACACCTGGTCAGAAGATCGAATTGCAAAGGAAAATGAGATAGCTCAAGCCGTCATGCCCAAAGGCTCTGCCGTCATGTGGCTTTCACGCACTCTGCATGGTGCTGGGAAAAGCCGACTTTCAGAACGGCGAACCGGATTTTTTCATTCGTTCATCCCCGATTGGCTTAGACAAGAGGAAAATCAGTACTTATCTATCCCCCCGGAAATAGCTGAGAAACTATCGGACAGGGCTAAACAGGTGATCGGATATTCGTCGAGTAATTCTCTCGGTTGGGTTAAGGGCAGGGCGAAGGAGAACCTCTTAGTCGAGGGATCAGGAGCGCCGATTTAGATAGCCTCAAGCGATGGGTTCACATCGAATTTGTGGAACGGCCTCTCACCTAACTAGTACTATATTCGTCTCATGGACTACGCCTGCGATCGCAATGCGGGTCATGATTGCATCTTCCGGTCTGCGTATGGATAGTGGATTAAATCAGGGCTCCCAGGGGTAGACCATGTTGAATGAGAAAGGTCTCGCTGCTTTCTTGCGAAAGTCGATCCGGCGTCATGATGTCCCGGGGGCTAGTTTTGCCGTTTTACGCAACGACAGAATCGTTCGACGCGCCCAAGCCGGTGTCGTCAATCTCGATTCGAAAATTCCTGTGACTGACAACGCAGTGTTTCAGATCGGATCGATCACGAAGCCGCTCACCGCCACACTTGTGATGCAGCTCGTCGATGAAGGATTGGTAGGCCTGGATGCTCCGCTAGTCGAATATCTCCCGGACTTCCGGGTCGCACGATTGGACGTGAGCCAAACCGTCACGATTCGTGAACTTCTTTGTCACACAAGCGGCATCGACGGTGACCTCTTTGTGGATACGGGACGTGGCGATGAATCGATACGGCGCTTTATGGACCGATGCACCATGGTCCCAAGCCTCTTCGAGCGCGGCGCGATGATGAGTTATTGCAACCTCGGATTCGCTGCCTTGGGTCGGGTGTTGGAAGTGGTGCGTAATAAACCGTTCGATCAGGTGATGGTTGATCACCTATTCAAGCCACTCGGTATGAAGCACGCGTTCGCGAGTCCAGAGCACGCTATCAGGTTCAATTGTGCGATTGGCCACGTGCCCCGCAGTCCTACCAGAGGCTGGCAAGCGAGCACGAGACCGTATCTGTCATTCGGGCAAGCGGCAGCGGGGTCGGTGCCGAGCATGTCGGCTAACGATCTTTTGCAGGTTGCCAGGCTGCATCTAAACGCCGGTAGATTGGGGAGCGGCTCGCGCATGCTGACCAGCCGTTCTGCTCGTGCCATGCAGCGCCGTCAAATCAAGCTGCCTCGACATGCGCCACACGGGGTCACCGGATGGGGTCTTGGCTGGTTTCTCATGAATTGGAATGGCCAGCGCGTCTATGGGCACGATGGCGGGACGATCGGTCAATTTGCGTATCTCCGGATCTTTCCTGAAAAGGGTATCGCCGTCGCGCTGTTGACCAATGGCGGTCGTGCGGGATTGCTCTTTGACGANGTCTGCAACGAGGTGATCNGNCCCCTTGTACTAGCAGAACCNCCGGTGCTTCCTGCCCCTCTAGCAGACCAACCGGACTACAGANGATTCGAAGGCCGCTACGAGAACATGGGATCCATAGTTGACATCGAGTGCAAGAAGGACCGTCTAATGCTTTCGAGCACCGATCGTGACACGGGCCAGCCCGGCTATAAGCGAGCGTTGCCGCTCGTGTTTCTGGACTCCGGAACGGCGCGGCTTGACGGCGGCAATGCCGAGCTTGACAAGATCGGCTGGTACTTTACGAACGAGGATGAGTCGGGTCGGCCGCGATACGTGCAATCCGGTTTTCGACAGCTGAAGAGGAGCGNATAGGGTTTCACGGCCTACAACCCTTCGCTCTCGCCGAAACCCGCCATGCTTCTTGAGCTTGGTTCACATACAAAACCTGCGCAAATTACACAGGCTCAGCGAAAAACGGCTAACAATCGTACTTCGACGCTTCGACGCGGGGGCACGTCTTGTGGAACATTTGGGTCATCGAACGACGTGTGAGGACACGCTTGAGCATAGCCGTCACGTGTATCAAGTTGTTTAATGAAGAGAACCTCGTCTGTCCGCATCCGGTTGAAATACCACAACTCGTGCCTGGGATTAAACAGAGGCATCGACGATTTATTTGAAGCGTTATTGCCCGTGTAGTAGTAGTCGACGATGTCGTTTTCGGCAAGCGTTGTAGCGTCGATTACTGCAAGAGGNTTGTTCCGCGCCTCATGGTCAAAAGGCTGCCACGAGTTGTACCAAGCAAAATCCGCAGTTTCGTAGTCGGCTGGATCGAGANGGCGTGATTCAAGAGTCTTAAGGGAGGCAGAACGCGGATCTTTTAAACTGTAATCGCAATGGAGAAATCGGGCATACGCGCTATTGAAATTGGACTTGTCCTCGGTCCGAACTACATGGTTGGTGATAAACACCTCATTGGCACCACTAACTTCCCGTGTTAATCGCTCGATTTCNGCGTAGTACGACGACTTAACTGAATCCTCGTCGCCAAAGTTCGTAACTGCCGATACGTGATCGACTAGCGCAAAGCCGTTTACATCGAGACTTAATTCATCGCGCTTAGCGCGCGCATCACGTATGAACACATTGTGCTTGCGGGTATTTGCGCGTCTAGACTCACGACTGCCGATGCTGGCCAACCCTGCTCGGTGACGCCACTCGTCATTGAGATAACGCACTTCTGCTTCAACAGTTAGGGTCATTTCACCTCCTATAACGAATGCCTTCGCGCTAGAAACGTAGCGAACCAGAGAACAGTATGCACCATCCTCATCGATCAAGCCGCTGACCGGCATCAAGTGGCAAATAACTTTGGCTTGTTCGGAATGCGGGCGGCGCAGACCGGTGCCTGCCTCTACCTAACGGAACGATCTATTTCGTTGCTATGACNGCGTTTGTCGNTTCGTCGCTCGTCGTAGCCTGTTATGGGCAGGTATTTGCTAGGCTGTTTTCGCGGGNAAAATGTGTGACACCTTTATAAGTAACTTTAGGTTCTTCTCCACTCATAGGTAATGTCAGCAAGCTGGTCTTTGCTCGTTGCCCAAGAGTTGCCTTCAAAACTAGCAAATCCGCGATCAGTTATTACAAACCCCATGACGTCGTAAAATTTTTGGGCTCCTTTATTTAACTCGAAAGTACTTAAGGAAAGAAAATCATTTTCTTTCTTTGCTTGTTGAATGAATCGAGAGCCCAGCCCCTGGCGTTGATAATCCACATGAATAAAGAGATCTCTTATCACGTGTTCTTCGACTCTCATAAAACCAATAACCATACGACTGGTTGCTTCAAGAGCGACTTGTATGAATTCATGATTGAGCGATCGAAGAAATTCAAGATGCTCGTTCACCGCTTCCAATCTCGTGTCTTCTTCGACACCTATGGCTTTGCTTATAGACTTTCGCCATAACCTAAGCAGCTCAAACTCGAAGTCGTCCCTATATTCTGTAAAAACAAAGGTATCGTTCATAAGATGTTGATTTTATNGGTTTTCGTCGTTAGCTTTGAATATGACTTAGAAAGATACTAGATGACATCGACCGGACTTCGCCACAATGGAGTATCAAGCTGATGGATGAGGAAATAATGGAATAGGCGTCGAGAGGAGAGGCCGCAATNCATTAATTCAACTTCCTTCCGTCCTAATTTATNCGGTTCTCGCGNAACCTGTCATCGCGCCCGGGCTTGGTGCTCGNATNACCGACTCAGAAGGACGAAAAATCATCTGTATTCACAGTGCTCCTAGCGGTGTTCTCGATGACGAGTAAGTATTCACTTGTAGCCCTGACCCTGACNAGCGTATGACCAGTGTAGTCGTAGTAGAAGGTTGANCCGGCACCGCCAAGGGTAAACGAACCGGCGGTNCCTTGGACTATNGTGAGATCGCTGAAAGCCAAACCGTTATCNAAACCAATACGGTCAACGCCGTCTTCAAAATCAGTAATCCTGTTGGCAAAGATAAAGCCGGATGAGCCATCGCCTTCGCGGATGACGAAGGTGTCACTGCCGTCTCCTCCGGTAAGCGTGTCGGTATCATCACCGCCATCAAGCGTGTCATTACCGCTTTCGCCTAGCAGGGCGTCGTCTTCGTCGCCACCATACAAGGCGTCGTCTCCGCCCCCACCGAATAAGATATCGCGTCTGTTACCACCATAAAGGACGTCGTCCCCGATTTCGCCTTTTAGGCCGTCGTCATCGTCACCTCCATACAAGACATCGTCACCATCGCCGCCAAACAAGGTGTCGACTCCCGCGGCGCCATCTAAGGTATCGTTACCACCGAACCCATAGATCGTGTTGTTGCCGGCATCGCCGGATAAAGTGTCATTACCCGTGTCGCCTNTCAGGATCTCGCCTAGGTAGGCAGTCGGATCGGCGATATAGGTGTGAATGATGCTGTGATCTGCAGCTCTTCGCGTGGCGGTCGCGCCGATAGCGCCTTCGGTCATGTTGTATCCCTGAAACCCGAACAGATGGCGCAGTAAGAGAAGACCATCGGTCAGGGCATCGGTTTGACCGTCGGCGTCAATGTCGAGGTACAAGGCGTATGACTCAAGGTGCGATTGAATCTCCACAACGTCCGTTCGTTCTGCACCGTCTGCTATGGCTCCTTCTGTCAAACTGGAACCTGAAAAACCGAACAGGTGTCGTAAAACGAGCAGTCCATCAGTGAGCGCTTCGAGTTCCCCGTTTCCGTCAATGTCGAAAATGTGGGCNTCGGCNGGCCGACCCATCAGGAGCACGAATGCGAAAAAGATTGGAGATACGATCCGATTATTCATTCGGTGCGATTTCACNCAAAGGACCGTGGAACGCTACGCCCCTCGTTGAATCCTGTCACGGGTGTTGAAGGAGACCTACCCAATACCGAAGAGCTCAGGCCATTTACTGCAAGGCGATTGGCTAATTATGAGATCGCGAAACAGATTACCGNGCTTGATGAACTTCCGTTGCTCGCCAATGGAGAGGTTGACANACAAGCGTTAAGAGAACTCCACGACGCGAGTTAACGATACACGACACATCGGGGATAGAGGTGTATGCCACAGGGTTTGACTCCGATAGTTTGAGGCGAACTAGTGATAATCTTCCAACGATGTCTTTGTCGATCAATAAAGAAGTGTTCATCACGTGCGCGGTGACCGGTGCTGGGGAGACTCAGGAACGGAGCCCCCACGTACCTCGTAGTCCCAGAGCAATTGCGGACAGCGCGATTGAAGCCGCAGAAGCCGGTGCCGCCATAGTGCATTGTCACGTGCGCGACCCGGTAAGTGGGGAGCCGTCTCGAAATCCGGAGTTGTATCGCGAACTTACGGAGTTGATACGTGAATCGAGTGTCGATGTCGTACTCAATCTAACAACGGGCATGGGCGGTGACTTAATACTCGGTTCCGTGGAACAACCGTTACCACCTGGAAGTCGTTCAGATATGGCGGGTGCGACTGAAAGGATGGAACCCATTGCGCAGTGCCGTCCTGAAATCTGCACGCTGGACTGTGGCACGATGAATTTCGCGGAAGCAGACTACGTGATGACAAACACGCCGGGCATGTTGCGTGCGATGGGTCACATGATTGCCCAATTGGGTGTACAGGCTGAAATCGAAGCTTTCGACACGGGCCATTTGTGGTTAGCCCGTCAATTAGTTGACGAAGGAATACTCCCTGCGCCCGTGATGGTGCAACTCTGCATGGGGGTACCGTGGGGCGCTCCGGATGATCTCAACACACTAATGGCGATGGTGAACAATGTACCCAATGACTGGTGCTGGTCGGCGTTCAGTTTGGGGGCAGCCCAATTTCCTTTTGTCGCCGCAGCGGTCCTGGCTGGTGGCAACGTACGAGTAGGACTGGAAGACAACTTGTATCTAGAACGGGGCGTCCTGGCTACTAACGGACAACTGGTCGAGCGGGCGGTAAAGATTGTTGAACTCATGGGCGCGAAAGTTGTAGGTCCAGAACAAGTTCGTCAGCGGCTGAGCCTGACTAAGCGGTCCCCCAACTGAGTCGATGAAGGCTGCAGTACTAGGAGCTGGCGTGATCGGTTGTGGTTGGGCGGCTAGATTCGTGATGCACGGTTGGGANGTGACCGTATACGACCCTGACCCTCAGGTACCGGCGAGGCTTGCTGTAGTGTTAGATCGAGCTCGCGGNGCCCTAGACCGTCTATACGATCANCCATTACCNGNGGAAGGAGAGGTTGAATTCACTGACAACGNTGCTGCTGCAGTCTCGGATGCTGATTGGGTCCAGGAAAGCCTGCCGGAATCGCTCCCGATCAAACGTGACCTCTATTCCCAGGTTCAGGGTACTTTAGGTGGAGCGACCCCGCTGGCATCTTCGACCTCTGGATTTAAACCGTCTGACCTGGCTGTCGGTTTTATTCGCGCTCCACAGCTACTGGTATGCCACCCTTTTAATCCCGTGTATCTGCTGCCGGTGGTCGAGGTGGTGCCAACAGATATTACGCATGCGGATATGGTTCCTAGCGCTACAGCGATATTGACTCAAATAGGCATGAAACCTGTCGTAGTCAGGCGTGAACTCGATGCTCATATCGGTGATCGATTGTTGGAAGCATTATGGCGTGAAGCGCTGTGGTTAGTTGCCGATGGCGTCGCCACGACGACCGAGATCGATGACGTAATTCGTTATGGGTTTGGTTTGCGTTGGGCGCAGATGGGGTTGTTTGAAACTTACCGCATTGCCGGTGGCGAAAAAGGAATACGTAATTTTCTTACCCAGTTTGGACCCGCTCTCGAGTGGCCGTGGAGCAAACTCACGGACGTGCCAGATTTGGACGATGGATTAATCGAAAAAATCACCGCGCAGTCAGACGAGCAATCGGGTCACCGGTCCATCACTGAATTGGAACTCCGTCGCGACAATAATTTGGTCGCGATACTACGAGCACTCAAGAAAACTAATAGTGGGGCAGGTAAATTAATCAACGCCATGGACGCTAGGCTCGAGCGAGAAATTAATCACCAGTAGGAGAGAAGCGCACCGATTTTGTGCCGCCTTCGGCTAATGATCCGCAACCGCTTGTTCGTTATCCAACCCGAACCAAGCTTGTGCCCAACTGGAACCAGAACTAACGAAAATGACCGTTTAAAAGCGAACGACTAAAACAACGTCCAAGGTCAAAGACGTCAAATAAGATTTCAAACTAGGGGTTTCTCCCCAAGCCGACATGCCTTTCGGGGTTGGTTCAGGTTTGGGGGTGCGAGTTTGACGGTCGTCTAACCCACTGGATTTACTGCAGTCGCGCCCGAAACAGATTTCCCCATGGGGCTGACACTATCACCCCGAGTCCTAGAATTATTGTTGCCGTCAGATAGGTCTTCGAAAATGCCGAGAGGAAGGCCTGCCGTTCCAACATGGTCTGCAACGCGTGATCCAGAAATGATGAAAAGATTGCATTCATTAACCCTACACTGGTCACCATCCCGAGACTGAATGCAAATGCTAGTAAAGCACTGCTCATGCCTAGACGGTTACTTGGAACCTCTTTCATCAAACTCGACATATTGCTCGCCTGAAACGCGCCCAGACCCGCTCCAAACAGGCTCAGACGTATACCAACGTCGAACGCGGAAGACTGTTCTCCGAGTCTGGTAAACGTGAAGATCGAAACCACAATGATCATAAGCGCCCAGGTCGCAATCCAGCTTGGCGGGTGTCTGTCGGACAGGAATCCCGCTACCGGTGCGGCCACGGCAGCTACCACTGGCGCGAGCATTAGGAGAAGACCTAGCGCGGACGCTCCCGAACCCAGTATGTCTGAGAGAAAGTAAGGCAGAAGAAAGAGGTTGATAAAGCTTCCCGTGGTCATCAGGAATGCAGCGAGTAAAGCCTTGACCGCGGTGGGCGTTAAAAAGTCGAGTTGAAGGATGGGAATAGGAGCCTTCTTGTCGGATCTATAAAAGAGCGCCAGTGAAACGAAGGCGAGGAGTATCAATGACAATACGGAGACGTGCTCCCAGCCAAGCCTGCCGATAAGGTTAAGGATCAGGACGACTGCACTGATCCCGATAAACAACGCCGTCGCGGCACCGAGGTTCGGACCGGAACGAGGACCTTTCGGGGGAAGTTCTTGGAGGACGTAACACGCTAGTCCAAAGGCGATGACACCGAAGGGTAAGCGAGCGAGAAATATCGCGCTCCAGCCGAATTGCTCCACCAGCAACCCGCCCCCCAAAGTCGCTGAGATCATACCCAGCGTTCCTATACTGGTCATCGTGCCGAGGGCACGGCCACGCGCCGTGTCGTCGAACATTTGCGCAACCAGTGCCGGCGAGGTTGCCATGATCATGGCATATCCGATGGCCTGGACAATCCTAAATCCTAGGGCAATATCAAAGTTGGTCGAGAGGCCTATCAGTGTGACTGCAAGGGTATATATACCCACACCTAATACGTAAAACCGCTTCAGTCCGTACGTATCGGCTAGCCGACCTATGGTGAGCTGAAGTCCGGTCGTGGTGCCGATATATAGAATGATGATCCACTGAACTGTGGACATCTCGGAACCGAAGCTCTCGGTAATCGCGGGTAAGGCGACGTTGACAGAAAGATCCAAGGCACCCAGGAACATGCCTAGGGATACCGTGATGAGGCCGAACCATTTGTGGTGGACTGCGAAAGGAATCTTCGGCACTAAAAGGTCTCTCAACTTGTGTCTAACAAGGATCGATTAAAGGACAGTGGATCGGCAGTTCTTCGTTTGGAGGCTGTTAGCGGACTACCCTACGGTAGATTTCCGCGTGCGCCTAGCGCGATTAGTTGAGTGTTTATGATCCAATGACTAATTGTGTTAGCGCAACTGAACGATTACTTCGTTGCTGATGCGGTCCACGCTTGCCGCCATGTTCTTTGGATCAGCATCACGTGAACCCATGGCTAACACCAGGTGATCGAGTCCCTGATCAATTAATTCACCCAGTCGATCCACACATAACGCCGGAGGACCGGCAACGGCAAAACGGCTGACGAATTCATCGGATACCGCTTCCATGTGTGCAGCTTTGCCGCTCGCGTGATTGGCCATATCGTAATTGGCACCGATGTGCTGAAAGACCGGTGCATCCTGAAGGCCGGCGCTCGCTGCCACGGACATTCCACTGAAGTGTGCAAAAGTTCCGGCGCTGCCTCGTATGATGCCTCGGGCGCGTTGCACGTCGCTATAGCAGGCGATGTTGACGTAAGCGCCAAAACCCAGTTCTTCGGGATCACGTCCCGCTTCCTCGGCAGTACGCCGTGCATCCTCGACACCCTGGGCAATGCGCACAGGATCGGCGCCCATCGCAAAAGTTATACGCTCGGCAAATCGTGCGGCCAGTGCGATAACTTGGGGTCCAGTACTCGCTACATCCACGGGCACCTTCGGTTGTCCGCCGTCGTTGATCCAAGAGATGCGACTAGTAAAGCCGTCTAGGTCGACCGGACCTCCGCGCAGATAGCCTTGTAGTTGTTCAACGTAGTCCGCAAGTCGAGAAGCGGGTGCTGGTTTCTGGCCCAGCAACCCGAGCGAGGAGTCGCCTCGACCGATACCCAATACCGCTCGCCCGTTCGATTCCACCTGTACGGTGGCGATGGCTGATGCGGTGACGGCTGCATGTCGAGTCACCGGGTTAGTCACTGCGGTGCCCACCTTAAGCGTTGTCGTAGCTTTTGCGGCAAGGCACATTGCCGAGTAGATATCACCGGAAAGGCATTGTGTATCAGCAAAGAACAATCCGTCCCAGCCGCTGTTCTCCGCGGCAACCGCACGACTTTCGCTCTGACCAGGCATCGGAAAGGTCAATTGCCAAAAATCAGTCATAACGTGTGCTCCCGTACCACGAAAAGTTCACCAGAACTTAGGTAGCTAAACTATGCCTCCCGCTGAGACCTGTCATAGAGCATGGGAATAGCTTGGATCGGCGAACGCATAGGGTCGTACGCAAGAAGATCATGCTGAGAGTTGAAGACCCGGTCGTTCTTTCTTGAGCGTTTTGGTGTGACGTGCCCCACCAGGAACCCACCATCCAGCGACTTTTCTTACGGTCGCATCTCTATCCGATTCATGTGCTATTTCAAGCGCCTCCAACACATCTACGCTGCGGTGAACAGAAGGTCCAAGTAAATCCGCCGCCATTTGCCGAACTGTACGGTGTGGATCGTGTAACAACATATCGAGCGCAATTGGCAAGACTTCTTTCTCGGCGGGCCGGCAGGCGCCCTCCTTGCATCTATCGCAGGCTAAGGCGTGCATTGCTGCACCACGAACCCGTGGATTGGGGTGCTTCAAATTATCAATTAATCGCGGCAAAGCCGTGATGTCCATAAAGTGGTCGAGGAGTCTGCAGCAAGCAACGCGCACATCGTCCTTGTCATGTCGTAGCCCGTCCCTCATAGCGGGTAACGCTGAGTTACCCGCATCCATGAGTCTACGGTAGGATTCCTTTGCTCGGTGCGGTATCCCCAGATTGTCGACCATGCAACCGTAGTCGCTTGCCGCAATTCCACCGAGAGTTGATATTCGAGGCCGTTTCATCAAGACCGCTCTTGCATCGCGGTGCAACGAGCGTACGCCTTTCGCCAATACCTGTCATGGCTCCTAAGAATAGTTCACGTCCAAAACCTACTCTAATCGCGGGTGCTCTGGTTTATGAGGATGGGTATATATCCCAAGGGGGTTTTGCACAGGGGCGAAAGGGGAGGAGGGGATCGAACTTTCTTAANCCTCCCGGATCATTCTCANGGCTTTTCTTAGGCTTACTCGAAGCAAATATATNTAAAGTAACTAAACACTATATGTCTATAANANNTTGATTTANATACNTTAANTAATCTGNANACNAACCAGNCTCCTCTGCTTAACCGCACAATGCTCATCAGCGTCGCTGGCCCTGTGGTTGCTGGTTTCTACCATGTTCGATAGATACCACGCGACCACAAATCTTGCCGTTCACTACTCTTTCTTGACGACTTCTTGTTACCTTTGTCTGATGTTGTTGCGTAAGTGGGGAGAATCATGGCGACCGAAATGACAGTAGAGCAAAAACGCCAGTTCTTTAACGATGGGTATATCGTGATAAAAGGCGCGGTATCTGACGACCTCGTTGATGCTGCGCGAGCACGCATCAAGGCAGCGANAAAGGGCGAAAGCCTGGCGCCCGCCGAGGAACTGACCAACCTGGTGAATAAATCGAACGTCACCCCGATCTTGACCGAAGCGATGGGTGTATTCGATCCCCCGAGCCTTTGCCACGTCGGGGTCATAAAACGAAGTGAGCCACGTGACCACTATACTCCGCTCGGGTATCGGGACAGGGATCTGCCGTACTACGGCCACGGCATGCATGCGGAGGGACTCTTCACCGTTGCGCCCCCGCAAGAACCCTCGGAAGGTACACCGGAGNAAATATACCAGCGTCTGATCGCATCCGGTCCCAGAGGCGACATCGGTCGTTCGGCCGATGTCATCGGCTCCAATACCGATCCACTATTCCAGGATCCTGACATGAGCTTGGCGGTCGGCAGCTTCACGGCGTTTGTCATCGTTGCGTTGAACGACCAGACGCGAGAAGGGGTTGGTCAGACGGCAATCGTGCCCGGAGGGCATCGCATCCTTGAGGGNTATTACCGTTGGCAATTCGAGCAAAATGGCTGCATCGGACCGGAAGGTCCGGGTTGGCCACGNTTCGACTACGAAACGCCAAACGGNGCGGGACATATTTANCTACCTCAAGCCGTGCAAGAAAAGCTGATCGAGCTCGATGACGAGCCACCAGAGACCACGCCNGACGGTCGGCCGTGGCCTCGCCCGACGCAAATCATGATGGAGCCGGGCGATGCNNCGATNACGATNTTTCAGATGCCCCATACCGGGACGCGCAATGAATTCGGCACCGAATCCCGCAAGAATATGATCTTTCGTATTCGNAACAAGCGCCGNCAGCCCGACAAGNTCGTGACNGGGGTTTCGGATCACCCGGATCGCGGCATGATGGGCGAATGGCTTGAATACGAGGAAGGCAACGATCCCTGGCAGCGTTCCAAACATGCACTCACGCACATGTGGGAGGAATGGGATGGCATGCGTGACATTGTCGAGGAGGAGCAACCGAAGCTAGCGCCTATCGACTTCACTCTCGCGGGTTGACCCATGGATTTTACGGGTTACCTCAACTACTCGGGCGAGACNGACAAGGCTCCGCCTCAGCTAGGTGTTCCGGCGACTATTCACGACGCGCGTGCGGATCGTGGTGTCGAGGGTTCGCCTCGCGACTCGACCGATTTGCTNTTGGATGGGAACGGTTTTCTGCTCGTCCATGCCCCATCAGCCGTCGACGATTGGGCAGACGTGCACGATGTGGCACGCGTCTACTACGCGGAGGCGCAGGCGCTCGCGCAAGCGCTGCTTCCTTCGTTCGAAGTAATGCCGATCGAGAGTCACACCTTCAGGAATGAAGACATCAAGGAGCACTATTGGGTGGACGGGATTCAGTACGGCCCCTGCGCCGAGTTCGTGCACAACGACTACGCCGATTTCCTGGCGCCGGACCGCAAGGGCGTCGAGAAGACTTTTGCCGAAGTCATGGGCATGCCAGCCGATCGGCGCGTGATTGGCATCAACATTTGGCGCTCGGTGACCGACACGCCGCTCGAACGATTCCCGCTCACGGTCTGTGACCGAACGTCAATCGATCCCGATGATCTGGTGTATGAACTAAACCCCAATGCGCCCAAGCCGTTCAATGCTCACTACTGTCGACCAAACCCTGGTCAGAGATGGAACTACTACTCGCACATTGCGAAAGATGAGGCACTAGTGTTCACCACCTACGACTCGAATCCTGGCGACGGCGAATTGTTTCGGCCGACGCTGCACACGGCGGTACAGATTCCCGGTACGGACGGTCGTACGCCCCGCGTTAGCGTCGAGGTGCGGTTTTTCGCGTATTCACCGCCCCAAAGTGATGGGATTTCCTAGCCAGCAAAGAATCTATTTATAGACGCTACCGGCCATAGAATCGGATCCTAGCGGACTAAACGACCAGCCAGATCATGAAAACGTTTGTCGCGCTTTCTTCGCATAATTTCGCGGACGGTTTGACCATCAGCATTCGAAATATCTCCCTTGGCGCCGTTTGTAACGAACATATCGAAGTGCCTCCAGTCACTGTTTTTCTTCAACATGTAGTGGAGTGCCGTCATTCGTTTGGCATCTTGGTAGTTTGGGTCGGCACCAGCACTCAATAAGAAAGAGGCGGCTTTGAATTTACTCCACTTGACCGCGCCAAGGAGCGGAGTTTCGGCTTCAGCGACGGCCTCCAACGTAGCGCCGTGATCAATCAATAAATCTAACATTGCAAGATCTTCGTTGAACGATGCCGCCCAAAGGCTGTGTTCGGGCGTTGAGCCACATTCAAGAAGATACCTTGCGAGTTCTATGTTGTGGCCTCGTGCCACTGCGTACCAAAGAGGAGTTGCATGCCACGTGCCTTCAGTAAAAGCGGGTGCATTGATGTCTAGTCCGCGCGCAAGGAGGCCTTCCGCCAGTTGCTTACTTGGAGCGCGGAACGCGCGTTTGCTGACACTGGCACAGAGATGGAGCCAGTTGCGGCCACGCTCGTCTTTGAATTGGACAAGATCAGGCGATTCGTCGAGACCTGCCAACAGGGCTTCGGCATTCGCCTCCTTCAGGTGCGTAAGTAGTCCTGTCTTCGAAGCCATAATAAGCGCGTTAAAGCGAAGCCACTAAATCCTACGCCTCTCATCGGCCAAGATCTTGACCCGTTGGGTGAATCCCAGTTGACATGCGGTTTGGCACATTGTCTTAATGCAATCGAGCAACTTGAGGTAAAAGGGATGACCTTCTGGGTCGGAACAGAAGAAGGGCTTTTCGAAAACGCTGAGAAACCGGTAATTGCATTGGAAGACCGCAGCGTGTCCGCCCTAGCGGAGGACGAACATTCGATTTGGGCGATCGTCGACGACCATAGTATCTGGCGATACGACGATGACTGGCGTGAATTCGGACAGATCGATGACTACGAAGTTCATTGTCTCCTTCCCAGTAAAGATAGGCTTTTTGCTGGAACCTTTGCGGCTCACGTCTACCAACTTGTCGGCCCTGAATTTACTCTGGTTGATGGCTTTGAGCAGGTGGAAACACGCGGTTTGTGGGGTACGCCGTGGGGTGGGCTTCCATCCACACGGACTATGTGCCGTGGTAATAACGACGATATCTACGCCAATGTTCATGTCGGCGGTCTTGTGAGGTCAACGGATGAAGGACGGACATGGGAACAGACTCCGCTAGACATTGACGTCGATGTCCACGAAGTACATCACGATGCCAGCGGTTCTGGCGCGCTCATGATCGCCGCAGCACGCGGCTTTGCCTCGAGTGAAAATGGTGTGGAATGGCACTTTAATAATGAAGGATTACACGCACATTATTTACGCGCTGTAACGACGACTAATGAGTCCACGTTTGTATGTGCTTCGAGAGGTCCGAGAGGTCAGGAAGTGGCTATCTATCGTCGGCCCACTGGCGGCCACACACCGTTCAGTCGTTGCGGATACGAAGGTGGTTGGTTATCAAAGAATATCGATGCGGGTGCCTTAACCACGTCAGGCGACGAAGTCATATTTGGTACGGATGATGGGTGCGTGCATCGCTCCGAAGATGATGGCCTGACCTGGGAGTGTTGCAAGTCTGAACTGCCAGCAGTGAAGGCAGTCTTAATCACGCATTGACGCGTCGAGACGTTCCTTCAGCAGCTCTATGATGTTCGGATTAGTTCGTCGCTGTATTTTGTGTGCGTTCGCGGCGTGGGTTTCTACGGCCATCCACTGGCCGATTATCACGAGATGAACTGACTGCGAATACGGATGAGCCATCTTTCGGCGCAGCGACGCACTGCGGGCAACCGTGACACACGTGACTGAGGCATAAACTAAAGCGAAGAAGTGCTTCTCAATCACCGTGCCGTCAGAGGGATAGTGCCTACGACGTCATCAATAACTAACTCAGCAATCTCATCGGACGAAAGACCTGCCAGCTTAGTGAGCACTTCTTCAGCGTGCTCGCCGAGCAGTGGCGCACGCTCGGTCGGTTGGGGTTCGGTACAGCGAAAGCGATAGGGTTGATTGGGATAGTGTTTTACTCCCAAACCCGGCCGGTCTTGAGCCAAGAAAGCACCTCTGGCCGCAAGATGCTCATCGTCAAGGAGGTCCGGACCATTGAGCACCGCCCCGGCCGGAACACCGGCCGACTGTAGCGCATGCATTAATTGTTTTTTGTCTCGTTTACGCGTCCAGACCGAGACATGCTCATGTATCTCAGAAGAGACACCCATTAATTCGCCCAACGCGGCTAACTCCGCGTCGGTTTTACAACTGATGGCAATCCAACCATGGTCGACGCACGGAAAAATACCTTGCAACACATACGTAGGATGAGTATTTCCCATCCGCTTCGGATCAAATTGCGCCAAAGACCAGCCAGCCATCACATCACCTAGGTACATATTGCAGGCTTCGATCTGACTGAAATTAATGTGTTGGCCGAGACCCGTCTGTTCACGCTGGAGCAATGCGGCGATCAGATCCACCGCGCCCATTACCCCGGAAAATAGATCGCCCCCGGTCATACCCGTAAATAAAGGCTCTTCGTTGGCATAGCCCGTTAAATGACAAACGCCGGACATTTGCTCGGTGGACATGCCAAAGGCGACATAATCTCGCCACGACACATCGGAGCCGAAACCGGATAAGGAGATCATGACAAGCCGCGGGTTTATCTCCCGAAGGGTTTCGTAGGAAAGACCGAAGTTTTCCATCACCCGTGGGGTGTAGTTCTCAATCAGAACGTCTGCGTCGCGCACGAGATTCTTAACCGCGGCGACGCCTCTGGGATCAGTCAGATCGAGCGTCACGTCTCGCTTGTTGCGATTGACCCAATTGAAATAAGGAGAAGTCTCCCAACTGTCCACACCGTCCTCGCTAATCGTACCGCTGCCTCGCCATCCATCAATCCGCTGCACCGATTCAACTTTGATCACATCGGCACCCGCATCCGCACAAAGCTGTGCGGCAACTGGCCCGGCAAAGAACATGGATAAGTCCACTACCCGCACACC
>PBGU01000004.1 GCA_002719135.1 Gammaproteobacteria bacterium
CTCGAACAGCACGCATATTTGGCCGGTGACGAATTCACCATGGGCGATATCCCGCTCGGGACCATTACCTACCGATATATGAATCTCGATATCGAACGAGTCGAATTACCACACGTACGTGCATGGTACGAGCGGCTTTGCGAACGTCCTGCGTATCAGTATCACGTCATGATTCCCTTTGGGACGAATGTGGAAGAATGGCTCCGAGAAGAAATCAACAACGCGAACCTTCAGTAGAACCTAGGTTCCGTTCGTCGACGAAGGGGCATCGAAAGTATCGTCCGTGAACCGACGATCTCTGACGCGTCGTCAGGCGGTTTCAACTTCCAACAATGGCTTACCAAGCCCTCGGCGATGCGCATTGTGGTAATGGTGCAGGGCCGGCTCGTTGCGCCCGAAAACCAAGTGGGTATTAGCACCCGATAACGCGCCGCGCTGAGTCGATTCGCCCATCAGATAATCCTCGTCCATGATGACCTGATTGAACCCCGCGAAACGTTCTGCACAAGCCTCGCCACCATCTTGAAAGTGCTCCTCGGCCTCTGGAACGATATAGAAGCTCTGCGCCGTACGTGACTTACCCGGCTGGTCGTTATCCGGAAATATCCTTAGAACGTCTACGCTGTATGGATCCACCAAAAGAATCACATTCGGATAAATAAAATAGACGCAGAGTGTCATCGCGCGAAACGGCCAGTTGGATTTTTCTGGCATATTCGCAGCGATCTCTTTGAATCGATGGTATGCAAAAACCATGCGGTAATTGAGATCGAAAATGTCGTTGGTCTGGAGATTGCCACGGATCTCTTTCGACAACGTTTCCCGATGCAAGACATCGAAATGATAGTTCTCGCCGAACGTGTCGATAGCGAGCTTCCAGTTGATATCGGCGCGCAGAACTTGCGAGCCAGTATAGCCATGACTAGGCAAATTCCAGTGATCCATGTCGTCAGCGAGTCCTCCGAGACATTGGTCAACATCGATAGGGTCGCCCCGCGTTGGTCGGACCCAAAGCATCCCGTACTTCTCAGCACTTGGAAGTTCGACTAAGCCGTGTTCTTTTTTCTCAACGTGGCCGAACGACGACTCCTTGTTGACCGCAATCAGATCTCCCTTGTTGCTATAGGTCCACGCGTGAAAGGGGCAACTAAATCGGTTTCCTGTTCCACGGCCATCCGCGACAACTTGCGTTCCGCGGTGACGGCATGTGTTGGCAAACGCGTGAAAGGTTCCGGTGTCATCGCGAACCATCAGAATAGGTAACCCGGTTTCAGTATCCGACCAATAGCTGTCGTTCTCGGGAAGATCAGTCGACAGTCCCATTAACAAGGGCGTATCACGAAAGAATACGCGTTGTTCTTCGGCGAGAAGCGTGGGGCAGGTGTAGTCCGATATCGGACAACGGACAATTCCACCCGCATCGGCCGTGGCACCAGTCTCAATGCCTTCGTTCAGGATGGTCAGGAGTCGCTGTTGTTCTTCTTTTCGCACTGACGATAACCCGGATCGAAATTCCGAGCGCATATGTATCGTAACTGTGTCGATATAGCTAGTTCGGTAAATCACGTGAATTCAATACAAAAACAGACGCCGGCGTATTAGGCTTTTGCAGCGAAGGACAGCCGGTTGCCAGGACCGCCCTTACGTTGGTGGACGACCTAAAAACGCTCACAGGGACCCAGATGGACACGTATCTTTTTTCGGGATTGAAGGTGCTAGACGTAGCTACCGTTATTGCCGCTCCCGCAGCTGCCATGATGCTTGCCGACTTTGGTGCTGAAGTCATCAAAATCGAGCGTCCAGGTGCAGGCGATATGTTGCGATCGCTCTCCAACATGCCCGATACCCCGGACGCAGGTAGCAATTGGTTCTGGCAGATGGACGGTCGGAACAAACGAAGCCTAACGCTCGATCTCAAATCAGAAGATGGCAAGGAAATCCTGCGTCGATTGGTCCAAGACTGCGATGTATACATCACCAACCAGCCGTACTCGGTACGTGAGTCCCTTGGTCTCACCTACGAGCACTTACGCCCACTGAATCCAGCGATGATCTACGCGTCCCTTACCGCCTACGGCGAAAAAGGACCTGAACGAGAGCGCAAGGGGTTTGATCAACTTGCCTATTGGGCGCGCAGCGGCCTAATGGACCTTATGCGAACTCCGGATGGTGCACCCACACAAGGACTTCCGGGGATGGGCGATCACCCGACGGCCGTCTCGATCTACGCCGGCATTGTCACTGCACTTCTCCACCGGGAGCGAACCGGGGAGGGTGGCATGGTGCATACGTCGCTGCTCGCGAACGGACTTTGGTCGGTCTCCGGGGTCGCGCAGGGGGTCTTGGCCGGAGGCGATATGACCAAATACAGAGATCGAACGCGGATCAAACCCGCGATGATGCGTGTGTACCAGGCCCAAGACGGACGCTGGCTGCAGTTCAACATGGTACGAAACGAAGAGCTCTTGTCTTTGCTGCTTACAGGTATGAACGCACTGCATTTGCTTACCGACGAGCGCTTTGCCGATTCCCGGCTATTGTGGGAAAACCGCGGCGCGTTTGGAGAAGAACTGCAGCATATCGTTGCTCAGAAAACGTCCGATGAGTGGCTTGCCATCTTTGCGGAACTCGATGTCCCGGTGAATCGAGTTGCCCTTGTCGAGGAAACCAAAACCGATGTACAAATTCTAGAAAATCGCATGGCTTCCGCCCCGGAAAGGGATGACATCACCGTCCCGTTGATTCTCAATCACCCCATTCAGATCACCAGTGTCCCCCAAGTCGGTCCAATACGAGCCCCGGAGCTCGGCGAACATGCCGAAGACATTCTCAGAGAACTCGGCTACGACGACGTAGTCATTGCTCGCATGAAGGATCGTGGCGTGATCTGATGACGGCGGACCACGACATCATTATCGTTGGTGCCGGTAGTGCCGGCTCGGCTATCGCCAGCCGAGCGAGCGAAGACCCGAATCGTGACGTCCTCCTGCTCGAAGCCGGACCCGATTACGCGGACCCGGCTAGTACGCCTTTTGATCTTATCAACAGCCACAACAACTCCTATCGCGACCACGATTGGGGCCTCAGCCACAGTCCCACCGAAGGTCGAACTATGCCGTTACCACGAGGTAAAGTGACAGGAGGATCGAGTGCGGTTAATACCACCATCGCGCTACGCGGGATTCCTGAAGACTTTAACGAGTGGAACGACCACGGCAATTCGGAGTGGGCCTGGGAAAAAGTCTTGCCTGCGTTTAAGCGCCTCGAACGCGATCTCGATTTTCCAGACGTGGATTACCACGGCGACGCCGGTCCAATCTCTATCCGTCGTTACCCCGAAAGCGAGCTTGTTGAACAACAACAAGCATTTCTCGAGGCTGCTCGATCCTTGGGGTATCCGTATTGTGACGACGCCAACGCCCCCGATAGCACGGGAGCGGGTCCACATCCGATGAACAAGCTCGGGCGCATGCGTGTTTCATGCGCGATGGGATATCTCGCTCCCGCTCGAGCGCGACCCAATTTAACCATCGAGTCCAATAGTTTCGTTCGCCGCTTGATCGTCGAAGGTGACCGTTGCACCGGCGTGGAAGTCGAACGCGACAACGGCTTGATTGAACTCGTCCGCGCACGCAGCGTGGTGTTATCCGCCGGGGCCATCATGTCGCCCGCGATCCTGAAACGCTCTGGTGTCGGACCACGACGCGAGCTCGAGAAATTTGGCATCGACGTCATTCGCGATACTAGCGGTGTGGGTGGCAATCTCTGCGATCATCCGGCCTTAGCGATTTCCTGCGTGGCCAAAGATCCATCCATCATTGACGCCGATCAGCCTCTCATGCAAACCATCTTGCGCTACACCGCTGCGGGTTCAGACAAACGTAACGACCTGCAGATCGAACTCTTGAGCTTCGGTGCAAATCGCCAGGGTCACGCCAGTTTCGCTATCGCAGCTGTGCTCGAATACACGTTCGGTCGCGGTGATTTGCGACTGGCTTCCGCAGACCCTCACATCGCCCCTGTGATCGAAAATCGATTTTGCGAAGACGACCGCGACGCACACCGACTCGCGAGCTGTTTTCGCGACACCCTTGCGTTCGCCAAGGCACCGCCACTAGCTAGCATGATTGAGCAGGTCGCGTTTCCACGCCTCGATCGCGGAATCGACGACGAGACCATCGTAAAGCTCTGCAAAGAACGTTCCGGTAGCGGCTATCACCCCTGCGGGACTGCTCGCATGGGACCAAAAGAAGATCCTGACAGCGTCGTCAACGAATTCGGCCAATTGCACGGGCTGGCGAACGTGCTGGTCGCCGATGCGTCGATCATGCCGTCGGTACCTCGCGCAAACACTAATCTCACCAGCATCATGATCGGCGAAAAGATTGGTGAATGGCTGCGTGCCTCGCCTACGATCTACGGTTTCTGACTCGTCGAGCAGTGACGTTAAGCAAACGCGATACCGTAATCTCAAAAGCCATTCTCTTTGTGCCAAAGTAGGCCCCACAGGTAAAGGAGTCCATTCATGTCCAGCAGCGATCACGAACTCATCCAAGAAACCATTCAGACCTACTTTGACAGCATGTATGAGTCGGATCCCGATAAGGTCCACAAAGCTTTTCATCCCGATGCAAAAATTACTGGGTATCTCAATGGTCGTTTGCATGAGATGACCGTGCCGACCTTCGCCGACATGGTTGCGGGTCAGCAACCATCCGCCAAAGACAAAGACGAAGCGATCCAGCTTGAAACGGTATCGCTTGATATTGCTGGCGATACGGCGATCGCTCGAGTTCGAGACGGTTATATTGGACTGATCTTTCTCGACACACTGTCGTTTTTGAAGATCGCCGACGAGTGGGTCATCTACAACAAGCTATTTCATGTCGAATCCTAGACTTCATCGGCTAGAGTTAGGCCGAATCCACTCACTGTCCTCTCTGCGACCGGGTTGTGCGANTTCAGCTAGCCCGTCCAGCANGGATTTAACGTGAGCGCNGATCTNCTCATTCGAAATGCAACCGTCTACGACGGNCTCGGNGGNGAGCCNTTTGAAGCTAACGTCGCNGTCGAAGGCACNCGNATAANNGCAGTNGGNGANGCCGTTCCNGCNNNCCGNGAAATCGACGCCGGCGGAATTGCACTNGCGCCCGGATTCATTGATACCCATTCACACGACGATGGGGCNTTTTTGCGTCACCCAGACATGGCGTTCAAATTGGCTCAAGGCGTAACCACGGTGGTAGCGGGCAACTGTGGCTTCAGTGCTATCCCAGCGGAACCTTCCACGGACCCAAACGTCGCCAGCGGCGGCATTTTGGCCGGCCTGAGCGACGCGGATTTCACGGACTTGGAGGGATATTTCGACGCCGTCATCGCACGTAAACCAGCCATCAACAACATGATGTTAGTCGGTCACAACACGATCCGGTCCATCACCATGGGGCTCGAACCGAAAGCACCGACAACGCACCAACTAGGTCTGATGCGAGGTCACGTCGAACGAGCCATGGAGCAAGGCGCCTGCGGCTTTTCAACGGGCTTGATCTATCGACCTGGCCGCTACAGCAATACCGACGAAGTGATCGAACTGACTCGATCCGTAACGGATTACGACGGTCTCTACGCAACCCACATGCGTAACGAAGGTGAAGGACTTCTGGAGGCGATCGAAGAAACACTCACTATTGGACGAGAGGCGGATGTGCATGCACACATATCGCACCATAAGGCCGCCGGTCGGCCCAATTGGGGCAAGGTCGGCGCTTCGTTAGCTCGTGTCGAAACCGCCATCAGATCGGGCCAACGCGTGACACTTGATGTCTATCCGTACACCGCGGGTAGCGGTCGCATGATCGAGTACTTTAATTTAGATAACCCAAGTCGCGAGCTCGCCGAAGTGATTCGTATCGCCAGTTGCCCCGCATTCCGAGAGTTCGAGGGTCGGATGCTGACCGACATTGCGAGCGAACGAAACATCGATATCACCGAAGCCGTGTTGCTCATTCTCAAAGCCCCGAAGGGGGATCAAACCATTTGCATTCAGTTCATCATCGACGAGGCTGACATCGAAACGAACCTTGCCTATCACGACATGATGATCGGTTCAGACGGTATCCCGGCATTGCGGGGTAAACCGCATCCGAGGTTGTTTGGTACGTTTCCTCGAATTCTCAGAAAATACGTTCGCGAGCGCGGCATCTTGAGTTTGTCCGAAGCGATCCGGCGGATGACGTCACTCTCGGCGTCGACCTTTGGGATGGATGGCCGCGGTCGCATCGCAGAAGGATGTTTCGCCGACTTGGTTCTTTTCGATGCCGACACCGTTCACGACACCGCAACCTACGACGATCCCAAACGAGAACCCGAGGGAATTTCGTTGGTCGTCGTCAACGGAGCCGTCGCATTAGAACGTGGCCAACACACGGGTGTTGGCTCCGGAAAAATGCTGAGATTTCACGCCGCCGCACACGACGACTAGATTCGCTCCGGGTGAGATAACTTTGCATCCGAGGAAGTATGTGTGCGCAGCGAGTCCACTGTATATAAGATCCTAAGCGGGAGGTGACCGTGGACGAAGAACTAGAACTTTATCAATACCTGTACGACCTACAGGGCTTTCTCGTGATCGAAGACGTATTGAGTGCGGAGGAGGTTGCCGCCTTAAACACCCTCGTCGATGCCCATGTTCCGGCGGTACCTGACAATTGGAACGAAATCACCAACGACCCGAAACTCGGTATGTACAACTTATACCGCTTTGGTATGGCGGGTGGTTCCTACGAGTCCGGCCCGGGCTTCCTCGAATACGGGCAACCCTTTGTTGACCTTATCGATCACCCGTTGGTCCTCAAGATCTTGCGACTTCAGCTCGGTGACTGCTTCCGTTTGGATCGGATCTTCGGCATGCGCATGCAGAAGGGTATGCCCAACGGTAAGTTGCACGCCGATTACGGGGCCTCAGAACCGTTTACCCGTGCAGAACCCGGGCGCCATTACCCTCAACCCGCTTTTCAAGCGTTGCACGGTTTTGGCGTCGCCGCCTTTAATTTGACCGATAGCGGCCCGGAAACGGGCGGGTTACGTGTAATCCCATCGAGTCATAACAGTCACTTCAAACTTCCACAGGCAATCCGTAACGAAGAAATTGATGGCATAGCGATTTGTCCGCACGCACCCGCGGGCAGCGTCACGCTCTTTTCCGAAGCCACCATGCATGGCACCGCAGAATGGCACGCAGACCATGAACGCCGATCGATTCTCTATAAATACTGTGCGTCGCAATTGAGTTGGTCCAGAAGTCGAGTAACCGCGCCCAAAGGAGTGGATCTCAGTGACCAACAGCGACTACTGCTCGCAGAACCCGCCGGCGCACACTGGTTTTTTCCGTCTTTATTCGGTGACGAAGTCGCCGGTGCTTAAAAACTAAGATCCAAACCGACCAGGGCTGTTCGACTCTTATTGGGCCTCGCTCCATACGGGTGAAGACCCACAATATCCGAGCTGTCGGCCAGGTTCTCAACGCGAGCGAACAAGCCGAGATTGTCGTTAACAGACCAACGACCGGCAATATCCACGGTAAAAGAACTGTCGGTCATTTCGAAGACTCCGCATGTTGCTCGCACGCATGTTTCGTCTACGAAGTTGGCACTCAAGTGCACCGCCCATTGCGGTTGCACGAAGCCGATCATTGCGTAGAGCTGATGTTTGGGGATATACGGGATCGGATCGCCGGCGCTGACGTCTCCGAAAAAGGCCGTGTCAGCGATATCGGTGTCGAACGAGCCATCAATGTACGTGTAGGCAAGTTCCATAGGAACATTGGACCCGGCCAGCTCCGTCCCTGCGATAAATTCGACGCCTCTGACAGTCACCGCGTCGCCGTTAAACGCGTCGCCTATCTCGCAGTTAGCGCCAGAAGAAGCCGTGCACTCGCCCAACAGATTGTCGTAATCGCTTAAGAATCCAATCATCTCGAGGCGATAGCCATCCGATCGGTGACGAATTCCAAATTCATAATTGAGCGCTTCCTCTTCTTGCACACCCTCGACATTCGAGGGCGCAGTAAACCCTTTGTGCACGCCAGCAATCAACGCCGTCGTCTCATTAAGTCTATACAAAGCACCCATGCCCGGAAGGGCGACACGGGTCGTGTTTGATCGCGTGCTCCTACGATTATCCAGCGACCGACTCGCCGGATTCTCGGTTCGACCCGCTCGGATTTCGTACCGGATCCGCCGCTGGTCGATATCTTCATAACGAATTCCTGGCGTTAATGTCCAAGAACCGAATTCGATTCGGTCGTAGATATGAAATGCGATAGCGTCCGCTTGCTGAATCCGATTCCCAGCATTGCCTAGTAGGCCCACGTCATCGAGCACCAGATGCCCACCTTCCTGCCGGTACGTACTGTTGCGCTGTAAGCGATCCTCCTCGTCTTGGTGATATCGCAAACCTGCTTCCATGCGATGACTGGCACCGGACGTATTGAAATCCCATACCGCCAGCAGCTGAATACCGCGAGAAAAATACTCACGTTCGTTCGCTCGGACCTGAATACTTCCAGGAGCCGTGTCTAACGTTCCATCCAATACGCCCGCTAGTTGGTCAGCGGACCAATCTCCTATCGCTTGTCCCCTATTCACTGCCGCCACAACGCTGGACCAGCTGGTTTTCGAAAACACGCTGGCGTTGTCACTACCGTCGAGGTCGATGCCCTCCGTTTTAAACCAGTTCCGGGCAAGAGTGTTGTTGTACACAGTCGCTGAAAAACTCACGGCATCCGCATCGTATCCATACCGCAAAATGACCTGTTCATGATCGGCACGAATCTGGTCAAGGGAAGAAAGCCCGTAACGCCGCTTCGCATCTCGACTGAAATCAATATTGGTCAATCCCAAATAACTCTGATTTGAGGTCTGATCGGCCAGTTGGATCTTGACCGCCAAACTATGGGGTGAGTCGTCGGGGCTATATGCCCCCTTTAACGTGTAGTCCTTTACATCGAGTCCCGTTTCTCCGCCGCTACGATCGATCTTCTGGTAACCCGCACTATGCCATTGCTGCGTCTCTATCAAGAAACCGAAACCGTCGTCCGAGGTGTCGCCATAGGTCGCATGCACGCGAACCGATTCATCCTGACCCATCTCGGCCGCGATCCGCCCTTCCGCTCCTCGCGGAATCGGCGTTGAGATCATGTTCAACGCGCCGCCAATGGTGTAGGGACCTTGCGTAATCGCGGATGGCCCTTTCAATACCTCAAACGCAGACATTCTTCCTGCCGTCGGAAAGTAGTACGCCGACGGAGCCGAATAGGGTGCAGGCGCGATCAGCACGCTGTCTTCAAGAAGCGTAATACGGCCACTGCGTTCTGTCGCAACACCGCGAATACTAATATTTGGGCGAAGTCCATAACCGTCTTCGACCTGTACCGAAACGCCTGGGACTTGCCGCGCGATGCGCTGAATATCTGTGTGGCCGAAACGCTTCAATTGCTCAGCGTCAATCACCTGAGCCGAACCCGTGACACCTAGTTGCAGTTCACGGGCCCCTACAATCGTGACTTCTTCGTAAAAGAGCGTATTGAGGCTTTCGTCGTTTACGTCGCCGTGGGATACAGCGGTGATCCAAACTGCGGACATGCAAATGAGCTTTCGGTACATCGGAACCAGGCGCCTACTTCACTATTTATAAACCGTAATGCAAATGAGAATGATTATCAATAACTGGAAAATTGATATCCATGTAAGCCGCCTACCTGATCGCCACGATATTTCCAATAAAAGCGCGCGACGACGCTCGTAACGTTGAATACTATTGGATGGTTTGAATCTACTGTAGAGAGATCCTATGCGAGCCTTAATTACGGTTGTCGCCATCGTGGTCGCCATCGCCGCCCTTATTCTTTTCGTCCAGAACGAGCCCACTTCAGACCCCGCCGTTACTTCGGCTACCTCCGAGGATCTCGCAGCTCCAACAGCCACCATCGGTCTAATCGACGATGCGAGAATTAATAACGCGGAGTCTGAACCCGGCAACTGGCTCGCCTACGGGCGCACGTATGAAGAACAGCGGTTCTCACCTCTAAAGCAAATAAATAGAGAAACCGTGAGCGAACTCGGGCTCACCTGGTCACGCGACATGGGTACGAATCGAGTCCAGGAGGCGACCCCCATCATCGTCGATGGGGTCATGTTTCTTACCAGCTCGTGGAGTCGAGTATTTGCCGTCGATGCGGTGACCGGGGACCAGCTTTGGGCCTACGACCCCAAAGTCCCGGGGGAGTGGGGAAGACGTGCCTGTTGCGACGTCGTCAACCGAGGCGTAGCCGTCTATCAAGGTCGTGTGTACGTCGCGAGCCTCGATGGTCGCCTGATTGCTCTCGATGCCGCCACAGGAATCAAGGTGTGGGAAGTCGATACCATCATCGATCGTGATCGTTTCTATACGATCACGGGCGCGCCCCGGGCCGCTAAGGGTAAGATTTTCATTGGTAACGGCGGCGCTGAATTCGGCGTGCGCGGTTACGTTACTGCATACGACGCGGAAACCGGCGAGCAGGTATGGCGTTTCTACACGGTGCCTGGAGATCCCTCGCTACCGTTCGAGCATCCCGAAATGGAGCTCGCCGCTGAAACTTGGAAAGGCGGCGAGTGGTGGAAAATTGGCGGGGGCGGAACGGTCTGGAATTCCATTGTCTACGATCCCGATTTTGATCAGATCTACCTCGGTGTCGGCAACGGATCGCCATGGACACGCGTAATCCGTTCACCGGGTGGTGGTGACAATTTGTTTCTCGCCTCCATTGTCGCGTTAGACGCCGACACCGGTCGCATGAACTGGTACTACCAGACCACGCCAGGCGATAACTGGGATTACACGGCAGTCCAGGACATCGCGCTCGCCGACATGACGGTGGACGGAGTGGACCGAAAAGTTTTGCTGCAAGCCCCCAAGAACGGATTCTTTTACGTCATCGATCGCGCTGATGGCAAATTGTTACGGGCGCATCCCTTTGCAACCGTCACCTGGGCCACTCACGTCGACATGGAAACAGGACGACCCGTCGAGAACCCGGATCTCAACTACCTTGAGAAGGAGCAATGGATTCTTCCTGGACCCCTCGGGGCCCACAACTGGCAAGCGATGTCCGTCGATACCGCAGCCGGCGTCGTTTACCTACCGGCGCAAGATAATCCACTCATCTACGGCATGTCGGAGGAATGGAAAGCCTCCGGTGTCTACAAGCGCAACGAAGGCGGTTGGAATCTTGGTATCGAGATCGCTGGTATCGCCCAATTACTGCTCAACAACCTCGAGGACCAACCCACTCCCAAGGGCTACCTGAAGGCGTTTGACCCACTGACCGGGATCGACAAGTGGGTTGTGGAAATCCCCCACTACTGGAACGGTGGGGTCCTCGGAACAGCCGGTGGATTGGTGTTTCAGGGCGATGCGCTCGGCTACCTGACCGCTTATAACAAAGACAACGGGGAAGCGCTGTGGCAGTTCAACACCTACACGTCGATTCTCGCGCCACCTGTTAGTTTCATGATCGACGGAATTCAGTATGTTTCGATCTTGACGGGGAATGGCGGTGGCGACCTATTCGCCGGCGAGCCGTTACCACCCGTTTCAGAACCTGCGTCCCTGACCTACGGGAACTACGGCAAACTACTAACCTTTAAGATCGGTGGAGACGCGGTGCTCGAAGCCCCAACTGCTGTGGATCGGTCGATTCCAGAGCAGCCCGTTCTGACCGCCAGTATCGAAGACATCGCGCGTGGCGAGCGTCTCTACGGCACTTACTGCGGTTTCTGTCACGGTCTCATCGTCCGCTCAGGTGGTTCAATTTCGGATTTACGGCGCATCAGCGACGCGAGCCACGACGCTTTCGACAAAATCGTACTCGAAGGGTTGATGGCATCAGCGGGGATGGCCAGTTTTGCTGACGTGCTGACCACGGAAGATACGGCAAGAATTCATGATTACGTGAGGGCCAGAGCCAGCGAAGATCGAGAAGTTGCCCTCGGCAATCAGGACGAGGCACGACTAACCTGGCTTCAATAGTGGTTTAACTGTCGCCAAAACGATTGATCGATTCGACTTTAAATCGGCTTTGGCGGCAGCGTCGGTGGCGGCAAGCGAATAAACTCGAATCGGGCCTGTTCCCCGCTGGAACCTGATTCGTCTTGGCGATACTGCGCGGTTGGATCTGGGGAAATGAGATCGGGGTTGATGATTTGCCGGCTCATTCGGCCATTTAAGAGCTGGCCACCCTCTATTTCCTCCAGCGCCTCTTGCGCTGCTTCAGCCGTGTCCTCGTCCCAGGCGACCTGATAGGCCCTGGGCGCGCCCTCCGCCAGACCCGCCTGATCAAGTTCGCGAATCCAAAAATAGATTTTGCCGTCGGCACCGGTGACCTTATCGGGTTCCTCAATCACAACCCAATGGAGGCGGAAATCAGCCGGCATCGGTTCAGCCGTGGCCCAACCGAGGAGATCGCTGAGCCCGTGCCACGTCACCATGTACAGCATTGAAACGCCAACAATGGCGGCGAATTTAATCCATCTCGCCAACCGCGTGGCTAAATTCAGGTTCAACAAGAGCGCTGCCGTTGCGGCATAAGCGAGCGCAAGCACAATCGCTGTGGTAATCAACGTTTTTCCGCGACCGCCTTGCTCAGCAAGCGCTTACTCAGTCTATTGGTCCCGATCACCTCGCCCGAACCATCAATGTTGAAACGCAACGCGGTTTGCTCATCGCCCACGCCGGTGAGTTCGAGCGTGTCGTAGTAAATAAGCTTGACCACTGGATTGAGCTTCTCCACCTTCACAGAGACCGGCAACGGCTCGCTATAGTTCGACTGATAATGCAATACGTTCACGACGTACTCCCCGGCCTTTAGTGCTCTGACCGTTACCGTCTCTTGATTGAGCGGGTTGGACACCTCGACACCATCGAGAACTACACGGTCTTGAAACAAACCACGATCGTCGCGGTCCAAATGCATTAACCCCGTATCGCGATTGTGGTACCAGACCATATTCCCTTGCGGGTCCTCGACCAAGGTATCGACGTCGTCTGGATGCCGATCCTCCCAACGAACGGTGATGAGGATTTCAGCTTTGCGATCCACTTTCCCTGTGTCGGTCGGGTCGCTGATTAGCGAGAAAGCGACCACAAACATAAACGCGAAGCCCAGCAATGCGTTGAAGAGGAGGTCGGTAAAGGCGTCTTGGGATTCGCTCTGGCTATATATCCTATGACGCATCCGCGTTAACGCCTTTTGCCCCGGCCCCGTATTCGTGAGGTTCAGTATCGACGAATACTTGTAGACGAGTCACTAAATCAGCCGCCGATGTATCAACGACGTGATATTGAAGCTTCAATAACGTGCTGGTTACCAGACCCGCGATCGTGGTGTACAAGGCGACCGCCATCCCTCCACTCATCGCGCTTAGGAGTTGTTGCATCATCGACGGATCGAAGTCCTCGATTTCTCCGACCGGAAGCAGCATCAAAATAAAACCAACGACCGTACCAAGCAGGCCGAGTTTCAACAACACATCGCTGACGAAGTGCCCGATGGCGTGCCGATTGGCAAGTTCGTCTCCGAACGCGTTCAGCAACGCGGCGGCATTGTCATCTGATTTTGCGCTAAGGCGAACGAAAAACTCGCCCAGTAACCCGTCTTTCACCGAGATGGTTTGATCACCCTGTAACCGGGCTTCTTCGAGATCGGAAAAACGTCGACGTTCTCGCGTCAAGTCGAACGACGACCATAGCCAGTGGAAACTAGCCAACGTATAGACGCCAAGGATGACCCAAGAAATATAGCTTCGGTCGGAATTCAGCGCGAGCGCAACCAGACCGCGATCGGCCGCGAGATAAAACCCGAACACGACCAATCCCGTCAGAATCAACGCACGGTATATGAGAGATGTATCGATACGACTGGGCACAACCGATGCAGTCTAATCAGTCGAGTTCTTATCGACCAGCTGCAATTTGGTCCCTCGGCCGCATCCGCGGAAAATCTGGCATACTCGGCCGTCACTAATTTTTTGAGTCACATGGGAGAGGACATGTCCCACGATCTAGTCATTCGCGGAGGCGTCATCGTCGACGGCACCGGCACCGAGCCATTCGAAGGTGATATCGCCATCGAAGGCAACACAATCGCCGCTATCGGCACGGTCGAGGAGAACGGGGTCGAAGAAATCCACGCTGACGGAAACACCGTCACGCCGGGATTCGTTGACCTGCACACCCATCTTGATGCCCAAATCGGATGGGACCCACACATGACCTCCGTCACCTGGCACGGCGTCACGACTGCACTGATGGGTAACTGCGGGGTGACATTTGCTCCNTGCAAGCCCGACGATCGCGAATTTCTAGCNGGNATGATGGANACNGTTGAAGACATCCCTAAACACGCCATCATGACGGGNCTGCCTTGGGACTGGGAATCCTACGGGGGCTACCTCGATTCCATCGAACGACTTGGTCCGATGATCAATGTGACCGGCTTGGTNGGTCACAGCGCAACCCGTTTCTACGTGATGGGCGAACGCGCCATCGAAGAGCAAGCAACCCCAGAAGAAATTGAACAAATAGCGGCGCTCGCNGGAGANTCCGTNCGNGAAGGCGCNGTCGGTTTCTCCGTCAACCGCCACCCNGGCCATACCCTTCCNGACCGCCGTCCCATTCCNGGNACNTTCGCGAGCCGCGAAGAATTACTAGCGATCTCAAAAGCCGTAGGNAANCACGGNGGCTTGATGCAAACCGTTCCGCACTTTGGTGACATCGACAACGAAATGGACCTGCTNGCCGAAGAAGGTCAAAACAGNCGNATCNTNTTTAGCGCCATCGCCGAACACGGCGTCCGNCTAGACGAGCGNGTAAGCGAAATGCGTCGTAATGGNGTTGATATNACNGGCGTCACTGTTCCACGCAGTGGCGGCGGCGTCGGTGGGCTATCGACNGGAAATTTCTGGCANACNAAATCCTGGAATGAGCTTCGCCGNATGGACTTCGCNGACCGCTTAGAAGCCATTCAGGANGCAGAGTTTCGTTCAAGATTGGTGCAAGAGATCAAGGATCATGAACAAGAAGAAATNATTCTTAACGCCACCAAGCGCTACTACTCGATGGGNCAAGANGCGCGCCCGAACTACACGCAATCGCGTTACGAGAGNCTCTACGANATCGCCGAAGAGGCNGGTGAANATCCGGCCGAAACCTGGCTTCGCTTAACGCTTGAAACNAANGGGAAGGCGTTGTTCCACCANCGTGGNTTTAACGTCAATCTTGAGCACCTCGAAAAAATGATCACNACCGACTGGGCCATGCCTGGTCTCGGNGATGCCGGNGCTCATGTAAGCCAGATGATCGANTCGGGTTGGTCAACGTTCGTGCTTTCNCATTGGCACCGCGACNNGGGNGTNTACACGATTCAAGAAGCCGTCCGACGAATTGCTGCCGAACCGGCGCGCGTGCTGGGNCTNAAAGATCGGGGAACGCTCGAAGTNGGCAAACGGGCGGATGTTAATGTCGTGGATATTGACCGCGTNGCAGAGTGTCAGCCTTACATCGTCAACGATTTTCCNGGCGGCGCTCCACGCTTCCAACAACGNGCTGTGGGATACCAAGCCACCGTCTGCAACGGCGAGGTCATTCTTCGGGATGANGAGCACACAGGAGTTTGCGCTGGCGAGGTGCTNCGAAACGGCACGCANTAAGTCTCNCGACGCTAGACGAAAAAAGNCCGCGCTAACCGCGGCCTTTTTTCNTANCCGCGAATACGCACAAATTTTTGTAGNGAATGNCAGTCCATTGGGACCAGTCCCCACCGGCCACCNCCGCTGACNGTAACCTCACTGACNTAAAGATCACCTTTGGANTCCGCCCAAATCCCATGCGGNGCNAAGAAGTTGCCNGGAGCNACNGGATCGGTCCCTCCNAACCGCGCTCGNACGTCACCTTCNAGGGTAAGAACGCTGACCCGTGCGTGCGGGGCATGAGGTGGGATATCCACATGCGGTGCCAAGCCAGCGCGTTCGCCTAGCTCNGCCACGTACATATTTTCATCCGCATCAATAAACAAGTCGTCGGGGCGTATCANATCATTCCACTCGGTGAGGTAATCCCCATCCGTGGAAAAAATCTGAACTCGGGAGTTNTCTCNATCCGCAACGTATACGCGATCGTATCGGTCCACCGCGATNGCATGCGGTAATNCGAATTCGCCCGGCCCGCTNCCAGGTTNGCCCCANGANGTNAGGTATTCNCCTTGGCTATCAAATTTATGGACNCGGGCGTTGCCATAACCATCGGAAACGTATANTTCCCCNAGNTGGGAGAGNGCGACGTTGGTAACCCGATTGAAGGGNCCCGCAGACTGCTGCACNGGGGTTTTACCNGCAACAAANCCTGTATCCGACGGTTCGTNGNCTTCGCCCAATGTCTTTAGCAACTGNCCGCCGGTATCGAAAATTCGTACGGTATGGTCAAAGTTATCNGCACAATAGACACGATCNTCTGGGCCNATATAAATNCCGTGNGGATTNGTGAAGATCCCCTCACCCCACGCATTNAAAAAATTACCGTCCGTATCNAANACGATCATGGGATGTTCGCCCCGATTGAACGCGTAAACGCGGTCCTTCGAATCCGTGGCGACCCCCGCGACTTCGACGAAGCTCCACCCGTCCGGCAGCTTCTCCCANCCNACGATGACCTCGTANTCGATNTCATTTGCACTAGCCATAATTCCCCCCGANTGACAGCACNAAAAGAGCGCTGCAATGNCGTCNAAGCAACTGTACCATCGNAGGATCGCAAGCCCGTTAACAATGGGCCCTAACCCATGAAAGTCGATCTTTTGTACGGTAAATCAGTCCTGACTGTATCGTGCCCCGCGAANGTCGANGTTACGGTNGTACGCAAACCGNTGATGCCNGCCCTTGATAATCCNGGCATAGCCGTTTCTAACGCGCTCGCTCNGNCCATTGGTTGCGACTCNTTGCAACATCTCNCNGCGGACAGTCGNTCCGCCTGTATTTTGATCTGTGACGTCACACGACCGGTACCGAACCNCCTGTTCCTTCGCCCGCTTATCGAAACACTGATAGGCGCCGGGATTTCATCGGANAGTATTACCGTNCTCGTTGCNACCGGGTTGCATCGACCGAACGAAGGCGATGAATTGGCAAGCGTTATTGGCGACGACTGGGTCTTGAATAANNTACGCGTCGTCAACCACAACGCGCTTGATGACGAGGAGCACACCGANCTCGGTTTTACCTCGCGAACCACGCCCGTCGGCCTCGACNGTCGATTTGTTGAAGCCGACCTGGGTATCGCCACGGGTCTGGTCGAACCTCACTTTATGGCCGGTTATTCGGGTGGNCGTAAGGTCGTCGTCCCNGGTATCGCCCANGNCGATACGATCCGAACCCTNCACAGCGCCCGCTTTATGGAAGACCCAGCGACGGTGCAATGCAACCTTAANGGNAATCCGCTNCATGAAGAACAGCTTGAAATCATTGAGATGCTGNAACGATACAAGGGTCGCAATCTGTTCGCCCTTAACACGGTGATNAACGATGCGCGTNAGCTTTCGTTCGTCAATTTTGGCGAAATCGTCGCCAGCCACCTNGAGGCCGTCGCCTTCGCCGACCNATACTGNACNGTTTCNACGCCAAAACGATTCAACACCGTGGTGACTTCGGCTGCCGGATTCCCACTGGATCAGACCTATTACCAGACCGTGAAGGGCATGGTGAACCCTATGGGGATTCTTGCTAAGCGTGCGAACCTTATTNTCGCGTCCGANTGTGCCGAAGGCCTTGGTTCNCCTGCCTATCGGGNNTCNCAAGAACGACTCCTGCTTGAGGGTCCNGACGCGTTTCGCGCNCGGATTCTTAGTAAATCGCTCGCTGATATCGACGAATGGGAGACAGAAATGCAATTGAAGTCGCAACGTCGCGCCAACATTAAGCTCTATACCACGGGCCTAACTGCAGACGAGCGCGCGCTCACTGGAGTTGAAATGATCGAGTCGGTCGATGCGGCCATCGAAGAGAGCGTTCGAGCGACAGGCGATCCCGCTGTCGCAATCATTCCCGAAGGACCCTACGTCGTCCCACAATTCCAACCTCAGTTCTAGAATTTCCGAAACCAAGGGGGTCGAACNCTCGCTAGTACGCGGGATAATATCTTCTCTCGGAGGCGCAAATGACTAAAGCATTTCAGGGAATCCGGGTCATCGATTTATCAGACCGTCATGCAGGCGCATACGCTGCCCGCATGTTCGGCGATTTTGGCGCCGACGTAATACTCATTGAAGACGCTCGGGGCCACCCTCTGCGACACGAACCTCCNTTTATNAATAANGAATCCGGCAACCCGGAATCGTTGCTTCACCACTACGTCAATTGGAACAAGCGTTCCGTCACCGGAACCATCGAAGATCACAGCGGTTTGATCGCAGGCGCGGATGTAATCGTCACGACATCCACAGAGATACCAGACGCCGTACTGCAGCGGTCACCGGACTCGGTGCATCTATCCATCACCCCGCATGGACTTGACGGCCCCCTGGCGGAGTTCCCGGGTAACAATCTGACGGCGTGCGCCCGCGTTGGCTGGAGTGCGATTAATCGCTATGTCGACGAACCACCGCTGCAACTCCCGCTTCACCAAACAGGCTACATCAGTGGGGTTGCGGGTTTTGTAGGCGCGGCAGCCGCGCTGTTTCGTAGCGGCAGCAGCGGTCACGGAGAGTGCGTCGACGTCAGTGAAATGGAAGCGATGGCCAATACCTGTGCACCGTGGGCCGAACTTGGATTATTCATTGGCGGCAATCGAATGGCGCACGGACCCAACGGAAAACGCGATCGCGGACGGGCAGGACCTCTGTGGAAAACTCAGAACGGCGCCATCAATTTCGGCTATGGCGACTGGGCATTCTGGGAAGAAGCAATGAACTTTCTTGATTTGCCAGAGTTGGCCAAAGACCCTGAACTCATCCCGGTACTCGGACGCAATCAGAAAGATACTCGACCCGTTCGCGATGGGCTCGAAGAAGCGGCCGCTAGACGGGATAAATGGGAATTATTCCACGGCCTTGTCCAACGTCGTTGCATCGCGGGTGTGGTGCAGAACGTGCAGGAGTTGTTAGAAAACGAGCATCTGCGATCACGCGATTACATCGTATCCACTCATATAGGCGACCGCCGGGTCCATGCACCAGGCGCTCCCGCGAAGCTATCCGCAACCCCATGGTCTCTCAGTAGGGCGGCACCCGAGATCGGTGAACATGACGGCGACGTCGAAACGACGGTGCGGAAGCGTCGACAGGGTACTGGTACCCCTGATCTACCGCTAAGCGGCATACGCGTACTCGCCTTTACTCAGGCATGGGCTGGCACGTTCGCGACCCAGTTGCTCGGATTACTCGGGGCAGACGTGGTTCAGATCGAAAGCCGGATGCGGCCCGACGTCTGGCGCGGCGCCGGTGCGCCGGTTCCCCCAGCCGTTCGTAATCCCGACATCGAACAAAATCCGCTCAACAACAACGGCATGTATAACACCGTTAATCTCAACAAACGCGCCATTACGCTTGATATGGCGAATCCCCGTGGTCGCGACATGTTTTGGCGCATGATTCCCAAATTCGATGTTCTGGCAGACAACTTCAGCCCGCACGTCATGGGCAATTGGGGCGTCACCATGGAAGCGCTGCGGAAACACAGGAAAGACATTATCTTTGCATCGGTCTCGGGTTACGGCGCTACCGGACCACTCGCAGAATATCCAGCGAACGGTGCGACGACCGAGCCGATGGCTGGCCTATCCTCGATCCACGGCTACCCAGGGGAAATCGCACAGAATACCGGGGGTCTTATCCCCGACCCGATCTCAGGCTATTACCTTACTGCCACGATCCTCGCAGCGCTTAATCATCGACAACGCACCGGCGAAGGACAACGTATCGATGCGGCAATGATTGAAGCCGTCGCTGTCCAGCTCGGGGACGCTATGCTCGAATTCGACAGCAACGGCAATCTGCGCGGTCCAAGCGGTAACCACCATCCACGAATTGCGCCGCACAACGTGTATCGGACCAAGGGCGACTTTTGGCTTGCAATTGCAGCAGAAACCGACAAAGCATTTTCTGCGCTGGCGCAGCTTGCCGGTATCAACGACGATCGTTTCGCTTCCATGGCCCTCCGAAAATCCAACGAAAGCGCTCTCGATGAAGCCATCTCTAAATGGGCGGCGAATGTCGACGCCGATGCAACGGCCATCGAACTCTGTCGCTTAGGCATCGCGGCCGCACGCGTGGAACCGTTTGAGGAGATCTACCAAGAACCGAATCCACAATTCGTGGCGCGAGATTTTCTCCGTCCCATCAAGCATCCAGAATCGGGGACCCACTATATGCCCATGGTGCCTTGGCTATACCAAGACACGCCACGCGGTACGATCACCCACGCTCCTTGTTTTGGCCAACACAGTCGTGTGGTGTTCGAAGAAGAGCTTGGCGTAGGCTTGGAGGAATACAAGGAACTTGAAGAACTAGGCATTACCGGGACTGAGCGACTTCGCTGACACTCTGGGGCAAAGAATCAAAATCTCTCCTATAATTTGGTACAAAGTAGGAGGGGCAAAATGCACCGACGCAATTATTTCATAACCGCTGCAACCGCATTGTGGGCGCTATGCCTTGCCAACTCGATCAACGCAAGCTTGGTCGATAATTTCGAGCTCCTTGATCAACGCGGCTACGCTCATGAACTCTATTACCTCTCGGACGCCAGCGCCGTGGTGCTCATGGCCCACGCGTCGAGTTGCCAAGAGGCCAACCATGCAGCGGGGGTGCTCGCGAATTTAGCGGAAACCTATGGCTCAAAGGGGGTTGAAGTACGTCTCCTCAATTCTAACCTCGACGACGACCGCGCCACGATCCATGCTGCCATGGATGCTGAAGAAAACGGTCTCGCGGTTCTCATTGACGATACTCAACTGATCGGTGAATCCCTAGAATTTTGGCGAGCGGGCGAGGCAATCGTCATTGATCCTGGTACTTGGCGCACTGTTTATCGTGGCGACATCGATGGCGTTGCAGCAACGCTCGATGCCATGCTCGGCGGCAATCCAATTCCAGCACACATGGAACTGCAAGAAAGTTGCAAGGTGTCGTTCCCGGAGCAAGAACTCCAATCGACCCACTCGAGCATCTCATACACCGATACCATCGCACCGCTGTTAATCGAAAAATGCCTTGCTTGCCATCGACCAGGAGGCATCGGACCGTGGGTCATGAGTGATCACAACATGGTGCTCGGTTTCTCCTTGATGATGCGTGAAGTGCTTCGAACCCAACGGATGCCCCCATGGCACGCCGACCCGCATCACGGACGCTTTAAGAACGATCGTTCACTTTCGATCGAAGAAAAGCAGACTCTTGTGCATTGGATCGAGGCGGGAGCACCTCGCGGCGAAGGCGTCGATCCCCTCGCCAACTTCGTACACGACTGGCCAGAATGGGACCTCGGCACGCCCGACGTCGTTATCGATATCCCGGCTCAGATGGTCCCCGCTTCTGGCGTTGTCGACTACCAGTATCCCACCGTAACCAATCCGCTGGATCACGATGTTTGGGTACGAGCGGCCGACATCCTACCCGGCGATCGGGCCGCTCTGCACCACGTGATCACGACCTTTCGACCGCCGGGACAGGGTTCCGGCAGATCGCGTTTTGGCGGTCGCGGCTCTGGCGGTCTCGGTGGCTACGTTCCNGGATCAACCGGCAGCGTTTATCCNGCAAACACCGGCCGATTATTGCCAGCTCGATCGACCATTCGGTTACAGNTGCATTACACACCGTACGGGCGGGAAACGACNGANCNATCTCAGCTNGGTATCTACNTNCACGANGANNNNCCCTTNCANCGNCTNGGCGGNAGAACNTTAATCAATTTNCGNTTCCGNATACCNCCCCATACCAAAGCTCACACCGCAAAAGCCGAGCATGTGTTTAAGAATGATGTNTTGGTTTACAGCTTGTTGCCGCATTCGCATTATCGCGGTAAGGCATCAAACTTCGTCGCGTTTTATCCAAATGGCGAAGAAGAAATCCTGTTGTCGGTACCCAACTACGANTTCAACTGGCAATCGACGTATCGGTTAGAAACACCAAAAATTCTGCCAGCGGGAACCCGCTTGGTGCATTCAACGACCTGGGACAACTCGAGTCAGAACCCAGCAAATCCAGACCCAAACAAAGAAGTCCGCTGGGGTCAGCAATCGTGGGCCGAGATGCTGTTTGGATCGGTCACTTACCGTACGCTGACCGAGGCTGAAAAGGACTCTGTCGCGGCGGACTAGGTAACGAATACGTTACCGGCAGCGGCAGACGCGTGTTGAGCGTATGTCGACCTGGTCGACGCTAGCGACCCGTCACTTTTCGAGTGGCCTCGCGGAATCGATCGCGCTGTTCGGGACTGCCGCGAAGGTCTTTATTGGCCTCGGCTTCGAGTCTCGTCGCCGCCTCCGAAAGTGTTGCCGCATCGATCACTTGTTTTGATGCACGGACAGCGGCAACCGAATTTGCCGCAATCTCGTGTGCTAGTTCCATGGCTTTATCCATCAGCTCGGGTTGAGGATAGACAGCACTCAGCATGCCCCATCGTTCCGCCTCATCGGCAGTGAATTTACGGGCCGAAAAGATTAGCTCTTTCGCTTTTGAAGACCCTACCAACCTTGGCAATGATGCCGCAGCTACCACCAATCCGTATTCAGCACCCGGCAAGCGAAAGGTTGCGTTGTCAGATGCGAGCAGAATGTCGCAGGCGACGGCTAACCGCGCGCCACCTCCATAGCAATAACCATTGATCGCCGCGATGACGGGGATTGGCGTATCACTCAGCTTACCGATCGGGTCAAAGGCATTGATCCTATCGCCACCGCTCGTTTTCTCGACACCACTCACCTCGAGCATGTCAGCGCCGGCACAAAACGCCTTCAACCCGGCTCCTGTTATTACGATTACTCGAACCTCTTCGTCAGCCTCTGCCCGGGCTATGGCATCCGACAAGCTCCCCGACAGTTCCCGATTAAGCGCATGGTGCCGCTCCGGTCGATTCATGGTCAACACCAAAACGTGTTCTTCTTTTTGCTCTAGCAGTACCGCTTCACCACTCATCCACTCAACCTCCAAAAAACGAATCTTACGTAACGTAGCTATGGTCGAGCTATAGTTACTTTCTCAATCCGGTCCAGTGACGCCGAACTATCCTCGGAAGACGTCCTTCGTTTGTCCGCGGCGCGTTACATCCTATGCGCATTTTGAAAATGTGGGAGATTGAAGTTGTTAGACACGAAAAGTGCTACCGCTAGACACCGGTGAGGCAGACGTCTCGCCGCCTATTCTGGGGGTCATACGGAGTCTAATTCTCCCGGTCTATCTGCCATCCGCCCTTTATGCGATCGCGCAGAACGCTATCCAAATTCTCCTACCCCTGTATGCGTTGAAGCTTGGCGGTGGTTTCGCCATGGCCGCCGCGATGGTCGGAATGCGAGGGATCGGAACCATGCTATCGGACATTCCCTCCGGGCTTCTGGTCGCCCGTTTCGGCGACAAAGCGGTCATGGTCATCGGTCTATTTATCCTACTCATCATGGCTCTTGTGTGTGCGATCGCGAAATCGGTGTGGCTACTAGGATTTCTTGCGCTCGGATTTGGCGCGGGAGCTGGCATGTTCTTGCTCGCTCGATTGACGTTTATCACCGAGACGGTGCAACTGAACCAGCGGGGCCGGGTTATCTCGGTGATGGCTGGGATGCATCGTGCCGGTGCCCTAGTCGGCCCTCTCGTTGGCGGTTTTACCGCCGAGCTTATTGGTTACGAGCCGGTTTTTGTAGGCGCAGGTGTCCTGTTTGCGATTTGCCTAATGACCGTCATGATCTTTTCGAAAGGTAGCCGGCGTTCTCAAGAAAAACGAAAGCCGGTTCCAATCCGCCAGATCATCGAGGCCCAACGCCATACCTTTATGACCGCCGGCATCGTCATGGTAGTGCTTTCATTCCTTCGTCACAGTCGGGTGTTAATGATTCCCCTCGTCGGCGTGTCACTCGGCTTGGGCGAATCGGAAATTGGGCTCGTCTTTAGCCTCTCTTCCCTTATCGACATGCTCATGTTCTTTCCAGCTGGATTGATCCTCGATCATGTCGGTCGCAGGTATGCGTTGGCTCCGTCCCTTTTCTTCTTGGGAATGGCAATCATGTTGCTGCCATTAGCGACAGGGTTTGTTCAATTTTGTGCTATCGCCATGCTAGCGGGACTAGGCAACGGATTTGGGACGGGCATTTTTATGACGCTTGGCGGGGACTTTTCGCCGCCAAATGGCCGCAGCGAGTTTCTTGGAGTTTGGCGCCTCGTGGGTGACGCCGGTGGCGCGATGGGCCCCTTCTTGATGGGAACGATCGCGAGCGCAACCACTCTCGCCTTTGCCAGCGCGTGGACTGGCGGCCTTGCAGTGATTGGGTTATTTATCCTCTTTCGTTATGTTCCCGAAACGTTGCATCATGAGACGTCCGATCAAGTCGCCCGCTAATACCGACCGCATGGTGTGGTAGCCAGGAATTACATATGGTTAGTCGCGAAACACTGCTAGAGGAGCTATGCAACGGTTACCGTATCTTTGCCGCGCATGGCTGGGGAGATCTGGGTGACGGCCATATCAGTGCACGCGACCCCAGCCGAACCGATTGCTTTTGGCTGCTTCGTTACGGGGTATCGTTCGCGGAAGTCGAACCGAGCGACTTTGTACTGCTTAACGCCGAGGGCCTCGCAGTTGAGGGTTCAGGTGACGTCAACAAGGCNGGGTTTTTCATTCACCAGCCGCTATTNGCAGCTCGGCGGGACATCGGCAGTGTTGCCCACACACACACTCAATGGGGAACGCCCTTTTCCGCGGAAGTGCGCAACGTCGAACCCATCACCCAGGAAGCATGCTTGTTCTTTGAAGATTGCGCCGTGTTCGATGACGAAGAAGTGCAAGTACAAAGCTTGGATGGTGGCTCCCGCATTGCCCAAAGTTTAGGGCGTAACGGCGCAATTATTCTGCGCAATCACGGTCTCTTAACAGTTGGCGCTGATGTCGCGCAATCGGTATCGCGTTTTGTCATGCTTGAGAGGGTCGCTGAAGCTCATCTAAAAGCTAGCAACGCCCAGCCGATTTCGGGCAAAGCGGCGCGACGTGCGAAACAGGATCTGTCCCGGGAGGGGGCCGATCGCAGTGCTTTCGAATTTCTGGTTAAACACCACCTTTAGGATCAACGCGTCAAAAGAGCGGTATCCCAGCAACCTTAACCTGAGTGCGATAAAGGTGATTCGATGACGTGAGGAAAAAGGTTTTTANGGCATCGCCGCCCCAGGTGAAATTGGCGCAAAAAGCCGGCGTCTGGATGACTCCTAAACAACAGCCGTCGGCAGCGTAGACGTGCACTCCCCCTGGGCCAGCGCAGAATACGTGCCCGGTAGATGCCACTTTGAGACCGTCCGGGGCGCCAGCACCGGTTCCCGTCGACTCCGCAAATACGTCGCCGCCCGATAACGTTCCACTATCATCGATCTGAAATTTCCGAATGTGCATACGTGGTGTATCCGCCACATACATCTCCTGTTGATCAGGTGTAAAGGCCAATCCGTTCGGCTGCTGAAAATCACTGGCAAGGAGTTCTAGCTCGCCAGTGGCGGCATCGACTCGATAGAGACCCTGAAAATCAAGTTCGGTCTCGCGCACGATCCCCGTGTGGTCTTCGCGACCGTACGTCGGATCGGTGAAATAGACATCGCCGTTGTTCCGCACCACGATATCGTTTGGGCTATTGAGTGATTTGCCTTGGTAATGGCTGGCTATTACCGTGAGCGATCCGTCGGACTCTTCTCGGGTCACCCGCGAGGTTGCGTGTTCACAACTGAGAATACGGCCGTTGACGTCGTAGGTATTGCCGTTGCTCATGTTGCTCGGTTCGCGGTAGATAGAAACCCCGCTCGACTCGTTCCAACGATGCATCCGATTCGATGGGATGTCACTAAAGGTCAAGTGTTGCTCGCGTGGATGCCAAATAGGTCCTTCGGTAAAGGCGAAGCCATCGGCCAACGTTTCTAATTCAAGATTTTCTTCAACGACGTCGAAGAATTGCTCGTCCCTGACTTCGATACCCATTCATTCCTCCTCCCATACCAGCCCGCGAACCCCGGTTCGCCGATGAACCCCACGTTCGAAGACCACCATACCTATCTCGAACCGTTCGTAAACGACTTTAATCGTTCATGCCGCAATGACCCGCTCGGCAACGGTCCACGCACCGCGGACCTCACGCACTCGCGCTTCGTCAACCGAAGGTCCCGTCGCTCATTCTGCAGTTCTCGGCGAATATTGCGCTTCCACCTCTCGTTGCAATTTTTCATCGCGGGCACGAATCAATTCGTTCTTAAACCAATCTGCGACTTCGCGCATCGGGAAGCGTTTTCCCGGACACGAGGTCGCGCCGTCGCCACGGACTTGCCGATGAGCGCCCAGGCTGACGTCCGGATAGCGAAATTTCAGGTCAAGCAACAATGCCTTAAGCGCATCAAGCTGATGCTCGTTTGGCCGTTCACAATCAAAATTGCCGCGGATCAAAACACCCACGGACCCAGGGTGTTGACCCCTCCTGTCTAAGGCGAGCAACTCCACCACCGACCCACTCTGTTCCACGCGGTAATGAAATCCCTCGCGGCTACAGCCCTCATGATGCAGTAAGACAAACCTCACAGGGCCCCCGGACGCTTCTCGATTTTCCCCGTCGACCCGAGTCGACGCGCTCGTTGACTTGTTGCCCGGCACTAGAAGATCTGCACAACTTCTATCGCGTCGGTATTCGCCGGTAAATTGAACACAGTACCGTCATCAACAAGGCGAACCTCCGCGGGCAAGCCTCGACGAAAGATGCTCTCGGCGATCCCATTCGGGGGTACTGGGACTAAGTGATACAGCGCGAGCATCGTGACACCCGCCTCACGGGCAATTTCGGGCAAGGAATCGGTGTGGGCGTGGTAATCGAGAATATCGTCCAAGATCCGCGTCATACGCGTGTTACCCGCCGACGTAACGGCGTCTCTCATCGCGTGCACCAGCGGTCGCGAGAGCGCGTCATGGAGGAGGAGATCGGCGTCGCGCGAGGCCGTCGCCGTGGACTGCAACGCGTTGGTATCGCCGCTAACGACAACGGAGCGGCCGCGGTACTCAAAACGATATCCCACCGCGGGTTGAACGGGATCGTGATCGACCGAAAAAGGCGTGATGCTGAATTCCCCGACCTCGGTAACTTCCCCCAACGCGATTAACTTCGGCCGCATCGGCCCAACATCTGGGGGTAATAGTTTGCTGCCGTGGTGCATCGTTCGATACGTTCGGTCAAGCGCATAAGCTTCGTTAAATCCATCGACAACTCTAGCCACACCTTCTGGACCGTATACGTTTAACGGCGCGGTCCGCCCCGCAACCCAGGAGGCAAGGTTGGTATCACCCAGCGCACTAATATGGTCCGAGTGGAAATGGGTGAACAAGACGCCCGTGAGGCCCTGCATTGGCAGCCGCGCGCGTAACAAATTTGCTGTCGATCCCGCACCCGTATCGACGATGAAAAAAGTGGATCCGCCCGCCACAACGATGCAACTCTGGGCTCTATCCGACACCCCAAGAGGCGAAGCGCTGCCACAAACAAACACACGCATAGCGTTGGGATCGTCCCAAGCTATAGGTGTCTCGAGGAGACGTGTAGCGATCAAGCGCTTCATTAGAATGTTCTGGCCCCAGGAGGTCTGCGTCATAACCAGCGCAGTCGCGGTTAAAAGCGCCAATCCCAGGCCTAAAATAACTAACGCTTTCTTCATTTGGTGTTAGCGGTGGCGCAAGAGAATAAAGCATCCATCTTCAAGCCCGTCCTCAATTAATCTTCCCAATACGGTGGATTGTTGAGCGGTCCGAGGGATTGACCTAATTGAACAAGCAACCCGTGTGCACTTTTGGGCGAAATAAAAGCGTCGACCGACATCGGGTCAGCAAAACTTTTATCCACGACTTTGATGCCTTGTGACTCAAGCTGATCGACTTTTTTTTCGAGCTCAGGTGTCTGCAGGGTTAAGTGATGAA
>PBGU01000005.1 GCA_002719135.1 Gammaproteobacteria bacterium
GAGCTGGATTGCCAACCAATCGTTTTCGCGCGCCCAAGAAAAAGAGGCCGACATCATGGCCGGCCGTCTTTTATTCAACGCAGGCTACAGCCTTACTCAAGCCCGCTCGCAATTTATCCTGCTAGCCCAACTCGGCGACCGCAAGCGACTACGTTCAACCTTTCTCGATACCCATCCCGTTGGTCCGGAAAGACTCGCTCATTGGGACATGGTTATTGCAAGTATCACCTCGAAATAACCCCTTTACCGATACCCGAGCTCTCGGGCCTTGTGCACCCCACTCCTAGTCGACTCGGGTAACGCTAAATACGTCGACCAGCTTAGCCGGTGGGTTCGAGTTGAATTTCGCAAAAAACGATGCTACTTCGTCGCTTGGACCAGCATCTTGGAACCGAGCCCAATCGGCCCACGTGTCAAACGACATGAGGTAATGCATGCGACCCATCTGATCTAGATTGATCCCCACCGATGCACCGAGTTTCTCATGTAACGGTTGGGCCGTACTTGCGGCCTCAATCATCTCGGCGTTTCGTCCTGGATACGCTTCCCATACGAAGACCTGGTAAACCTTCGACGGCAGCATCGGCGCGACTTGATTGGCCAAGTAGTGTGCCTCTAGGGTTGCTGCAGGAGCCGTCCCAATCTTCTGGGCAAAATCCGTCCATTCGTCACTTGCTTGGAGCTTTTCCTGGAACGCGGCCCACTCGACCCAGTTCTTGTGCGCGGTCGCGTAGTGAAGGCGGCCTTGGCGGTCTGTTGCCACGACCACCTGTCCACCGAGCTTCAGTTGGATGCTTCGCGCTTCTGACGCGTGTTGCGTCAGCTGCGCTGAGTTCCCAGGTATTGCTTTCCATAGCCGAACCTCCAACACGTCGGCAGACGCGAAGCCTGCTACAAGTGTCAGAAGAAAGAGTAATTTTATTTTCATTGAGTTATACCCCTAATAAGTCATATCTCGATCGGAGTCGCGACCGGTGCAACAACCGCACACAATTGGTCCCTCCCATACGCTCCATACTAACCACCGAATGATGGGTTCGACCAATGACAAACTTATCGATCGTGGGAACTCCCTATAATCGGGAGGTCGAACCGATTCCACTCTCCGACGAGCGAGGTGTTATGAAAATCACAGACATCACCAATACCCCCCTGACAACGGGAAAGGGATTGTTACGCGTACTCACAGACGCGGGAGTTGAAGGATGGGCCGAAGCACCCGGCCGCAATGGCAGGGTGTTCAACGCATATCTAGAAACCGCTATCAAACCCGCGCTGTTGGGAGAAGATCCGCGACCCATTCACCGTCATTGGGACACCCTTGCGTTGGGCCTTGAAGAACGGATGTATAAACTCCCGGGTTGGGTGGTCGGCACCATCGACGTCGCTCTTTGGGATCTACTGGGAAAGGAAACCGGTCTCCCTGTCTATACGTTAATGGGCGGCGCTGCTCGAAAGTCAGTGCCGCTATACTGGAGCACCGGATCGGGCTGGCGAATGCAGCCACAAGAGATGCTGCAACTCGTCAAAGACGGTTGGTCGATGGGATTTCGCGCTTTTAAGATCCGTATGGATTGGCGCGGCTGGCGACAAGACGCGGATCCCAACAAAGACTTCCAACTATTCGAGGCCGTTCGCGAATTTCTACCCAACGACGTCTACCTTGGTTTCGACGCGAACAACGGTTACTCCGTCTCCACCGCGATCCAACAGGGGCGCCGATTCGAGGCTCTCGGGATCGATCATTTCGAGGAACCCATTCCGCATAACGACTTAGCGGGCCTGCGGCAAGTGGCCGATGCGCTGGATGTCGCTGTATCGGCGCGGGAGCAAGATTCTTTTCGGTGGTGGTTCCAGCAACTGATCGATCTTGGGAATCCAGACATCCTGCAACCCGATATTCTTAATGCGGGAGGACCTAGCGAAGTTAAGCGCATCTATGACATGGCCACCACCCTCGACAAGCCCGTGATGCCGCATAGCCCGCAAGCTGGTATCAATTCGATGGCATCGTTGCATGCTTACGTCACGGTTCAAAATGCAACCCGGCCACACGAATTTTCGACCGAGTTCTCGGGACCTCTGGACGACGTCGCGGAATTGTATGGCGACGGCGTCATTCCCAAAGATGGTTGCATGGAACTGTCTGACCGACCCGGTCTCGGCATCGAGCTCAACGAAGCCGCTGTGACCCGGTTGACGTACAAATAACAGGACTTCCCTATGAAAATCGTCGATATCAAACCGTACATCATCGCCACCCCGCCTCCGCATCACGGGGGCCGCTACTGGACGCTCGTCAAACTCACCACTGACAGCGGCATCGAAGGGATCGGCGAAGCGTACAAGGTGCCCTTCCACCCGCTCACGGTGGCACGCCTGATGGAAGACATCGGCGAAACCTACGTGATCGATTCAGACCCCTTTCAGGTGGAACGGCTTTGGCGAACGGTATACTACGGTGACGGCTACGAATCCCACGACCACCACCAACACCCAGACCACACCGTGATGGGTGTCCTCAGCGCAATTGAAATGGCTTGCTGGGACATCATCGGTAAAGCGCTCGATCAACCTATCTACAATTTGCTCGGTGGTCGATACCATGAGCGTCTGCGTTCCTACACCTATCTCTACCCCGCCGCCGATAGCTCCAATCGGCGTTCACCTCATACCGATCCCGACCTCGCTGGCGAGCGAGCGGCAGCTTATCTAGAGGAGGGTTTTACAGCGGTCAAGTTCGACCCACTGATCGACGTTATGGGAAACGAGGACCCCAGGGAACCGCCGCTTGATCGGCTAGACAATGCCGAAGCGGTGGTTCGAAGTGTGCGCGAGGCGCTCGGCGGACGTGGTGACATCCTGATCGGGACGCATGGTCAATCAACCACCTCTGGGACAATTCGCTTCGCCAGACGGATCGAAAAGTACGACCCCCTTTGGTTCGAAGAACCCGTACCGCCTGAAAACCGAGACGAGATGGCGAGGGTCGCGTCGGCGACAAGTATTCCTGTCGCAACTGGTGAACGACTAACCACCAAATTCGAGTTTCGTGAACTGCTTGAAAAACAGGCTGCCTCTATCCTGCAAATGGCGCTGGGACGGGTTGGTGGTATTTTAGAAGCCAAAAAAATAGCTGGCATGGCCGAGGCTTATTACGCTCAAATCGCGCCGCACCTTTATTGCGGACCCGTCGAGGCTGCCGCAAATATCCAAATCGATACTTGTAGCCCGAACTTCCTCATCCAAGAAAGCATTGGTCAGTTTGACGGCTTTCACGCAGATATTCTCAAAAACCCGATCGAGTGGGAGAGCGGCTACATCATTCCTCCCAAAGGTCCGGGTTTAGGCGTGGAATTGAACGAAGAAGTAGCCGCCCAACATCTCTATAAGGAACCCAATGCGCATACTGATAACGAATGACGACGGGATTCAAAGCCCCGGTATCCAAGAGCTGTCGCGTCACATCGAAAGCGCCGGGTACGAGGTCGTCGTGGTCGCGCCCGATCACGATGCGTCCGGTACAGGCACGTCCTTGGGGCGCATTTCGTCGGAAGAGCCGGTGAAGGTCTCCCGACATTCGATCCCCGGACTTCGTGCCGAAGCCTACGGCATCTCCGGATCGCCAGCACTTTGCGTTGTGACCGGATACCTAGAAGCTTTTGGCCCCGTACCCGATGTTGTGGTTTCCGGGATCAATGCCGGACTAAATACTGGCCGTTCAACCCTCCACAGCGGAACCGTTGGTGCTGCGCTCGCGGCTCAAAATTTTGGACTCCAAGGAATCTCAGTCAGCCTAGACGGCTCCACCGAGTGGCACTGGGAGACCGCCGCGCAAATTGCGGTCGAGATTTTGCCCAGTGTCGTTGCCGGCCCCATCCGCGGTGCCTTTAACGTCAACGTACCAGGCCTTCCCAGACAAGAAGTGGTCGGCATTCGATGGGCGGGACTCGCAAAGTTCGGATCAGTGCGCAGTGCCATTTCTTCGGTGGGGGCCGACCAACTCGACTTCCATCTCGTCGAAACCGGATACCTCCCTGACGAGACGACCGACCTCGGGACCGTTCGCGCTGGATACGCATCGATTACTTCTCTTCATGGGGCCGTTGAAGTCTGGAATGCCGACGCGAAAGCCGGAAAGAAGTTTGAGTCCTCTTGCGCTTTACCCGGTGCATCTACGGGCGACACGTTATCGCCAGCACGTTCTGTGCTCGAAGATTCCTGAACGTAGCAGACCAACTTCTATAGCACACGAAGCTTTTAGATCAGGCCGCTTTTTTTCGAGTTATGCTTCCGCAAGCATTGAACAAGGATTAGCAAACCATGGCTCTCGGGCAGGTCACGCCTATTTTGCGGATATTCGATGAGGTCAAAGCACGGGAGTTCTACCTTGAATTTCTCGGTTTTACGCTTAATTTTGAACACCGGTTCAATGACAACGCCCCCCTTTATATGGGGATCCAGCGAGACGATTGCGCGTTGCATCTGTCCGAGCACCATGGAGACGCGACCCCAGGATCCCATGTACGCATTGACACAACACGCTTGGCTGCTTTCCAGCAGGAACTCGCTACAAAAAACTATAAGTACAACCGCCCTGGTATCGAGAAAGGCCCAGCGGGGGACGAAGTGACCGTGATCGATCCGTTCAGCAATCGGTTAACGTTCACCGATACGCGCAGCAGTTAAACCACGCCCGGACGCATTATGAAAAACATTGTCCTGTTAATTACCGATACTTTTCGATACGACAATCTGGAGAATCGAGCACGACGACCAATTCGAACACCCGAGCTCGATGCGTTCAGTCAACAGCGCGGTACCAGTATCGAGGGCTTTCATACCGGAAGCTTCCCGACGATTCCGCATCGTACGGACGTTGCAACGAGCAAACTCGGCTGGCCGCATTTCCCGTGGCAGCCCATCGACCTCAGCAGCCGCAATCACATCGCCAGATTGCTGGGGAGGCAAGGATATATCTCGCAGCTAATCTGCGACTGTCCGCACCTCTTCAACGCTCGTTTTCAACAATCCTTCACCGCCGCCTTTCAACACCGCGGACAGGAAGGTGATAAGCACTTGCTACATCTAAACGACGACATCCCCGTCGTCATGCCACACGAAAAAACGCGACGCGTGCCGAGTTTTCGGGGCAGCACACTTGCAGACACTCATCGTTGGATCAATCGAGACGTGACGACGGAAGCCGGAACGTTCAGCGCGCGTACTGCGTCAACGACGGTGCAGTGGCTGGAAGAGAACTATCAAGCCGATCCTTTTTTCCTCTGGGTCGACTTCTTCGATCCTCACGAGCCATGGGACGCGCCTGAATACCTGGTTAAAAGATACGACCCCGAATACACCGGGACTCCTATGATCCACTGCAACTACGGACCCGCTACGGACTACACCGAAGCCGAATTACAAAATCTATGGGCACACTATGCCGCCGAAACGGAACTCGTCGACCGACACATTGGGCAGGTTCTGCAGAAGCTTGACGATCTAGAACTTTGGGACGACACCATTGTCGTCATTACGAGCGATCACGGCACGAGCATCGGCGAGCACAACCGCACCGGCAAAAGCAATATCTGCGACCATGACGAGCGCTACTGGCCGATCTATCCGGAAGTCAGCCATGTGCCATTCCTTATCGGCGGCGGAGCAATTCCAGACGGCGCGAGTCTGCAACTGCTTGCCCAGCCCATCGACATCCTACCCACATTGGCTGAATTAGCGGGCGTCACCCTTGAACCAAGAGAACCATTTGAAGGTATCAGTTTTGCATCCTGCCTTCGCGATGGGACGGAAAACCACCGCGAACTTTCGGTCACGGGTGGCTTCGTCAAACCGACTGCTGACGGGATGGTTCCACCGGAAAGCACCACGCCCTGGGTCACCAATGGTCGTTGGGGATTCGCACCCGTCGGCCATAATGGGCCGGCCGAACTATTCGACCTGTCCGTGGATCCGTTCGCAGAACAAGATGTCGCTGCCGATCACACTGACGTTACGGGATCACTCTTTGATGGCTTCATCGATCACTTGCAAAAGCACAATGCAAGCAAAGAACTCGTCAAATGCTGGACAAATAATAGCGCTGATTAGGTAGCGCGCCCGGTTGTGCCTTGACGCTCGATGCTGAACTCTCGGTCCCAGCGCTCCTCTAGTTGGCGGCGCCACGCCTCAGCCGTCTCCCGCAACTCATTTACCAAGTCGGGGCGGTCATTGATTCTATTTGTTCCCTCGGCAGGGTCGAGATCCAGATTCGCGAGAAATACCTTATCCCGTTCCTCCACGCCCTCGACCAGCTCCCCGTTTAACACCAATTTCCACGGGCCTCTGCGGATGCTCGTCTGTTTGCCCATCTCCCAAAACAGGTCACGCTCAACGGGCGGCTCTAATCCCGAGAGGTAGCGAGCTTGGGATACCCCATCCAACTCCATGCTGTTGACGTCGATCTCTAACCACTCACACAGCGTAGGTAAGACGTCAACGGAACAAAACGGCGTCGTAATCTCTTGGCCCGCGGGCACAATGCCGGGAAAATGAACGATTCCAGGAACCCGTACACCGCCTTCGAACAAACTAAATTTATGGCCTTTTAGCCCACCGGCTGTGCCACCGTAGTATGGATCTTGGTTGCCGTCCAGCCAGTTACGACTTTCGCGTGACGGCCCATTGTCCGACGTAAAAAAGGTGCACGTGGCGTCGGTGAGGCCCTGTCGATCTACCTCAGCTAATATCGCGCCAATGCCATCGTCAACCGCACTAATCATGGCCGCCATCACCTGACGATCCCAGGGCAAATGGCCAAACCTATCCATATATTCCTTAGGGGCGTGCATCGGATAGTGCGGAGCGTTGTATGGGACATAAAGGAAAAATGGCTTATCGTCCTCACAGGCTCGACGAATTGCGTCCACAGCGCGCTGCGTAATTACTTCGGTCAGATACTCACCGTTTCGCCAAATTTCTTGATTGTTGTCCCACAGATCGTGGGTCGGGTTGAGCGCGGGGCCGGGCCGATTCATACCCCAATAAAAGATATGACTATAAAAATCCACACACCCGGCCAAGAAACCAAACCAATCGTCGAAGCCATGATCATGCGGCCGACAACCGTCAGCGAGTCCGAGGTGCCATTTACCGCTCATAATGGTTCGATAATTCGATTGGCGCAGCAAACTCGGTAACGAAGGCACGTGTGCCGGCAATCCGGTAGCCGTCCTGTGTCCCGCAAGTATGGACCGAACACCCGCGTTACCCGGGTATCTCCCCGTCAATAGCGCTGCTCGTGACGGAGAGCAGACGGGCGAATTCGAGTACCAGCACGAAAAACGTGCGCCACCACTTGCAAGTCGATCAAGGTGTGGAGTTCGAAAATCGGTCGCACCCATGCAACTTAAGTCACCGTATCCTTGATCGTCGGTCATGATCAATATGACATTTTTCGTCATGCGCCCTCCTTGCTTAGTTACGCTTCCTGACGGGGTCAGCGTCCAAATTCTAAATAGCGTTAACGCCATCCGGCTTACGAAGATCGAAGTCGGATTTCAACCTTTGTACCACCCGCATTCAATTGCAACCGCATTCTCGCGCCTTCGTTTTAAATCCGCGAACCGATCGGCGACTGAGCGCCAATCCGGTTGTAATAAACCTATCGATTTTCCCTAAACGTCCGCCCGAGAATCCGTTATGCTGGTGAAGACTTATAAATCCATATAGGGATTGGAAGCTGTTATGAACAAGTGTTTGTTATCAGTACTGGTTTCTGGATTACTGGCATTAACCGTCTTAGCAGGGCCTGGAGCATATGCCGCTGACGGTGCAAAGGATCCAGAAGAACGGATCTGCATAAAGATAAAAGATACGGGTAGTCATGCGGCGCGACGTGTCTGCAAAAAGCGAAAGCAATGGGAAAAGATAGCGGAAGACGCGAAAAAACGTTCCGGCAGCAGTCGCTGAATTTTTAAGTAACAACGATTAGCCACGCCCCGGGGGCGCATAGTCCTCATGGGCGTATTGGCCGACGTTGCCCATAAGCTCGTCTCAATTGACCACGAGGACTTCCGCGAGTTAGTTGATCAATGTCACGATTGACGCAGAGGCACCAGCTCGGTAAGGATTCCGCCCGCCGTTTTCGGATGGAAAAACGCTGCGGTAATCGACGCCGGATCGGGACCTCCAAGCTCAATCTGTTGTAATCCCTGCTCCCGAAGCCGAGCGGCTTCCTCTGCAACGTCGTCGCACGCATATCCCCAGTGGTGCAATCCAGCGCCAAAACGTTGTAGAAATTTGTATGTCCCTGCCTCAGGTACGACGGGGACGAGCACCTCGATCATCGTTTCTCCACTACCCACCTGGAACATGTAATTGTGCGTTCCTTCAGGCGCAAAATAAGCCCCGTCCGGAAGTGGTGTGGTGGACGCAAGTGGAAATCCGAGTTTTGCATCGAGTATGCCAAGCGCTTGTTCGATGTTGGGTGCAACGATACCGATGTGGTCAAGTCGTACGATCATAAGATCCCTCCCTTTATGGCATCCATCCTAACCGACCAAAAAACAAACAACCTAGCCCTTACTTGAAATCGATGTCACGACTTTCGCGCTGTCTCGCGTGCGACCCTGATTCCCCCTAATGCACTGGCCCGATGCCGTAATACCGCGTGCCATCGAATCTGGCAAAGTATTGACCTAACGCGGGGTGACTAATCTGCTCCAACAGCTCGCTAGGCACCAAGTGACGCTCAGCAACGTAGGTCGAGTGCTCCGCTCCATCGACCAGTACGTGGTACCAAGGGCGATTCTTTGGCGGACGACTTCGTGCAACTTGTTCATACCATTCATCAGCAAGACTGAAAACCTGATCCACGCCGAACACCACTCCCCGGTAACCGACCTTGTTGTGTTCAACAATTTGACCGACAAAAAAATCCGCGTTCATGGCTTTCCACTACCGACGCAATCGAGTCACATTATCCGTAATACCACCCGTCAAGCATAACTTGCGATGGAGCGTCGTAAGACCGAACAACGTCAGAAAGTTAAGCCATACGGCAATATCGCGTATGCTCAAAAAAAGTTCGTCGGACCAACGATGATTAAACAGGTGAGTTTCTTCCAACGGCGAAAAGATCTTAGTCCGGAAGACTTTCGCAAACATTGGCGTACCAAACACGCTGATGTCGTCCGCCGTTTAAATGGACTCGTGCGTTACGTGCAAAATCACGCGCTCGACTCCAGTTCCGGATTCGACGGCATCGCCGAAGTTTGGTTCGAAGATATGGAATCGATGCGCGCCAATGTTGACACCCCGGAATTAGAGTCCATACGTAAAGATGAAGAGAACTTTATCGATTCGAGCACCATGGGCACGATTCTTACCAATGAATACATCATTAAGGAAACCGGGCCAGTTATTCTGGATCAAAAACTGATGGCATTGGTAAACCGCTTGGACCGCAACGATCCAGCAACGTTTCATTCGATTTATCGAGATCAATTAGGGCCTTTAGTCGCCGCCGTTCCTGGAATCAACCGTTACGTCCAAGCCCATACCCGACCCGGCATCTATAAAACCGACCGTCTGCCACCATACGACGCGGTCGCGTCGCTTTGGTTCGCCGAAATTGACGCGCTCGTTGCGTCGCCAGAAATGCAGGCCGTGAGAGAGGTCGAACACACCATTCTCGATCTAGACCGTACCCGAATCGGCGTCGTTGAAGAGATCGAAATCGCTCTTTAGATTTGACCGGATAGGCAGCACATAACATGCGGCGACACGTCCATCATACGTCCATAGGAATGATCATACTGGCGATTGCCTGCGCGACCTTCTCCCACAGCGACACAACGCCGGAGGTCGCCACTCAATCGCTGTCACGATTTGAAAACGCGCTCGCTGAATACGTCCACAAAAAGGATCCCGCCTATCGCTACGATCTTCGCCAGACAATTTCGGGTAGCGGGTTCACCGAGTACATCATCGAGCTCGTTTCTCAGAATTTTCTTACCCTAGCCGACGTTGATCGAACCGAGTGGCGCCACTGGCTCGTCGTCGTAAAACCTGACGTCATCCGTCACAAAACAGCTTTGGTCTACATAGGTGGTGGCAGTAACCGCGACGACTCACCTCGCGGCGCAAGAGACGAATTCGTTTCCATCGCCGTTACGACGGGTTCGGTCGTCGCTGAGTTGAGCATGGTTCCAAACCAGCCACTTCGTTTCACCGGAGAAAGCAAACGTCGATTCGAAGACAGCCTTATTGCATATACCTGGGACAAGTTTTATCGCACCGGCGACGTTCGCTGGCCAGCGCGGATGGCGATGACGAAAAGCGTAAAAGCCGCCATGGACGCTTTGCAGGAATTCATTCCTGACGTCTCAAATGGCCACACCCTTTCCGATTTCGTAGTCACCGGAGCGTCGAAAAGGGGCTGGACAACCTGGACGATCGCCGCAGTCGATCAACGTGTCCGCGCAATCATTCCAATTGTGATCGATATGCTGAACCTCGTGCCGTCCTTCAAACACCATTGGCGAGCTTACGGCTTCTGGGCCCCGGCGATCGACGACTATGTCGATCAAAACATCATGGCCTGGATGGGTTCCCCGGAGGAACTGGCCCTTCATAAAGTCGTCGAACCATACACGTTCCGACAACGCCTCACCCTACCCAAGCTCATCATCAATGCAACAGGCGACGAGTTCTTTCTACCAACTTCATCACAGTTCTACTTCGACAAGTTGTTAGGAGAGAAGCACCTACGCTATGTACCCAACTCGCGACACAATCTGAGCCGCACCGATGCCATGCAAACCCTACTCGCGTATTACCATAGCGTCCTCAGTGACAGACCACGACCCCGTTTCGAATGGTCTTTCGAGGCCGACGGATCGATCATTGTCGAATGTGACGAGCCGCCAGTTGTGGCGACGATCTGGTCGGCGGTCAACCCAACAAACCGCGACTTTCGTGTCGACAGTATCGGAAGATCGTGGACTGCCGAAGTGTTGGAGCCCGTCGAGGAAGGGGTGTATCGAGCCCACGTCACAGCCCCCGAGAGCGGTTGGAAGGCTTTCTTGGTTGAATTGACTTATTCCACGACGATCGACGTACCAATGAAGCTAACGACCGCAGTCCGGGTCCTTCCCGACACACTGCCCCACAACTACATCGCACCCGAGTGGCCCGAAGAGGGTTTCATTCGTAGCAAACAANAATGAAATACGGTTTCCATTCGCGTCATCGCAGTCCTCTCTCAAGCACAAGCAATTGATCTCGTTCCTCCGTTTCTTCAGGCATTCCGAAACTAGGGGTACGCTATACTGAAGGTCGAAGCCATTTGGTGTATCGAGAGTCCCCCGCGATGACTCAAGCCTCGCCCTTCTTGGTTGAGCCTCTTGACGCCAGTTTTGGTGCCGTCGTAACCGACCTAAAACTCACAGAACTTGGTGCCAAGGAATTTGAAATGCTGTACGACACCTGGCTCNAACACGCGTTATTGATCTTCCCCAGTCAGTTCCTCAACAATGACGAACAAGTCGTTTTCGCAGAGCGCTTCGGAAATCTCGAGTTCGATCTAGCTTCGATCACGAACGTCGATAAAAGCGGCCAGGCACACTACGACCCAAACGAAGATTGGGTTAAATCCATTAAGGGGAACATGGGCTGGCATTGCGATAGCACCTACATGCCAGTTCAAGCGAAAGGCGCAGTTTTCACGGCCCATACGGTACCGTCTTCTGGTGGTGAAACGGGCTGGGCTGATATGCGCTCCGCTTACGACAATCTCGACAAAAAGATCAAAAAGAAAATCTCGGGGTTATCGGCTTATCACTCGCTCTGGTATAGCCAATCCAAACTGGGTCACAAGCCAAAGGTAGGCGCGGGTTACGGTTTCCACGAACTTGATCCCCCACTGAGACCGTTGGTGAAGGTCCATCCCGAAACTGGACGCCGATCGCTCGTCATTGGGCGGCACGCGTACGGGATTCCAGGCATGGATCCCAAAGAGTCCCAAAAACTGCTTGAGGATTTAGTTGATTTCGCTTGCCAGCCACCACGTATTTACCACCATACGTGGACTGCGGGCGATGCCGTCGTTTGGGACAATCGAAGGCTGCTCCATCAGGGCCGGCCTTGGGACATGAAAGAACCGCGGATCATGTACCACGCCCGTATCGCAGGCGATCCCGAAACGGAATTTGCGGCCCACGCCTAAACAATCGGCCTCCCATGAGGGATTGCGGGACAGCCGCCGTATCTTTTGTAGTAATGTAACTCAGGCTTCAAAATTACGGCGATAACAAACATGGAATTCGGCGACTTTAAAGCTACCGAAGCTTTTAACCCGACCTACCAACAAATCAAGGAACTTGAGCTCGAGCCACATATTGTCGATCTCGACGCATACGGTTTTACTGTGATTCCTCCTGAAAAAGTGGCTCCGCCCGATTTTCTAGAACGAATCCGCGAAACCGTTTTGCGAATCGCGTCCGAGAGAACCGGTAATAAGCTTTCCATTGACGAGAACGGCAGTGCAGGGAATTACCAGGGACAACCTCAGACCGACGGACAATTTCTGCTCTATTACCTNTTGATGGCGGATCCAATTTTCGAAGAATGGGTGACGAATCCGACGTTGACGACCGTCGCAACCTATCTGATGCACGGCCAACAGCAGCTCTCAAGCTTGACGTCGTTCATTAAGTGGAAGGGCGGAACCTATGGCGAAACGCTAGGACTCCACAGTGATTCCCCACCAGACCGCGACGGCCGCCTACCGCCGTGCTCCGACGTCGCTAACGCCGCCTATTGCCTCACCGACTACACCGAAGAAAACGGTGCTATCGCCATGGTCCCCGGGAGTCACCGCTATTGCCGGACCCCAAACCCNGGAGAAGGGGTAAAAAATGCCGTGCCAGTCGAGGCAAAGGCAGGCTCGTTAATCGCTTGGCACGGGAATATGTGGCATGGAGCCTACCCCAAACAAACTGACGGTCTGCGAATGAATGTGACGAGTTACATGTGTCACAAGCGACTGAAGACCCAAGAAGCGTATCAATGGCGAGTAACGCAAGAGATGTTGAACCGTAACCCACCAGAATTTGCTCGACTCGTCGGCGCTGACGATCACATGGGCTGGGATGAAAAAGGACCCGATTTCTCTCGATTGTTGCAGTACCCCAGTCCCGAGATGAAAAAGCGGATAGCCGAGGCGGCGGCGGCCCACGCGAAACCCGCGAAGGCTGGCTAATCCATCACCGTCTTCGCATGTCGTCGCGATGTTTTTTGTTGTCCAACGCTCCCACGGCGTTAGTGTGTTACGAGCAGTCGGATAATCGATGCCCGCGTTAAGTCGAATCCCGCTCGAGGCGGTCGAAGACGCGGGCGGCGGATGCCTTCGACTCGTCTGTGCACCGGCATCAATCGTCGCTCCGGTACCTGGTCAGTTCTACATGGTGCGCGGGCNATGGGAGGCTGATCCCCTGTTACCTCGTCCGTTCTCCNTTGCTCGTTTTCGCACCGTCAAGGACGAGCAGGTCCAACTTGAATTTCTTCTTCGAATCATCGGACGCGGCACTCGGTTATTAGGGACGGCCCACGAGGGAATTGAACTGGATATTCTTGGACCACTTGGGGTCGGGTTCGAGCAACCGCCCGGCGACTCCGCTTGGATGGTCGCTGGCGGTATCGGAATAGCACCTTTTCCGGCATTAATGGATGCCATTGCGACGNCTACACGGACGTTGAGTCTACTGGTAGGCGCGCGTACCGAAGCCGAGATCCCTGGACTTAAGGACTTTGAGGCGAATCTTACCGGCGGCGTCGAAATTGCNACCGACGACGGTTCGGCCGGCTTCGCTGGGACGGTCGTTGATCTCTTAGCATCGCGCTTAGATCGAGCATCCGATCAAACACCGTCGCAGGTGTACGTCTGTGGACCCCACGCGATGATGGAAGCCGCCGCCGCGGTCTGCAGGGACGCAGGGGTTCCTTGTAGCGTTTCCCTTGAGGCTCCCATGGGTTGCGGTATGGGAACCTGTCGAGGCTGCGTTATCCGAACGTTTCGAAACACGAACTTCACCATCTGCACGGACGGACCGGTGACCGATGCTAACGTCATTTGGTCGGAACAAAACTCACAATGACCACAGATCTATCCGTACGAATTGGCGACTTAATCCTGCGCAATCCAATCCTGACGGCCTCCGGCACATTCGGCTACGCGTCCGAATACGAATCGATGGTGGATTTCAACAAGATTGGTGGGGTCATCACCAAAGGTATTTCACCGGAGCCACGCCTAGGCAACACACAACCGCGTATCTGGGAGACCGAGTCAGGGCTCATTAACGCTATCGGTCTCGATAACGTGGGAGTGAAAGACTTTGAACAATCCAAACTAGACTACTTACGGGAGATCGATTGCGCCGTGATCGTGAACTTTTTCGCAGAAACTGCCGAAGGTTACGCAAAGTTGGCCCGCACCTTGGGCGCCATGGCAGGCGTCGACGCATTGGAAGCGAACATCTCATGTCCAAACGTTAAAGCGGGTGGTCGCGAATTCGGGGTCGATCCCGTGGCGGCGGCAGAGGTCACCATTGCATCGCGCGAAGCAACGAATTGCCCACTCATCGTTAAGCTGTCACCAGATGTCTCCAATATTGGAGACATCGCGTCTGCAGTCGCGGACGCGGGAGCCGACGCCGTTACCGTTGCAAATTCAATGCCGGCGATGGCAATCGATATTGAAAGCCGCCGACCTAGGCTTTCGTTTGGCAGGGGCGGACTTACAGGGCCAGCCATACGGCCCATCGTGACGCGTCTCGTCTATGAATCGGCTCAAGCAACTGACATACCCGTGATTGCCTCAGGCGGCGCTTCGAACTGGCGCGATGTTGTCGAATTCTTGCTTGCAGGCGCGAGCGCCGTTCAGGCTGGAACCGTCAATTTCGTCAACCCACGAGCAAGCGTCGAGATGGCGGAGGGACTCGAAACATACTGCCGACAAAGCGGTATCAATTCGCTCACCCAGCTCGTTGGCGCGGTGGACATGCCATGAAAGGCACGGCTGTACCAGAGGCGATCGGGCGCCCTCTGGAACGCTGCTAAGGACCAGGCCTGAGACAAGCGCCTCGGGACACGGACGCGCCAGGTTTATAGGGCGACAACTCCCTTGATGTAACCGTCGACGCCGCCCCGAGTAACACCCTGCATGAAGACAGGATAATCAGCGATAGGGATTACGTGAGTCACCAGTGGTCTTAGGTCGATGGTGCCTTTCTCCAATAAGCGGATCGCAGGCGGGAATGGATCCCGGTGCTGTGCCGCGGGCGACGAGTTNACNATNGTNAGNGCNTTNCCGTGCCATACACTCGGGTTGAATCCCGCCGTGTCGCCNTTGATCCANCCGAATAAATTNATCAGCCCAGCCCGTTTGACAATGTCGGCAGCNAGNTCGAGCCCTTGCTGTGAACCACTAGTATCGACGACGACGTCAATGCCACGACCACGGAGNTCGTTGCGGACGTCGTCNAAGCTATCTGCCGTGACGTTGTGGGCTTCNCCTGCACCCATGTCCAACGCGAGTTGTAACCGATCGTCATCAATATCNAGGGCAATNATTTGATCTGCACCGACGCCAGCAAGTCCCTGCAGCATCATCAAACCCATGAATCCACAACCCACCATGGCTAACCGCTCGCCNGCGCGNAGTCGACAAACATCCATCCCNGTCACAACACACGAAACGGGTTCAACGACCCAGTGCTCGTCCGCTAGCTCGGAGTCTGGAATCCGATAAAGGCTCCTTGCTCGCGTGTTACGTAACCGCGCAAACCCACCGCCCACGACGCGCTGACCGATCTCGATACCCTGAACACCGGGACCCAGTTTAGAAACATAACCCACCCCCTCGTGCCCTGGCGGGGCTGCAGACGGCGAATCGCCACCTGCGCGAAACGTTTGTATATCCCATGAACATATCCCACACGCAGCGACTTCGACTTGGACTTCACCAGGNCCGGGGTCATCCACATCGATGTCGACCAGCTCNGCACCGCCCCCAGCTGTGTACCGTACGTTCTTTACTTTCATGACCAACCTCTGCGAGCTATNCGGGACCCCCATAATTGCCCGGCCACTTCCGATTTACCACCCATCGTGGTTATGAACTAGAGGATCAACGNTGAACCGATTCAACCGACGGCGACACCGGTTTTCTTCACTACACGGGNCTTNAGATATCGGNCATCCCATTAATCCGCTAACGGGTGAGGACGAAGCTGAAAGTGGATAATCTCACTCGTCATACTTGGACCACCTTCAATGTGTCCNTGCACACTCGTGTTATTACTGGCCCACNGACCTCGNCCCTTCCATCCTGCGTCNGGATCGTCAATTCGCCCATCCAGACCCCTCTGATAAAACCCCAACGGGTATGGCACCCGCAACGTGACCATTCGGCCTTCCGACGCCGCGCCGGCCCGGATCCAGTCTCGGACCAACCCGATATCCGAATCGCTTAACCCCGGACCGCCTGGGGGCATTTGCTGACCTGCATCGACGCTACCCAGTAATTTCTGCATTAAGTAACTGTTGTCGGGATCGCCTGGCTTAACGCGCTTGATTGAACTGTCCCCGCTACTCGCGACATCTACAAGACTGGCAAACGAAGATCCCGCCGATAGATCGAGTCCTCCGATACTACTAGCTGCCGTATGACAGCCGGACACAGCGCAATTAGGAGTCAAAATATTGTTCTGCACATCGGCGAATTGATCCGGTACCCATGCGATTAACGAATCGGACGTCGTGCCATTCGCGATCGGTACGTTCTTACCCAACCCCATGGTATTGAACTGATCGACCCAAAGGTAATAGTGGAAATCCGCGCTCCCCTGGGTAGCCGCACCTTGCATCTGCGGACCAGGCGTCGGGTGCAAGGTCCACCCTTCAGGACAGTGTTGACCCGTCGCGGTTGGTCCGTTCAGTACTCCACACTTGCTCCGATCGAAGCTGGCGATATGGCCGCTACCGGAAAGCGCCGTCCAAATGATCCCGTTACGATCGATGTCAAGGCCACGAGGACTAAATCCCCACCCCGAAATCGGTACAGCATCCGTATTGAATGGGGGCTGGTACTGCTCGGTGAGACAGGTTTCTGGGTCCAAACGCAAAATCTGACCGGGTACCCTATCCGGCGTTAGGTTGTCGTTCCAGACGTAGGGTCGCGTAAACCATACCGATCCGTCGGCAGGATTTTGAATAATGCCGTACGAAAACCCCAACACCCGTTTATCTTTCGATTCATCAAACGCGTCCCATGGTTCGACATAATCGTCATCCAACAGCCCATTGCCGTTGGTATCGAGGACTGTGGGACACCAACCCTGAGAGGCTTGCTCGTCACCGGTCTCATCAAACTTCTTCGTGTCGAACCAACCCAACGCACGATAATCTCCCGAAAGCCACAGCATGCCGCTATCGTCATCAGCGAACTGAAGATGATGCGTACCGTAACAAGTGTCGATCAGCACAAACTCGCCGCTCGCAACGTCGTAGTACGAAAGCTGCCGAATACTGTCTTCAATTGGGAACCGCTGGACGGAGGGATGGTCGGAGTTCATACACCAATCAGGATTCTCATTGGGACGAATGCTCGACGTCATCCATAAGCGATTCTTGTCATCAAACATCGGGTTATGGACATTGGCACCCGACCCCGTCGGTGACGTACGCACCGGGACATCAAGCCTGGTCGATTCGTTGGTCTCGGGATCAGTGAACACAAGCGCACCACCACCAACGGCAAATACCGAACCATCCGGATAACGTTCGGGATCGCGTTTGTCGGTCGACACGTTGTCGTGAACAAAGCCGTTGTATACACCCGACCAACTCCACTGCGTCAGGACGATGTTCTGTTCAATTCCGTCCGGTCTCGGAGGTGCTTCAGGTGTTTCCCCGGCGACGATGCGGTCTGTCCAATTCGTGAACGTATCCAAAGCCGCGTCGCGACCAAGGCTATTCATCTGATCATTCATCTGCCCGTTTAACTCGACGCGCTGATCCCAGCCGTCCCGAACCGACGCGTAGCTCTCGGGATCCGCGATCACTCGGGTCGCCAGATTGCCCATCTGGTGACACAGCTGACAGCGGTCTTTGAGACCGTCGATCCATTGCGCTTGGTTTTCCATATTAGTGTTGATGCCGTTGCCGCTCGAACCGGTTCCTGGGAACTGATCCGCCGCGGGAACTTGCATGAGCGAATACCAATAATTGGCGGGATAAATCTGTGCCGCATCGACTTCAGTCGGCGCAACGTCCTGTAGGATCGTGACCTCATTTCCGGGGCGTACCAACTGCTTGGCGGAATCCAGCAATCCATAACCTCGGCTCCAAACATCGAACCAGACATCAGGGACCTCGGGAATTAGAAAGTGCCCGTCATCGTCGGTGACAACGATTTTTCTAAAAGGCGTTTGCAAATCTGCAGTTTCAGCAATCACCCAGACGCCACCCTCACCGCCGCTTGTACTTGTTACCATGCCGGTGATGGTGTTACTGGAGATCGCCGTCCCGTCCA
>PBGU01000006.1 GCA_002719135.1 Gammaproteobacteria bacterium
AGGACGTCGATGGGATCGCGACCGTCCACGCCTAAACCAAATCGGTGGTAACCGAGTAATCGTTGAAGCATCTTGGGCAGCTCCGATGCCACTTCACGCGGAACCGATAACAACTGAATTTCCTGCGGTCGCAAGTACGCAACGTTATGGCTCATAAAAAATCCGAGGCGTTCTCGATCTGGCGAGGTATTGGCACCGCCGCCATGCCATAAACCGCCTTCCCACATCAGCATCGTTCCGGCGCTCATGGTTACCTGTAACGTTTCTACTGATTGATCAACGGGTCGATCGTGCCAGCTGTGACTGTAAGGAACGATGTGCGTGGCGCCATTTTCGATGTCGAAATCATCGAGGGCAATTAGAGCATTGCAGACGAAGTGGGGGTGTGGTCTCTTGATAGGCCAGAGCCCATCGTCCTGATGTAGAAATTGTTTGGTTTCGCCCGGGAGTATGTTGAACAATGTGGTTACATTAATTTGTACCCGAGATCCCAGCACGCCTTCGATGAGGGCCCGAACACGGGGGTCGAGGAAGAGGTAGTCAACGGCCCGGGTTTTTGCCAGCAGGTTATGTGCCCGTAGGGTCTTGCCGGTGTCTGTACCAATCGCTCGCATTTCGGTGATCTGTACTTCGGTGTCAAATGCGTGTCGGATTCGAGCTATCTCGTCTGCTTGGATAAAATCGGGGATGAGGGTGTAACCCTGACCCTCGATTTCGGCGACGCGTTCGGTAACGTTGACACCCTCGACCACGAGGGCATCCGCTTTAGCCGTTGTCACGAGCCGTCTCCCATAGAGTGGTAGGCGATCCAACGATATCGGATATTCAATTCTCCTCGCGGTACTCCCTAAAACCGTCGGTGAAACGCATGTAGGGACGGACTTGCTACTTTATTGTAGCCAACTTAAAAATGAAAAGACGCTGTGGTTTGCTGACCTGAATTTTCGTGGGATAGTTGGAAGATGTTTACGAGTTACCGAGCTTCCCGATTCGTCCTGGCAGGCGCCCTCATCGCGGTGCTCATGCTATTGCTGGGTGCGCTCGGCAGCCGATTTGGTCTTTGGTCCTTTTTCGTGGGCTTTTATTTTCTATTTGCTGGGATTGTGGTCGCGCTGATTTGCGCGGTTTGGGGGATCGCTGCGTTGGTGTTTTCGCGTGGGGCGGGCCCGATCAAATTTCGTGCGCCTTTTGTCTATGGAGCGATGCTCAGTTCGCTGGTCTTGGCTACCATGTTTGTGCAGTTCCTTGACGCGAGTCGTTCGCCTCCAATCCACGATATTTCCACCGATTTGATAGACCCGCCGGAATTCGACCAGTTGATTGAAGTGCGAGGTAGGAATAGCAACGATCTGACGTACTCGGACGAGGATAGACAGCAACAAGCGATCGCGTACCCGGCGATCAAAACTTTGCGTACCGGTCGTGATCTCAACGAGAGTTTTGATCGAGTCATAGCGGTGGCAACATCGATGGGCTGGGAAATCGTTAATAGTGATCGCCGCGCGGGCATTGTTGAATCCACGGCGACCACGTTCTGGTTTGGATTTAAAGACGATGTAGTGATTCGTATTCGGACTGCTAATGGAGCGTCACTAATCGATTTGCGATCGGTGTCTCGAGTGGGGATGAGCGATTTGGGAGCAAACGCTGCGCGGATTGCTCGTTTTCTCACAGAATTTGAGCGCTAAAAACGAATGAGCTTCGCCTCCAAAGAATCGAGTTCAACAATACCGATGGCATTTAGTCCTTGGATGTGACCTGCACACTCTCCGGGATTAAATATCAGTTGAGAGGAACGGTGCTCGATGCGTTGCAAGTGCGTATGGCCATGCAGAGCAACGTCGTGATTGGTCGTAAGTACGCCATCCAATTCGGCTGGATCGTGCACGATGACGACGCGACGAGATGCCCAGACTACTTCATACGGTGGATCTTGGAAGTAAAAACCATGTGCAGCGACCGCCAAGTCGAGTGATGCACGCTCCTGGTCATTATTGCCGAAAACACCAACCAGAGGCGATTGTAAATCAGCCATCACATCGAGAGTTTTAGCTTGCGTGATATCGCCGGTGTGGACGACTACATCAACATTCGCCTCGTTAAATAACTCAACGATCCGTGTGACATTCCGGAGGTTATTGTGGGTATCGCTAACTACCCCGATGCGCATGAGATGCTGCCGAATGACAACGAACGGGGACCACCAGCGTATGCGCGGGGAGCCCCCAGTTCATTGCTCGTGAGTTACGACGCTTTTTCGAGGATGTGGATCCCGCACGCACTGCCCAGCCCAATAACATGAGTTAGGCCGATGCGAGCGCCCTCGACTTGGCGCTGACCTGCTTCACCACGCAAATGCGTTGACACCTCATAGATGTTAGCAATGCCCGTGGCACCGAGCGGGTGCCCCTTGGAGAGTAAACCACCTGACACGTTTACCGGAACCTTTCCACCCAGAGCCACTTCTCCGTCGTCGATCATCCGACCGGCTTCGCCGTCGTCGCAAAGTCCTAGGTTTTCATAATGGAGAATTTCTGCCGTCGCAAAACAGTCGTGTAACTCCACCAAGTCGACGTCTTCGGCACCGAGACCCGCCATTTCGTAGGCCGCGGCAGCGGCTCGGCGCGTACATGTGTTGACATCGGGCATGACCAGATCACGTTCCTGCCATGGATCTGAAGTCAGAATGGAGGCGCGTATTTTGACCGCGCGGCTCATTAGACCGAGTTCTTTTGCTTTCTTTTCGGACGCGATGATTGCTGCGGCAGAACCATCGACGTTAACGGAGCACATGAGTTTTGTATTCGGGTACGAAATCATTTCGGCGTTCATAACCGTTTCGAGCGGTGTTTCGATTTGGTACATCGCTTTCGGATTCATCGTCGAGTGGTGATGGTTCTTCACAGAGACTTTAGCGAACTGTTCGAACGTCGTGCCGTAATTTCGAGCATGCTCCATGCCTGCTTCCGCAAAAACGGAGGGCATTGTTCCCGAACCCAAAAGGCCTTCTTTTGAAATACCTTTAGATCCCCCGGCGCCGCCTAAAAGACCTCTACCCATCTGCTCTACGCCGACAGCGATGACTAAATCGTAGAGGCCGGCTTTAACCGATGCCCATGCCTCGCGGAACGCAGTTGCTCCGGTAGCACAAGCATTGGACACGTTGACCACGGGAATTCCTGTTTGGCCAATCTCTTGGAGAATACGCTGACCGACCATACCACTTGCTTGGCCCAAATTTCCGCAGTAGAGGGCCTCCATGTCTTGAATGGTTAGGCCGCTGTCATCAAGGGCGAGGTGGGCGGCTTCGGCGCCGATCTGTGGGACGGTTTTATCGGGAAACCGCCCGAACTTGATCATATCCACACCAACTACATATGCGTCTGTCATTTGATTATTCCTCAGCTGGCTGCGTTGCTTGGTTGAAAGAAGTAGGAAAGATACGAGTTACCTTCGCCGTCTTTACGGCCCAGCGCGTCATCGTAGACCACCTCGATGGGCATGCCGAATTCGATTTTTTCGGGTTCAGGATCAACATTAATCAAATTTCCTTTGACCGTGCCGCCGCCGTCCAAATCAACAATTGCCGATATGTAGGGAACGTCAATGCCGGGAAATGATCGATGTACGATGGAATACGCATACAGGGTACCGCTATTGGCCAACGTGACGGCTTCCATCTGATCGCGCTCACCGCACTTTGAGCAGTTGGCACGTTCTCCTAAAAAAACCGCCTCGCAAGATGAGCACTTGTATCCCTCAAGGTACGGATCACCGTCGTCTGGAATCTTCAGATAGTCAACCGCGGGTAAAGGGCTGTCGGACATAGTCTCCCCCTGCGTCCAAATCCATCAACGATTAGAGGATACGGTATGGTGGCGGGCGATACTAGCGGTCGAATCGAGCGCGTTCATACACTTTAACGACACTGTCTGCGGACGATGTGGTCAGTCAAAATCTCGGAGGTGTTTGTGCAGGGTCTACCCGGTTGTTGTGGATTAGAGGTTTGCCTTTTGGTCGGGTTTGCGTCCACTTAGATGCAAGTCCAGAGTTGCTTCTAATGACTTGGTCGATTGTCTCGCAGAAGAGATTGCGTTTTGGCGTAGGGATAAAACCCCCTTAACATATGCCGATGAATCTATCCTCTTTATCAGAAGCTCGTCACGTCGTCGGGATATGCGGAGGGGCGGTTGGTGGTTCGGAGGCGGCGGCTCTCGTTGCGAAAACGGGATCCATCGCAGTCGTCTTTGAACAAAATATGCGCCCTTACGGAAAGATCGAGGATGGTCTCCCGCGTTGGCACTCCAAGCTCCGTAACAAGGAGTACGCCAAGATTGACGAAAACCTTTCGACTCCGGGAGTGGTCTTTGTTCCGGGCACCCAACTTGGCAAAGACCTTTCTTTTTCTACTCTCTCGAACGGTATAGGTCTAAGCGTCCTCATCCTTGCCCATGGAGCATGGCGTGATCGCTCTCTACCAATCAAAGGCGTTGACCGATTTGTCGGAAACGGATTGAGCTATCAGAACCCTTTTGTTTATTGGTTCAACCACTATGAAGAAAGTGGCTTCGCCGGTGAGGACTTTCCCATCCACGATGATGCCATCGTCATTGGAGGTGGCCTGGCTTCTATTGATGTCTGCAAAATCTTAAACCTAGAGCTATACGTTCGAGCCCTTGGGGATAGAGGGATCGCAGTCGATATCGAACAGATGGAGGTGCGGGGAATCCCAAGAACCCTCGAGGCGCATGGTTTTACGCCAAACGACTTCAAAATCCGAGGCTGCACGCTCTTTTATCGACGCAGCAAAGAAGATATGCCTCTTGAGAACATAAAAAACCCGACTGCTGAGCGCAGTGAGAAGCTCAAAGGCACTCGGGTCAAAATTATGGACAAAGTGATTCGGAAGTATTTAGTACGTTTTCAGCCGAATGCTGTGCCTGTGGAGGTTATCGAAAAAAAGGGCGCGTTAAACGGTTTCGTGTTTCAACGTACCGAAATAGTTGAAGGGCGAGTTCTAAGATTAGAGAACACTGAGTTCGAAGTGCATTCGAAGCAGGTAATTAGCTCGATAGGTAGTACGCCGGTACCGATTGACGGTGTGCCGATGAAAGGGGAGTTGTACCAATGGCAAAACAGCGAAGAGGGGCGACTCGTGGATGGAGTGTATGGGCTCGGCAACGTCCTCACTGGCAAGGGCAACATAGTGGAGAGTCGCCGCAATTCGAAACAGATCACTCCAAATATCATTGAGCAAGTGCTTGCCAGTCCGAAAATCCCCCCGGACGGCATTTCAGAGATCATGAGGTTAATTCAAGCCCGCTGGGACGCAGTTGGATATGGTGGTAGGTACGCAGATTGGATTACCGCGAAAAGGCCGGCCACATAAAGACGTTTTAATACCAAGGAGCTGAGCCCAGAGGCTTGTACGATGTTGAACGCATGGAGATTCATTCGGCGATGGCTGAGGTATGGCTAGATATCACCGAAAAGAAGGACGCTCTCGCAGGCGAAGCGAACTGGAGCGATATCCAAGATGAACGCCAATACCTAGAACGCTAATTACGTCAGCTTCCTCACCCATGAGTGCTGTTTGTTGATAGATGATGCAGCGTGGCGTTCTTACGAGGACGATCTCAAGTTAATTTAGTTAAAACCTAAGGGATTACGCGCGAAGTTCACGCCGGAGGATTTCGTTAACTTGTTTCGGATTAGCTTTACCATTCGTTGCTTTCATAACTTGGCCGACGAAAAAACCGAGTATTTTCTCCTTGCCTTCGCGGAACTGCCCGACCTGGTCCGGGAAATCGCTGATGATTTGGGATACAACGCTTTCCAGTTCTCTAGTGTTGTCTAGTTGTCGTAATCCTTGACTTTCGATAATTCCATCGACACTCCCGCCCTTAGTCCATAGTAATTCGAAAATAGATTTTGCGATCTTTCCAGTTATAGTTTCGTCGTGGATACGTTTGAGAAGTGTTCCAAGCTGATCGGGTGCGATTGGGACGTTGACGAAGCTGATTTCGTCGCGGTTGAGTGCGGCGGCAACGTCGCCGAGAATCCAGTTAGCGGCAAGTTTTGCGTCGACGCTTAGCTCTGCTACTGCGTCGAAGTATCTTGCTCCAAGGGGGTCTTCAATAAGTCGACCCGCCTCATAATCGGTTAGACCAAGTTCATGTATGTATCGGTTGCGTTTAGCTGTAGGGAGTTCGGGCATGGTTACGCGGACGGACTCGATGAGCTCATCGGGGATCTCTACGGGCAAGAGATCGGGATCTGGAAAATAACGATAATCGTCCGATGACTCTTTTGAACGCATGGAGCGAGTTTCATCTCGCTCGGAATCATAAAGCCTCGTTTCGAGAACGACTTTGCCACCCGATTCTAGGACTGAAATTTGACGGTCGATTTCGTACATGAGGGCCCTTTCGACGAACCGAAACGAATTGACGTTCTTAATTTCGGTGCGTTCGCCCAGGATCACCGCGCCCTTCGGCCGAATAGAGATATTCGCGTCGCAGCGCATTGAGCCTTCGTTAAGGTTGCCATCGCAGATCTCGAGGGTTGTGACAAGGCCATGAAGCTCTCGAAAATAAGCAGCGGCGTCGGCGGCTGAATGTAATTCGGGCTCGGAGACAATTTCGAGCAGGGGCGTCCCCGCCCGGTTTAGATCAATTCCGGTTAGACCGTCGTACGCGGTGTGAATGGATTTGCCGGCGTCCTCTTCGAGATGAGCACGCGTAATCCCGATTTCGCGAATAGAACCGTCACCAAGAAAAATGGGCAAAGTTCCTCGACCCACGATGGGTTGGTCGAGCTGGCTTATTTGGTAGCCTTTTGGCAAGTCAGGGTAGAAGTAGTTCTTTCGATCAAAACGGCATGACGAAGCTATTTCAGCATCAATGGCGAGACCGAACTTGATCGCCATGCGCACGGCTTCTTCGTTCAACACGGGGAGCACGCCAGGCAACGCGATGTCGACCGCGTTTGCATTGCTGTTCGGGTATTCACCGAAGGTCGTAGCAGCACGCGAAAATATTTTCGAACGTGTTGCAAGCTGAACATGAACTTCCAGTCCAATAACTGCCTCCCATTCAGTCATGGTTGTTCGCCGGATGCCGCGCGTGCCAGTCGGTTTCGCTTTGATATTCCCGTCCGAGCGTCAGCAACAANGACTCGCCAAAGTGCGGACCAATAAATTGCATCCCCACGGGCATTTGATCGCTCANTCCGCAGGGAAGTGAGAGGGCNGGGAGNCCAGCCAGACTAGCCGGTGTCGTGTAGATATCTTGTTGGTACATGCTGATAGGATCTTCGATCAATGCCTCCCTTNTGAACGCAGTCGAAGGTGAGACGGGCGTGAGAATGATATCTGCTTCCCCGAAGGCGTCTAAGAAATCCTGACGGATAAGACGGCGAATTTGTTGAGCTTTCAGGTAGTAGGCGTCGTAGTAACCTACCGAAAGTGCATAGGTACCTGTCAAGATTCGTCGTTTAACTTCGCTGCCGAAGCCCTCGGAGCGAGAAAATTGATAGAGATCTTCTAGATTCTCGGGTGACGCGGCTCGATGGCCGTAGCGAATACCGTCGTATCTCGACAGATTGGTCGAGGCTTCAGCTCCAGCGATCACATAATAGACGGCAGTCGCGGCGTTGGTGTGCGGTAGCTCCACTGGAACGGCGCGATGACCTAAGGATTCCAGAGTCCGACGCGCTTCTTCAAGCACCTTTGTCAATGAGGGACTGAGGTCATTCCAGTATTGGGATGGAATGCCTATTTTTAGCGCACGACTCGAGCTAAAGATGTCGGTCGCATCGGCGATCGCACTGGTCGAATCGTTCGGATCGTATCCTTCCATCGCGTTAAGCAGGGTGCCGGCATCTGAGGCCGAGTGTGCGAGAGGCCCGCCTTGATCCAAACTCGAGGCAAACGCAATCATGCCGTAGCGAGAGACTCTTCCGTAGGTCGGCTTTAAACCAGTAACACCACAAAAACTCGCGGGTTGCCGAATTGAACCTCCGGTATCGCTCCCGGTGCACGCGGCGGCCAAGCCTGCTGCTACCGCGGCGGCTGAGCCGCCCGAGGAACCACCGGGAACACACTCTCGATCCCATGGATTTTTGACCGGCCCGTAGAAACTGGTTTCATTACTTGAGCCCATTGCGAATTCGTCCATATTGGTTTTACCAATCGTAATGGCGCCGGCTCGTTTTAATCGGTCTACAACCGTTGCGTCGTAGGGTGCGACAAAATTGTTGAGCATGCGCGACGCGCAGCTCGTCAATAATCCTCGCGTGCAGAAAATGTCTTTATGGGCGATAGGAATGCCTGTTAGTGGGCCGATACGCTTGTCCGCGATAGCTTTATCGGCTCTTTTGGCAGCCTCGAGAACGCCTTCGGCGTCAACGGTTATAAAGCAGTTAAGGTCCTCTTCTGCATCGATTCGGTCGAGGTAAAAATGTGCGAGTTCGTCCGCACTGAAGTCACCGTTATCGAGGCCGGAACGCAGCTGAGTTACAGTTGCGTATGGATTCATTTTACGACCCTTGGAACTAAGTAGAGGCCGTCACGAATTTGTGGAGCTATCGCCTGATAATGTTCTTGGTCGAAAGATGTATCGGGCTCGTCCGGTCTAAGCCGTTGGGTGACTTCGAGAGGATGTGCTAGCGGCGCAACGCCTTCGGTATCGATGGACTGCATGAAATCGACCAGCGCAACGATGGAGGATAAGTCCCGCAATAGCTTTTCTCGATCGTCTGGTAACAACGAGAGTTGGCTAAGCGATAGCAGTTTATCGATTGTTTGTTGGTCCACTTTTAGGCCACTTCGGCTCGTCGGAAGCCGCATAATCTAAAGCAGGTTCGGCGACTTGGCTAAGGTCTTTTATTTCGGGGCCGAGTCACCAGCATACAACAAACTGCGTCGCGACAATCTGCTTGCTTCAGGTGGTCAATGTGTCGTGCTAGAGTGCTGAGTCCCGTACGGGGATTAGAGAACGACAACGTGCTGAAGAATATCCGAGGGCTGTTTTCCCGGGATCTCTCTATTGACCTGGGTACAGCGAATACGCTCATTTACGTGGGTGGGCAGGGTATTGTTTTGGATGAACCTTCCGTCGTTGCAATTCGCACTCATAAGAACGGTAGAGAATCAATTGAAGCGATCGGCGTACACGCAAAACGCATGCTCGGCCGAACCCCAGGCGACATCACGGCCGTCCGACCGCTGAAGGACGGTGTTATCGCTGATTTCGATGTAACTGAGCAGATGCTCAGGCACTTCATTCAGAAAGTACATCCCAAACATGCGCTCGGTCTTAAACCCAGTCCACGAATCGTCGTGTGTATACCGTGCAAGTCGACCGAGGTCGAACAGCGTGCAATTAGAGAATCTGCTGAACGGGCTGGAGCGCGCGATGTACTCTTGCTTGAAGAACCTATGGCTGCAGCGATTGGCGCAGGCCTTCCTGTCGATGAGGCGGTCGGTACGATGGTGATTGACATCGGCGGTGGTACTACAGAAATCGCGATTATTTCGCTCAGCGGTGTTGTGTATTCGGACAGTGTGCGTGTTGGGGGCGATAGATTCGATGAAGCTATTGGCGCATATGTACGTCGAACTCAGGGTAGTTTGATTGGTGAAGCTACCGCAGAAAAAATAAAAGAGGAGATAGGTACGGCTTATCCCCAAAAAGACGTATTAGAAATTGATGTGCGTGGCCGAAATCTAGCCGAAGGCGTACCTCGCAGTTTTACACTCAATAGCAACGATATTCTCACCGCGCTCCAGGAGCCTCTCTCAATGATTGTGCAGGCGGTGAAACGAGCACTAGAGCAATGTCCACCCGAGCTTGCGTCTGACATAGCGGAGAGCGGGATAGTATTGACTGGCGGCGGAGCCCTCCTAAAAGACATTGACATACTCCTCGCGGAAGAAACCGGATTGCCCGTGACCGTCGCCGAGGACCCGCTGACTTGCGTCGTGCTAGGGGGCGGAAAGCACCTCGAGGATCTCGAGCGCGCAAAACCCAACGCACTGCTGTAGTTAGCAATAATGGGACGCGAGAATGCTAGGGCGTACCCACGATCATTATTCCCCGATGCACCATTCTTTTAATACGAATGAACGGGTAAACGACAATTAAGCGGCTGTTCACCACCGAGTCGAGTTCAAAGTACGTACTATTCGTTCTGTTATTCGCCTCGGTTTGCTTGCTCCTGGTGGAGTCGCGCGACCAGACGATGCTCAACCCGCTGAAGGTGGGTTTTTCTGTAATCGCAGGGCCGATCCAATCAATTGCGGAAGCTCCTTATTCCACGACGGACCTGTTAATCGAGTTTTTTGCTTCTCGAAATAAGATGCAAGAAAAGAATTCCGATCTAGAAGACGAAATACGCGAACTTTCATATAGTTCGCAGCGACTGGCCGCCATCGAAGCCGAAAATATCCGTCTGAGGGGACTACTCGGAAGCCGTGGGCGGTTGTCCGCAGACGTTTTGGTCGCGGAAATCGTGGGAATCGACCCCAATAATCAGCGGCGCGAAGTGGTCGTTGACAAAGGAAAGAGTGATGGCGTGAGAGTTCGCCAGGCAGTGATTGATGCTGAAGGGTTGTTCGGCCAAATTATTGCGACAGGGCAGTCTAACGCTCGAGTCTTAATGGTGTCAGATCCTAGGCATGCGATCCCGATAGAGATCGTGCGGTCCGGATTTCGTTCGATTGCAGTCGGAACAGGTCGTAGCGATCGTCTTGATCTTGAATATGTTTCGACGACGGCAGATCTCAGAAAGGGTGACCTGCTCGTTAGCTCAGGATTGGGTGGTAGGTTTCCGAGGGGGTATCCCGTCGGCGAAATACAATCGGTCGACATCGACCCAGCCAGGAACTATGCCGACGTATACGCTAGCGTTCAGGCCCGGCTAAACACGAGTCGCCACGTGCTCATCTTGTTCGAAGGGACGACACCATGAGCACCCTGATTCGTGGGATGGTCGTTCTATCCTCCCTTCTGATTGGGATGCTTGTAACCGTAGGCCACTTACCCAGGGTGGTACCCGATTGGATAGGTTTGTTGCGTCCAGAATGGATGGTCTTGGTTTGTTTTTTTTGGGCCGTTGAAATACCAGAACGATTAGGGTTGGTGAGTGTTTGGTTGTGTGGAACATTGATGGATGTATTAGTTGGCGATGCGGTCGGTACGAACGGCGCCTGCTTGGCGGCGGTGTCACTTACTGGTTGGAAACTACAGGCCCGAGTGCGTCTCTATTCGCCTTTCCAAGAAGTCGCGCTCGTGTTTGCCATGGCTCTTGGTGTCCTTTGGATTAAGGCACTTATTGACAATCTTCTTAACGGTGTCGCGTTTACACCATATATCGTCGTTAACGCCGTCTGCACAAGCTTGTGGTGGATACCCTTATCTGGGGTACTTGGTCGAGTTAAAACGAGCTTCGATATTCGATGAGTGACGCGCAGTTTGTTTTAGCGTCGGCGTCGCCTCGGCGAGCTGATTTACTCCGTAGCGTCGGGTTTAAATTCTTGATTGAGCCTGTCGACATTGACGAGTCAATAAATCCCGGCGAAGAGCCGCGAGATTACGTCAGAAGAATGGCGCGATCAAAGGCCGCACATATATGTTCGGATCTTGCCATCCTGGGTGCGGACACGATCGTGCTTGTCGATGGGGAAGTTCTTGGAAAACCTCTAGATCGAGATCAAGCCATTTCTTTCCTTAACACCCTTTCCGGTCGCGAACATGAGGTCGTGACCGCTGTCGCAATTTCTTTGCGGGGCCGGATCGAAATCGCTGTTGTGACCACGAAGGTGCACTTTCGTGATCTGAAGTCGCACGAGGCATCACGATATTGGGACACGGGCGAACCTCTCGATAAGGCGGGCGGTTATGGACTTCAGGGCGTAGGCGGGGTATTTGTGGAGAAGGTAATCGGGAGTTACAGTGCGGTGATTGGGCTGCCACTGGTAGAAACCGAACGTCTTTTGAGTTCCTTCGACGTCGATACCTGGCGAAACCGGACTTGATTAGGTCAGATGCACCAAGAGTTAGTAATTGATGTTAGTGAGTACGAGACGCGTGTTGCTCTCTACGGGGATGAAATCCTGCAGGAAGTGCATATCGAACGCGATGGCCGATACAGTTTAACGGGCAGCATCTATCGGGGTTGCGTCAACCGGGTCGTTCCTGGAATTCAGGCNGCTTTCGTCGAGTTTGGAGGCGATCGCCCNGGCTTTTTGCATGTGCGAGATGTGGTTCCGCGCGCGATAGGCNCTATTGATTCCGATAGAAGACGCGTNGATGAACATGCTCGCAACCGGTCTGAAGAACCATTAGATATAAGAAGTGTTTTGCACGAAGGGCAATCATTGTTGGTACAGGTAAGTAAGGATCCTATTGCTGGCAAAGGCGCTCGTTTGACCACGAATTTAACAGTGGCTGGTCGCTATTTAGTGCTCATGCCCTATAACGATCGAATAGGTGTATCCCAACGTATTCGGGAGGACGCCGAACGAGAAAGATTACGTGATTTGATGGACAATTTTAGGCACGAAATGCCGAGCAGTTGTGGATACATCGTTCGTACGGTAGCTGAAGGAGTGCCGATCGAGGATCTTGAAGACGATGTCGAATTTCTTGAACGCCTGTGGCAACAGGTCACCGAAAAGGCGAAAGCTGTAGCAAACGGCGAAGTTGTATATCAAGAGCTTCCTCTGCATACGCGTGCGGTTCGGGACCTCGTTAACACTAAGGTAAAGTCGATAGTAGTGAATGACGAAGATACTTTAGCGCAAGTAAAAGATTTCGTTACGAGTTACATGCCGGAATATATCTCGGGGCTAACATTAACTACCGATAGCAAGCATCAACGGCACAAGCTGAATGAGGAGCTAGAAAAAGCGTTGATGCGGAAAGCGGAGTTGCCGTCGGGCGGATATTTGTTGATTGAGAATACCGAGTCGATGTGTACCGTCGATGTAAACACGGGTCGTTTCGTCGGCTCGAAGAACTTAGAAGACACTGCATTTAAGACCAACATGGAAGCGGCTCAGGTGATCGCTCGAGAGGTGCGAGTCCGGAATATAGGTGGACTTGTCGTGGTGGATTTTATCGACATGGAAGAGGCGGTCCATCGACGCGATGTTATAGCGGCTTTTGAGAGGGCATTTGAAGGTGACCCAAGTCGGGTGCAAATCGGAGATTTTTCGGAGTTTGGGCTAGTTGAGCTCAGCCGGAAACGTACTCGAAAAACCCTAGCGGAACAGATGGGCGATCGCTGTTCTAGATGTGAAGGTGAAGGAATCGTTAGGGGTCTTGAAACAACGGCTTTTGACCTGTTCCGTGCATTGCATGCTGCTGTCGAGGCACGTGTCGAGGACCAGAGCCTTAAATTAAGATATTTGGTCAGGACTAGTCGAGAGGTCGCGGATCGAATGGTTGGTCAAGAGTCAGCCCGTCTAGAACATTTAAGCACTGAGTTGGAATGCGAAATTTGCTTTGAAGTTGAGCAAGATTGTGGACCTGGCGAGTTCACATTGATTGAACTTCCTGATCCACAAAGCCAATAAACAAGCCGGACAACGAGAGGACGTGAAGTCAGCAAACAATGTCATTTGTTTACGATCGTTGTTGAAACATCGGTACCTGAAAATCGCTTGCACCCTACTTTGAAAGCAATTGATCGGGAATAGGATACGACGTTGAGTCGCTCGCTAAGATTCGCCTTGGTCTTCGTAATCGCAGCGCTAGGGTTCCTTGCTGGGCTTCAGGTCATAGGAAGAATTTTTTCCACGAACCTGAGTGACTTGGAGCCCTCGATCAACGAATTGTTGGTTTCATACGATGTATCCCTGGAGGGAGCTGCAGGTGGATGGAGCCGCCTCAATCCGACATTTACTGCACGCAGCATTACGTTCGCAGGTGGACGGTTGGACGAAGTCTTTTTCGAAATCAACTTCCTGAAGAGCCTGTTATATAACCGTGTTGTTGTAAGTAGGTTGGTAGTTGGGTCGGCGTACATTGGTTTGGAACGCATGGGCCCAGGATGGCAGGTACTAGGGGTTGGCAGGACAGGCCAACCGACCCTCGACATTTTTGGCGTTTTGATCGATAGCGAAGACCTAAGTGTTTCAGTTGAACTCGAAGCGTTTCGTTACGGTAAATCGACATCCTTCATTATCGGAGCTAGAAGCTTGAACCTCGATGGACGCCGTCGAATCTCACTTACCGTAGGTCCAGGTAAGAGCTGCGAGCGTTGCGGAGGACGTTTGGAGTTGGACCTTAGTGACTCGTTTTGGGGGCGTAGTAGTGGTGACGGCCTTGGATTTGTAGAACTCCGTGACGTTACATTTAACGACAAAGTAGCTGAGATTTTCGGGGTGCCTGTCGGCAAGTTAAATGTAACCGGGGGCTGGGAAAAAAGTTCGAAAGGGGAAGTTTTTTCGGTCGAAGCATTGTTCGAAGGCGGACAGGACGACGACTCAAGATTTGTTGCTTCAGCAAACCTGACCGGGGGCCTCCAGGGAGATGGATATCGAGGGTTCATTAATAATGTTCGACTCGATTCGGTGGCAGGCCGCGTAGAACTTTCGCCGTTCAACATAGTTACGGATGCGCGCGATCGGTTGGAGTTGTTTAGTCCGACAATAGACCTTCGCACCCTATCGACGTTCGCAACCCGATTATTTGGTCGCGACCATCCTGTCGGACTATGGATTAAACAACTCGACGGATCAGGGCGTCTACATAAAGCAGTTTTTCGTATCGACCGACAGGGAACTGCGTTTGCAGCGCAGGTCGATCGGTTGTCCCTCAAGAACTACCGTGGGCTACCCGGATTACAGGATGTTTCTGGGTCAATAGGCGGGCATGGAAATGTAATCAAACTGGATCTCGATTCGAATTCGGGGACAATTGCATTGCCCAAGGTGTTTGACGGCCCCCTTCTCTTTGACAAGGCGGAGGGCCCGATCGTCTTTTGGATCGGGCGAAATTACGTTGGTATTCGCGGAGAAAATCTCAGCTTTGCTAACGACGAAAGCATAATTGCGGGCGGCTTCGGAATTTCCATGCCGAAGGAATACCCGAGCGAGTATCGGACTACCCTGATTGCGAATGCAAAAAAAATGGTTGTTCCAAGAGCAAAGGAATATGTCCCTATTGGTCTACCGCAGGGACTAAAGTCCTGGTTGACGACGAGTTTACAAGATGTCGGATCTGTTTCGAGCATTCAGTTGGTGTACCACGGTCGGAATGTTGCACGTCCCGGCTTGCCTCTCAGGCGCGTTGAATTTCTAGCGGAATTTGAATCAGTTTCTATGGATTACCATGAAGACTGGCCGTCGGTTTCAGATGCCGATGGGCGACTTAAAGTCGCGGCTAAAGAAATCCGAGTCGATTTACGGAAAGCGACGAGCTTTAACACGGGGATTACTAGCGCCGATATTTCGATACCTTCAAAGGGCTCATATATCGACGTAAATTTGGAGGTCATGTTACCCGTCGCACGCGCGTTGTTATTGGCTCAAGAAACGCCAATCCGGCACTTTATTCCCGTACTCAGTGGCGACTTTGTCGGTGAGGGTTCCATGGGTATCGGCGCGAGCTTACGAGTGCCGTTGACCGATCGCGTGCGGGAGGCTGGAAACGTCAAATTGGAGCTTGAATTCAATAACGCCGCGGTCTCACTTAATGATCTTGGCGTACGGATTGATGCTTTAAATGGGGCGGTTGAGTATCGCTCTCCTCACACCGTCGTGAAAAGCGATCTCTCTGCAAATCTATTCGGTATGCCAATTGACATTGAAATCATATCAGGGAGTAACGCGCAAGAAGAATTCGTGGGAGTGGGGTTCAGTGGTCATATAAGCGCTTCCGATTTGCTTAAGCTAATTGAAGTAAGCGACTCGAAGATGGCGACAGGAATCATGGAGTATTCCGCAAAAGTATCGATCTTCCCAGGTTCGTCACGACCGTCTGAACTGACATTCACTTCGGATTTGGTGGGCGTTGACCTGAACCTGCCCGAGGAGTGGGCCAAATCGCCGTCGGTGGCGCGTCCTTTGGATGTAAATATTCAATTCTTGGATTCGTATACATCATTTGCGTTTCGTTGTGGCAGGACGACGGGATGGGTCCACCTTTATGACAATCGCATACGTCGTGGGTCGGTTGGTGTTGGTGCACCAGCTGTTGTTGTGTCAGAAAACGAGGAAAGCGTGGTGGTTTCTGGTGATTTGGATTCTTTCGAAATCGACCCGAATATTGCTGATCTAAACAACCTAATCAGTTGGCGACTGAATGATTTTCGAATCGATGCGCTGCGGGCGGGCGACCTGGAGTTAACGAATGCGGTCGTTTCGGGCGGATCGTTTGGCGGCGCTCTAGAAATTCATCTGTTCTCGGACCAGGTCGATGCCACGGTTATCCGGAAATTTGGTGATCCTTGGGTAGTCGATATAGATGAAATTCGAATCCCAAGATTCAGCCGAGTTGATCATGCGGAACCATTTGATCCACTGTCGTTCGACATAATTGGAAAGACCTTTCCGGCAGACGTGACCGTCCGTAGCGTGTCGGTGACCGATATCGATGGCTCCATCAACGATTTTGGCCGCTGGCGTTTTCGGCTCCGCTCGCACCCCGATGGGTTGAGGGTTCTTGGGTTGGAAGGGGCGATACGAGGTATCGAGATCAGTAGCGATCAAGAGATGTTTTGGGCTCGTTCCACCAATCGGACGCACTTTGTCGGCAGTATTCAAGGCATTGCACTTGGATCGGTGCTGTCTCAATGGGGTTTTGACCTAAGTATCGAAGGCGAATCGTTCCGAGGAGACGGTGACCTTACTTGGCCAGGATCTCCGCTTGCATTCGCCGTCAACAAAGTTGATGGAGCCTTTAATTGGGAGATTGGTAACGGACGATTTGTCAACATCGAGCAGGGTCGCGGGGTCGCACGTATTTTGGGACTGCTGAATTACTCAACCATCGCCCGACGGTTGTCTGGGAATTTCTCGGACATCTTATCTAAAGGTGTCAGCTTTAACCGAATAGAAGCTCGGGTGAAATTCCAATCTGGCATTTTGGGGTTTACAGAGCCGATGTTTGTGGAAGGGAATGGGTTGCTTTTTCGGGTCAACGGTACGGTTGATTTATCCGACGGAAGGCTTGATAACGAGCTCGTTATAACGCTCCCGGTTTCGGACAGCCTACCGTGGTATGCCGCATACATTGCGATTGCCAATCCGGTGGCAGGCGTCGGAGTGTTGCTTGGTCGGCGTATTTTTGGTGCCCAGATCGAAAATCTTTCGAGTGGGAAGTATCAGATTAGCGGGACCTTAAATGATCCCCGGGTGGAGTTTGTCAGTATTTTCACCAACGAGATGAATACTTCTAGTACGTTGCAAACTCAGGTCGAAAAAAACCTTGAGCGATCGCCCCCAGCACGGTAATTCTGCCGAATTTTTCAGATACTTGTAGTTCAGTCCCATCGGCCCGTTTAATCAAATTTGGGGTGCCGATTCGAACAGTATTGTTCTTTGCAAGTCATAGTCGTTACTGGTTCATCGGCGAGTTTGTAACAAGGTCTATTGTCATCGGTCAGGTACTAATTTTGGCACCAGGGATTATTCAATGGGCGCGTCTGGGGTTTGGGTCGATAGGGGAAAGCGGGTGTTTCCTATCGAAGAGGACACCATTGTGGTCAATAGGAAGAAGATGGTCTAAAAAGAGATGACCGATTCTGTAAACGACGAAGCGTTATTCGGCTTCTCCAAAACGGTCGGCGACTATCGATTTCAAGGCTTCAAGGGCGTCGTCCTCATCTGCGCCATTTACTCTTAACGTAAGAACCGTACCCTTGCCAGCCGCGAGAGTTAAAAGATTCAAAATGCCTTTTGCGTCTACTAATTCGCCGTCGCGAACACCAATCTCGATGTTGCACCGAAATTGGCGTGCTACTTGAATGAATTTCGATGACGCCCGAGCATGCAGCCCAAGCTTGTTAACGATACGAAGATCAACGCATCGCATTAGTCTTGATATTGGTTTCCTGGTGCCGTACCAGGACGTCAGGATACTTTTGCGAAAAATGCTTCGCCAATCTTTCGATCATATACACCGATCTGTGTTGGCCACCAGTGCAACCAATAGCCACCGTTAAATATGCGCGATTTGTCTTTTCGAATTCGGATAACCAAGTTTCGAGAAAGCTCGAGATGTCGTTGACCAAACGCGTTGCTATTGGTTGTGAATCGAGAAAATTGCGGACCGGTTGATCAGTCCCGGTCAAAGACCGGAGATCCTTTTGCCAATAGGGATTGGGTAAACAGCGGACGTCGAAAACGAAATCAGAGTCGGAAGGAACTCCATTCTTGAACGCGAACGATCGAAAAAGAAGTGACATGCTATTAGCGGATTTGTTGATTACGCGGGCTTTGATCATTGCCACAAGGTCTATGGCAGTTAATGTTGTAGTGTCTATCCGCAGATCGGCCAACTCAGAAACGACAGCAAGGACCTCTCGTTCCATGTCGATAGCCTCGCGTAAATCGTGGAAGAGGTGAGTGAGGGGGTGTCTACGGCGGGTTTCACTGAAGCGTTGTACCAGGGTATCCGCATGCGCATCGAGAAATATGACTTGAATTTTCAGATCGATTTGGTCGAGTGTATTAAGCCGCAGGGGCAGTTGTTCGAGATCTTTTGGTACATTCCGCGCATCGATACAGACTGCGAGATCTTGGNTGATTTCGGCCTCGAANTTAGATTGGANTAGTTGTGGNAGCAGGNCGGCCGGAAAATTATCNATACANCTGAAACCCTCATCTTCNAGAGCGTTAAGAGCNGTGCTTTTCCCNGAACCCGACCGNCCGCTGATGACGATCAANTTCACTCCGCTAATGCCTCGGCAACTTGGCGTTGAAAAACTTCGTANAGNTCTCGATCGTTNNGNGTTTTNCGCAGATCNTGAGNATTTGGNTGACGGTCGAAGACTCGTGCCAGAATAGCNAANAGATCCAGGTGCANNCGGGNTTCTTGTTCNGGTACAACGAGAACGAATAGAAGGTCGACNTTTTGATCGTCAAAACCAATNGGGTCNGACAGGTACAAGAGTGAGGCGACGGGCTTTTGACAGTNCGGATATCGACAATGCGGAATNGCAATACCNTCNCCAAGGCTGGTGCTACCAAGCTTTTCTCGCGCCATCAACGCCTCGAGTAGNTGTCGTGCANCGATNCTCTNTTGAGTGGNGGCGATCAGCTCAGCTGCCGNCTCAAGAGAGGCCTTTCTTGAAGTNGCGTCTAAGCCTCGTNGCACNCAGCTAAAGGGTAATATNGATCCGAAATNAATCATCANCGTTCANTACTTTTTGAACCGNCNANTTTATTCCGNCNTACTTGAATCCCCAATGCCCAATAGTGNTTTTTGCGTTTNTTAGACGTTGGAATTGCCATGATTTCNCGATANTTCGTAACCGTTCGTCNNGCTATTTTCATCCCGTCAGACNCAAGNAGTTTCGAGATCGAGTTGTCGGATAACGGATCCNGTTTTTCTTCGCGATNNATTATGTTCCGTATCAATTCTTGAACNGCAATACTAGCNACNGGTTCNCCANCNGTTGNGGAGATGGTTTTGGAGAAGAAATACTTCANAGGAAATAANCCTCGGGGCGTCAGTAGGTACTTGCGGGNCGTGATTCGCGAAACCGTAGATACATGTATNTCCAATTTAGACGAGATATTGGCTAGAGACAGCGGCTTCATNGCACTCAACCCNTGCTCTAGAAATCCGTGTTGGTGCTCGACGATGCAACGAGAAACGTTGGCCAANGTTGAATTTCGATGTTCNACNCCTTGAAGAAATAGCTTTGCATNTCGTAAGTTNTCGCGAACGTANNCATTGGANCGAAATTTCGTCGANNTCGTTGAAGGTTGATCGTATATNGGATTAATTCTTANTCGGGGTGTAACGTCTGGGTTTAATTCAACCAGCCATCGACCATTGTCCTCGNGGACGATCACATCGGGTGNGACGTATTCAGTGAGAGCGGAANCAATTGCTGAACCAGGCCTTGGGTTGAGNGATCGGACCAAATCGANTGCTTCAAGCAAGTCCTTNGNTGGTATATTCAAAATGCGGGAAAGCCGATCGAAATCTTGCGACGCGAGAAATTCAAAATGATNGGCTANTACTNGTATTGCGACCCTTTNTGAATNNGAGTNCTNAGGAAGAANNCGCAGTTGTATCAGGAGACATTCCTGGAGANTTCGGGANCCCACNCCAGGCGGATCTAGATCTTGAATAACCTTCAGGACCTNCTCCATTTCGACCAAAGANGCATTTACCNCNGGGCGAAGGCTCGCCGCTATTTCGACCAAACTGTTTNGCAGCATGCCNTCATCATTGATGNNNTCGATAATTNCCTGGGCTATCGNGTCTTGNACAACNGTGAGTGATGCGAAATCNATTTGCTGGGTAAGATGATCTGACAGCGACNCCGAANGATCAGCAACTTCGTAGGCGTCCACGNGGGATCTATCGATATCGGATCTCTCATGAGCGGGTAGCCNATATCGNTCGATGCCNGAATCTTCGNCNGCGTANNGGTCNTCCTGGNCTTCAATACGAGNATCGTTCGGCCAATCTGANTCGCTTCTTATCGATTCGTTGNATGGCGGAGCATNNGNATCTACGACCTCATCGACGAATTGTTGAGGGNTATTGTTTTCGATTTCGAGGAGTGCGTTTGTTTCGATAGCTTGCTGAATTTCGAGCTGAAGNTCGCTGCCGGAAAGCTGTAANAGCCTTATCGCGTTTCGCAACTGTGGCGTGGCCTTGAACCGTTGGCGGGTTTTAATTGAGGGAATTTGTNTCATATTCCANTCGGTNCGATGGNNATTGCTGGCGATCTATAATCGCTGNCTAAATAGAGAACCGNNGCCCTAGATAGACTCGTTGCACCACCTCATCTGATAGTACGTCGTGTGCCGTTCCATCGGCAATGATGCGGCCTTCGTTTACGATGTATGCNCGATCGCAGATATCCAAGGTTTCTCGAACGTTGTGGTCGGTGATGAGTACNCCGATTTGACGAGTTGCAAGTTTGCGAATTTCNACCTTNATGTCGTCAACAGAAATTGGGTCGACNCCAGCAAACGGNTCGTCGAGTAACAAAAAACGTGGCTGGTTTGCGAGCGCGCGAGCAATCTCTAGTCGACGCCTTTCTCCGCCNGAAAGTCGCTCACTAATCACTTCGCTNATCTCNTNCAGATTAAACTCNGCAAGAAGCTGNTGTGCTAAAGCTTNTTTCTGCGACTTGTCAAGATCACNCCTCAATTCAATGATGGCNTGCAAATTGTTCTCAACNGNGAGCTTTCGAAAAACACTCGGTTCCTGGGGTAAATAAACCAATCCTTTCNGGGCGCGTNGATGCATGGGTGCATTGGAGAGGACGTGCTCATCGATTGATACCGTGCCACTGTCCAGTCTCACNAGCCCCACAACCATGTGAAAACTGAGGGTTTTCCCGGCNCCGTTGGGTCCCAGAAGTCCNACGATTTCTCCGCTCGAGACGTGGATGGATAAATCGTTAACNACCGGTCTGCCGCGGTAGCTTTTATGGAGATTAGCTGCTCGTAGGATTGACATCGAGAACTTATTCTCGAGGGTCCCAGATGAATTCNACTCCTCCNGACATTCCAGAATCGGCCTTTACTNGGCCGGCACCGATGTCGTAGAGAATNTTTTCGCCACGAAATNNGCTGCCTCCTTGTCTNAGAAACGCCATCCCCTGGAGTTCTATTTGGTTGAGTTCNCGGTGATAGATTATGTTGNGGGCCCGCGCATCGATTGAGGAATTNTCCTTGCNAATAGTTCGCNTGAAGTGAGCTTTATCTCCNTTTGCTGTAATTNTTTGNACTTCACCTTCCAACCAATCGATNGTCATCGAGTCTGCCTCGACATGAATATTTCCTTGATCCAATGTCACTGANCCNNTGATCACTGTGCGGGTCGTCATGTCTCCNCGNAGATCGTCGCCACGAATATGGATTGGCGTTTCGTTATCAAATGAGGAATCGGGGGCAGANAGCGACGTNAAACACCAACAAACAGCAATAACTTCAAATCCGNGTTTTCGGAAGGATGACAANGTGAACCCGCTGNTCNGTTGAGGATCGAAGTTGCAAAAAGTTNTGTTCAAGGTCGCATTCAAAACTCGCGGCGCGGGCATTNCTTGAAGANGTTTCGATAATAACAGGCTCGTTCGATTCAACGCGNTTTAGTTCCGGAAAAATTGTCAACGATTCACCCTGAAGCTCCATGAGTGTTTGATTGTTGCGGCCTCTTGAAAGCCGCACTTGACCCGTGAAGTGAATCGATGTTCCAGGACCGATCGCGTCACCAGGCGGTGCGTTTTGGGCACTTAAATGCTGTTTGATCTCTCCGAGCTCTGAGTAAATATACCAGGGAGATTCACCAGGCTGATGGAAGGTCAAGGAAGGTTGTACTAGAGTCGAGTGACCCGTCGCCGCATGCTGGCTGATCGCCTTTGACGACATCGTGTATCGGTTTAGACCATGCGAACCAAACTGGCTGATTCTCGCGTTTTCAAGGTAAAGATTAGGCCGATCCGACAATTCTGGTGGTAAGGTACCGTGCAGCATTTCTTTGGACTCCAACCCCCAGAACGCGAAGAGTGTGGCGACGACGAGCCCGGCGATCAGGTACCAGCGGTTCATTCGTTTTCTTCGAGACGTGACGCCAGTATAAGTTCGCACACCTCTCGCACCGCACCCTCGCCCCCCTTCGCTTTCGTGACGAAATCAGCACTTTTTCGTACTTCTACACGCGCGTTAGCGACGGCAATCCCGAGGCCGACGCTATGAAACAGAGCTAGGTCCGGTAGGTCATCTCCGACATGAGCCATGTGTCGAGGTTCGATACCGCTTTCTTGGCGTAGCTCCTCAAGGACTTCGTTTTTCTCGGCGACGTTTTGAAAAAGAAAGCGAATATTCAATTCTTTGGCCCTTTTTTCGACTATGTCTGACGTGCGTCCAGAAACGATGGCGATTGAGATACCTTCCAGTTGGATTTTCTTGAGTCCGAAACCGTCATGCGCATGGAAAGCTTTCATTTCTATCCCTCCGGATCCGTAGAAAAGTCGTCCGTCGGTCAAGACTCCGTCCACGTCGAGAATAAGCATTTCAGTCTTAGCTAGCTTTGAACGAAGATCTTTGTTCACGCGGATGCCTGCATATAGAGGATCACGTTATAGCCTAACCAGATAGTGAGCATTAAAGCTCCTTCGAGTCGCGAAATAGATTCGCGATAAAGAGCAAAAACTATGAGAGCAAGCGTCAATGCGGTCATTACGCCGTAATCTCGCCATAAAACAACAGAGTCAATTCCGATCGGGTGCATTAGAGCGGGCACGGAGAGAACGGCCAGAACATTGAGAATGTTTGACCCGACAATGTTGCCGATTGCAATGTCAGAGTGCCCTTTAACAGAGGCACTAACGCTTGCGGCGAGTTCCGGCAGGCTGGTGCCGATAGCGACGATCGTTAAACCTATAATGAGCTCGTCGATGCCTAGTAGTTGCGCTATTTTTACAGCCTCTTGTGTCACAACTTCGGCTGATAAAAGTAAGAGTAACAAGCCGAAAATAAGCCAAAGTACCGCTTTATGCGTGGGCATAGCAGGTATTTGATCCAGTTCATTGTTCACGACGTCGTGCGATTGCGGCTGTAAACGTTGTTTGGCGAACATGAGATAGAGAATTAGGCCCAGGCCTGCCAACAACAACAGCCCGTCCAGCGATCCCAGGAACAGGTTAGCGAGACAAAATAGTCCGAGCAAAGTCGCGCCGATAAGCCAGCGTACTTCGTTCTTAACTATCTCGTGGGAAAACTGCAATGGGGCAACAATCGCTGTGACGCCGAGCACGAGACCGATGTTGGCAATGTTAGATCCAATGGCGTTTCCAATTGCTAGTTTCGGAGCAGCTTCCAGCGATGCTGAAATTGCGACCAGTATTTCGGGCGCCGAAGTGCCGATCGCCACAATTGTAAGACCGATTACGATCTTGGAAACTCCAAGGTTGGTCGCGGTGACTGCTGCTCCCGAGACGAAACGTTCGGCGCTCCATACGAGGACTATTAAGCCGACGACAAGAATGGCGGTGGACTGCAACAAAATGAAAGTGAATTACTAGGAAGTGAAGTCAGAAGGATTGTAGCAAGACTCAACAACACACAATTAGGGCGCTGTTATAGTGGGCACGTACAGGCCCCGTGTCAGGTGGTCGGTCGCATAAATTTAGGCGTAGAACAGATATGGAGACCGAACTCAGAAAGAGGCTTGAAATTGAATTCACTAGCGCTGAGATTACCGTCGATATGGATGGCAATCGGGCAGCTATTCGAATCATTGCCGATGTTTTTGAAGGCCTCGCTCCTGTCAAGCGTCAACAAAAGGTCTACCGCTGCATAGCTGATCTCATTGAGTCTGGAGCGTTGCATGCGGTTACAATTAAAGCGCTAACCCCGCATGGTCTTTAGTCAATCGCTTTAAAGAGAATTTAGTGGATAAATTGCTGATAAGGGGTGGAAATCCCTTGACGGGCACGGTCACTATTTCGGGTTCAAAGAATTCTGCCCTGCCGATTCTTGCGGCATCAATTTTGTCGGAAGAATCGCTTCGAATAGCGAATGTCCCCCACCTTAATGATGTGACGACCATGATCGAGCTCCTTGGAACCATCGGTCTCGATGTCACAGTTGAAGAAAATATGACGATAGAAGTTCGCACTCGGGACATCGTGAATCTCAGGGCGCCGTACGATCTTGTTAAGACGATGCGGGCTTCGTTCCTTGTTCTCGGACCATTGCTGGCAATCCACGGACACGCCGAAGTATCGCTACCAGGAGGTTGCGCGATCGGCCCCAGACCCGTTGACCAGCACCTCAAGGGGTTGTCGGCGCTCGGCGCTGACATCCAAGTTGAAGAGGGTTATGTCGTTGCAGACGCAAAGAAAGGGTTGACCGGAACAACAATAGACATGGACGTAAAAACGGTTGGAGGTACCCAAAATTTGATGATGGCGGCAACGCTTGCGCGTGGTGAAACCACTATCCACAACGCTGCGTGTGAACCTGAGGTGACAGAACTCGCGGCATGTTTAGTGGCGATGGGTGCGCGAATCGAAGGAGCCGGCACAGATACTCTAATGATAGAAGGAGTAAGTTCTCTCAAAGGAGGAGAATTCCGAATAATGCCTGATCGAGTAGAAACAGGGACCTATTTGATTGCTGCAGCAGCTACTCAAGGGCATCTTTTGATTCGGAATACGTGCCCCGGACACATCAAAGCTGTTACTGAGAAACTTCAAGAAAGTGGCGTTTCGATTACGATGGGTGATGATTGGATAAGAGTAGATGCNGGGGCTCACGATCTGACTGCTGTCGACATCTGTACGGAGCCCTATCCAGGATTTCCGACAGACATCCAAGCACAGTACGTTGCNCTNAATGCCATTAGTAAGGGTACNAGTCGTATAACCGAAACAATATTTGAAAATCGGTTCATGCATGTTCATGAATTGGCGAGGTTAGGCGCAGACATATCGTTCGATGGTAAAACCACAGCCGTCGTAAAGGGGGTAACGGGACTACGGGGCGCTCCCGTGATGGCGACTGATTTGCGAGCATCATTTAGCTTAGTTATTGGAGGTCTGGTCGCGAACGGTGAGACCCTNGTGGACAGGATTTACCACATTGACAGGGGGTACGAGTGTATTGAGGAAAAATTGCAGTCAATTGGGGCCGACGTACNGCGTCTTTCGTCGCGTTGAANTCANGGTAAATTCTTGGTCAACATAGTAAGAATCGATACCGACGAAGCTGATTTCGAGAATCGCCTNGGAAACCTTNTCGAGTGGGAGGCCCGNGAAGACGCGACAGTCGAGATCANNGCTAAAACCGCCATCGAAAGAGTCAGGGCAGAGGGTGACAGTGCTCTCATNGCGTTGACCGCAGAATATGATCGTTTTGAAGTCTCGTCGATGGAGCGGTTGACGGTCTCTCCAGGTCAATGTCGTGANGCATACGAACGACTTGTCAACTCCGATAGAAAAGCCCTTGNCGAGGCGGCGGCGCGCATTAAGTCGTTTCACGAGGCGGAAATTGACGAATCTTTTGAGACTGAGGACGAACATGGCAATTTTCTGGGGTACCGAGTAACGNCAATACAACATGTAGGNGTATATNTACCGGGCGGTCAGGCCGCNTATCCGTCTTCNGTNCTTATGACNGTNATTCCCGCNCGTATCGCTGGGGTNCGCGAGATCACNGNCGNAGTGCCAGCGCCCATGGGTGAATGCAATCGTCACGTGCTCGCGGCAATGCACNNGGNGGAAGTCGATCGGATATACACTATTGGTGGTGCGCANGCGATAGCTGCNCTCGCGTATGGNACAGAGACGGTAAAGTCCGTAGATAAGATTGTNGGNCCGGGAGGGGCATTCGTTGCGGCAGCNAAACGATTGGTCTTTGGACCTGTAGGNATNGACGCTATCGCCGGTCCNACTGAAATTCTGATAGTTGCTGACGGGTCCGTTTCCGCTCGATGGACGGCCCTGGATTTGTGCGCCCAAGCAGANCACGATCGTACTGCCCAGGCAATTCTNATTTNCCCGTACNGANCGTATCTNGAAGCAGTGTATCGTGAGATCGAAAAGTTANTGCCNGGTCTCGAACGAAGCGAAATAATAGAAAGATCCTTTGNGGATCGTGGNGCATTTATAAANTGCCGTGATCTTGAAGACGCGATTTCGCTTGTCAATCGTTTTGCGCCGGANCACNTACANCTTGCNGTTNCNGAACCCGACGCNTTGNTACCGCTAGTNCAGCACGCNGGTGCAATATTTATGGGNGGGTANAGCGCNGAAGTGCTTGGNGATTATTCGGCNGGACCGAGTCATGTNCTGCCTACTTTCGGTTCGGCNCGNTACGCTTCCGGACTCAGCGTTCGTGAATTCCAGAAACGTAGTTCGATTATCCGATGTTCACCTGANGGTGCTAAGAAAATAGGTCNAATTGCAGNGACACTTGCCNATACNGAGGGTCTTACCGCTCACTCAGCGGCGGCTCGCGCTCGNGTCGAAGATCCGTGAACTAATGCTGAANAATTCGTTGCCGGCAGTTTCATGGTTATTGTCGCGACAGNCACCTCGTTTGGTTCNGTCGGCGTGAAGCCGCAANANAACAACTNTCCAGTTTCGCGCCCCGATNCTTNTNTGTAACGTGGACGATTAACTAGGGATGCGGTGTCACGNAAACTAGANATAATCCGTCCGGACGNNCGATANGAGCGGAATATTGAGGCNGGTTATGTTGACGACGTTCGACAACGGAGAATTGTCGAAATCTTCACAGACCTCCACCNCAACATTATGCTTCGTTATTCGTCNCCTTCGCTATTATCACGNGTTNNGCATGGTNTAGGNTTCAACGCGCGGGATCCTATNAGAGGCCTTTACCTNTGGGGTGGGGTGGGCCGTGGCAAGACCTATTTAATGGATTTNTTTCACNAATCACTGCAGCCGGGCATATCCGAACGACTGCATTTCCACCACTTTATGCGCCGGATTCANGAAGAATTNGCNTNGTTGGAGGGTACTGTGGATCCCATCNANGCGGTCGCNTCCCGATTTGCNAGGTCCGCNCNGATAATTTGCTTCGACGAGTTTTTTGTTTCGGATATTGGCGACGCNATGATACTNGGGGGNTTATTGGACGCTCTTTTCGCGAAGGGCGTTACGCTCATAGCTACGTCCAACGTTGCGCCAGGTNANCTGTATNAAAATGGCCTACAGCGAAATCNATTNTTACCCGNAATTGCGCTTATTGATCGTCACATGCGNGTAGAAAAACTTGAGTCGGGGANNGACTANCGGCTGAATTTCCTTCGGAAGCANTCGGTNTATCGNGTTGCGGGCANTGACGATCTATTCTCTGANGTCGAGTTTGCNACTTTAACGGGAGGAANATTTAAGATTGGCGGGCACGTANCGGTCAATGGTCGTGATATTGCTGTTCGTTATAGAGCNGANGGNGCGGTTGGGTTTGAGTTTTCAACCCTATGTGACGGGCCGCGCAGCGCGAATGACTANNTCGAGATCGCGCGGCTTTTCCATACGGTTGTNATTTGGGGGATTCATCAGCTCGACGGGGAATGTGAAGNCCAGGCGCGCCGCTTCATANGTTTGATTGACGAATTCTATGATCGCGGAGTGAAGGTTCTATTTAACGCNTCGGNGGAGGTTGAAACTTTATACGTCGGTTCGAAGCTATTGCGCGAATTCGAACGTNCTCAAAGTCGCATTATCGAGATGCGATCGAACGCCTATCTATCGCGCCCGCATCGTCCGTAGCACCGGCNGATAGGGCATGGTTAGAGTTGTAAACAATTAGGGCGTGAACTAAGATTCGCGCTCCCTNTTCTCCNGGTCCCGAAATGAANACGGTGAGTGTGCGTCAACAAGATGTCNCGCATGNNTGGTANGTGGTTGACGCCACGGNTCAGACGCTTGGGCGTCTGGCAACCGAAATTGCGCNTCGTCTCCGAGGCAAGCANAAGGCNGANTACACNCCACATGTGGACACTGGTGACTACNTNATCGTGGTGAATGCCGAAAAGGTCTTTGTTAGTGGAAACAAGGAAACAAAAAAAATTTATTACAGGCATAGTGGATATCCAGGGGGAATAAAAAGCACGTCTCTTAAGAGNTTGCGTGAGGCCAAGCCTGAAGAGNTATTAGAGAAGGCAGTGAAGGGAATGNTACCCAGNAATCCCCTGGGTCGCGCGGTTTTCCGTAAATTAAAAGTGTATGCCGGCGATNCGCATCCACATGGAGCGCAGCAGCCGAAAACNATGGNGNTAAGTTAAAGAATGGGTGATTCGAANTACGGNACCGGGCGTCGAAAAAGTTCTGCCGCGAGAGTGTTTCTACNGAGCGGAACCGGTCGAGTTTTAGTGAATAATCNAACGCTCGATGAATATTTTGGACGTGAAACCGCNCGCATGATTGTCCGACAACCTTTAGAGGTTGCGGATGCGGTCGATCAATTCGACTTGCGTATAACGGTCGANGGCGGNGGCGGTTCAGGGCAAGCGGGAGCNATTCGGCTAGGTATAGCTAGAGCTTTGGTNGANTACGATGAAAAATTACGACTNCCGCTTCGACAAGCGGGGTTACTAACTCGTGATGCTCGAGAAGTAGAACGAAAGAAAGTTGGGCTTCGAAAGGCACGAAAGCGACCNCAATATTCGAAGCGCTAGGGATCGGGCCTTCGCNGTTAGCGTGAGGTTTCCNTTTAAGCATTGTTCGTGCTGAAACACAGCAGCGTTCAGAATCGGAGATAATATGAGCTTCGCCACAAAACGGGCGTCAATGACGCTTTTCTCTGACCCACGAGATCATTACAGTCACCGCGTACGGATGGTTTTGTGTGAAAAAGGGGTATCCGTCGACGTCGTAGATGTCGACCCATCACAGAGGCCAGAAGATCTTTCAGAAATCAACCCCTATGGAACGCTTCCGACTCTTCTAGATCGCGACCTAGTTTTATACAAAAGTACGGTAATTATGGAGTACTTGGACGAGCGGTTTCCACATCCACCGTTGCTGCCCGTATACCCTGTCGCACGGGCTCAGTGTCGTTTATTGATGCATCGCATCGAAGTTGATTGGAGTAAGAGAGTCGATGTTCTAATGGCGGGCAGAGGACGAGAGACTGCTATGGATAAGGCTCGAAAAGAGCTACGAGAAAGTCTCGCGGCCATAGCACCTGTATTTGCTGATCGCCCCTTTTTTATGAACGACGATTTCACTCTGGTGGATTGTTTTGTGGCGCCTATTCTCTGGAGGCTGAATGCATTGGACTTAAAGATGTCAACTCGTCAACTTAAGCCAATGCAACGATATATGAANGATATGTTCGAACGTGACACGTTTCAAGAGAGCCTTACAGAACCCGAAGTGGATATGCGCGAATAAGAGGCGGNTNANTATGAAANTGNGATNTCGNGCNNTNGGACAATGCGANATTTCGTGTTCACGGCTTGAGCTCACATATCATTTAGANGAAACCGATGTATACAANGCATCGNGCTGATTCAATCTACGTACTCGAGAATCTTGACCACCTTNTGAACNCCAAAGACCGTTCGTACCGCNTCGACGGCNCGGTTTGCTTCATCTTGAGGAACTAAACCCATTAAGAAAACTACTCCGTTGTNGGTGACNACTTTAAATCGGTTTANGTTCACATTTTGTGTNATCAACAATTTTGACCGCACCTTCGTGTTGACTAGCGCNTCGCCAGCGCGAACGGTGATGCTTGTCGGNCCGCTTNCCGTAATTTCATTGTGAATATGCTNNACGATGCGGATTTTGAANATGGCCGACTCAACTAGTGTAGCCAGCGCTGAGTTTTCGACCTGACCAGTCAAGAGAACTGNACGATTAAAGGAATGAACNGAGATATTGCCGGCATTNATTTTTGGTTCGAGTCTNCTGATTTGGCGATGTGCGATTCGTTGGATAAATCCATCGTCAATTATTCTTCCTGGANTGCGGGCGGTTGGGACGCTTTTAAAAGANTTGCACGAGCTGAGGAACATCAAAACCAAAAGTAAGCTAGTCACGTTGGNTTTAACAGACATGTGAAGCCTCGTTAAATGTTTGTCGACNGATTATAAGTTCGGNTGANAAAAACGGGNNTTTTTGGCCGATCCAAGAGATGTGAGAAGTNTTCTATTTTCGACNGCCGTGTACGTNGNACNGTTNCCTATTCAGAAAAGAGACTATGGGTGGTCACTCTGTTAATCAACGATCNAGAGAGGGCGNGCAATCCGTGAATTATTCGTTATTTGGCCCCAAGCTGGNACTCGCTGTATCAAANTGTTTCGACTTAGTTTTAGATTCCCNGTGGTTGCTGGGATAGATACGCCGGCCATAAGCCGTTCAAACTGNTTTGCAAGTCGATACGCATCGATNCCGAGTGCNTAGAAAGAAGGATTCTGTTTAGCTNCAGGGAATGCGTTTTCCAGGTCGTGTCTAAGTCGAAAGGAAAACAGTGTNAGGGGTANTGCGACAAATCGCGTTCCGTTTTTCTTTTTTATGGGGACGTCNGACCGCANNGCGGCAGAAGTTNCGAAAAGNGGTATGTCGGATCCNAAATGGAAGTCTAANGCGGCAACCAACGATGCGTATTCCCTAGANCCGACTAGTCCAACTACGGCATGTATATCGCTCCTTCNCCTTGGAACAAACTCAATTTCTCTTCTGACTAATCTTTGGACGTTTGTATGGCGCATAAGGCTTGCGTCAANGTCCAAGGCGCGACCAACTGCGTTNGTCACGTCCTTCAAATCATCNAATGTNGTTAAACTTACTATCTCNACGCNNTTNGATATTGAGGCGGNAAAAGNGGCGTANGCCCTATNCGACCACGAAGTNNGGTCTCGAAAAACAATTATCCGAGTNGATCCTTCGTTACTGATACGCTTTGCTAATTCNACGGCCTCGTCCTCAACTGCGAGGGACAATTGAGGAATTCGTCCATTAGGTCNACGCGCTTCGGTTCTTTTCGGTTGGAGNGTNGGATTTACNCGGTTCAAAGCGATGGTGGGGANGNCTGTTTTTANNGTGCCCATTGATTGAACATTGGATTTGGATAAGGGNCCCAATAGGATTTGTGCGCCGTCCGCTTNGGCTCGCGAGACAACGTCTGCCATCGTGTTTCCANAAGTGTCNTAGACCAGAATTTTCTGNCGTCGATNTGCCTCGATTTCGTCNGTAAGTTGNGTAGACCAATANGCCGCNACNAATCCGTCTCGAATAGCCCGCGAGGCTTCGGCTAGTGGACCNNTTTGAGGCAACAGAAGCGCAATGGTTNGTGGCTCATCGGNTCGNNTTGAAGTTTCCGATGGGGGTTGNTTATTCGCGAGATGGGTGGGATTTGCCGATCTCCAAACATCCCACCCNCGCNGTTGCAGAGTAGGTGTTAATGGGCTNAGNAATTTTGTGGCAAGGTCCCACCAAGCGAACTCGTCTTNNGTATCAGCATTNCTNGCGAGAGTGGCNCTGTATCCTAGTGGTANTTTTTTTATTNANGACCAGATCCTCTCCGCAAGCTGCTTTTCGTCGACACCCGGGTAAGTGCTAAGTNTTACNANAGTTNTAACNGCGCCGACATGATCTNCCATTGAGATTCGAATNTGCGCTGCNANCTCCAACGCNGANATTTCTTGTACGAGGGTAGTCGGGGTAAGGANTTCCAATTGNTTTANCAGATCGTTTTTGTAGCGNGGATTNGTGCNTAAGTANTTCAACTCTAGATCGATGAGCTCGACTTCGAAGCGATCAGATCGACTGAGACGNCTAAAAAGGGNGGGATCATTTTTGACGCGAGCAATAATAGATTTTGTTTGTTGTGNCCCATTGTGAGTCGACAAAAGNCTCGCAGCAGAGGAAAAAAGTCGCGCAGTNTCTGCCGAACTTGCGTTCATNGCNGCTCGNCGAATCTGNATTTCCAGGTTCGACGAAATGGGATATNGATCCTTTTGGATGATTTCCANCGGTGTGATTTGACAGCCCNNGACTCCTAGAATGACCAAGACGGTTAGGCCAATAGGGAATGCCATGAAAGAACGGTATGGAATCTTATATGTTGTCGCGACCCCCATCGGGAACCTCCACGANATGAGCGAACGAGCGATATCAGTTNTAGAGAATGNTGATGTCATNGCGTGTGAGGATACTAGACGATGNCGCAAGCTTTTGAGCGCTTTCAACATTCAAGCGACGAACCTNATCTCCTTGCATGAACATAACGAGGAGAACGTGACTTCTCGTGTTCTTGATCTAATTGCTGAAGGNCGNGATGTNGCGCTCGTATCCGACGCAGGTACGCCGCTCATTTGTGATCCNGGTTTTGACCTAATNCGCGCGCTNTGGAAACGAAAACTCCACGTTATCCCTGTTCCGGGNCCATCGGCAATTACGACGATTTTGTCTGTCGCGCCTATTCCAANCCACGATTTCAGGTTCGCNGGATTCATCCCNGCTCGAGCGAGAGCGCGTGAGGACCGANTAAAGCAACTGTTGNTTGATGGCAGCTCAGTANTGTTCTTTGAAACTGCGCGNCGACTTTCGAANACTTTGGATGCCCTATGTAAGCTCGAAGCTAATCGGCGACAAATTTTTATAGCGCGTGAACTTACGAAGATCCACGAGAGTCTCTANTTCGGNAGCGTGGAAGNNGTTCGAGATGAAATTGCNTCGAANGAACAAGTTCGTGGCGAGATNGTTTGTCTTCTTGGAGGAACGACGAAGGTTCTCAGGGCAGATGTTGACTCNACACTCCAAATTCTCTTNGCCGAGCTCGCCCCNACTCAGGCGGCAAGGTTGGCCGCTAAAATAACNGGNGAGACGCGCGCGCGTGCNTACAANAGAGCNCTGGTCCTANCGAGTAATGGNTAGTACGCTCNTCTTCGAGTCGGCNAGGCGATCGCTGGCATGATGANTTGTCAGAGGAAAGTCCGGGCTCCATAGGACAAGGTGCCAGGTAACGCCTGGGGGGCGTGAGCCCATGGANAGTGCAGCAGAGAGTAGACCGCCATACAGTTTATGNATGGTAAGGGTGAAAGGGTGCGGTAAGAGCGCACCGCAGGCTTCTGGTAACAGACCTGGCTAGGTAAACCCCGCCTGGAGCAAGGCTAAATAGGAATCCAGTCGCGTGGTCCGCGCGGGATTTGGGTAGGCTGCTAGAGACATTCGGTGACGGATGCCGTAGACGAATGATTGCCCAAGACAGAACCCGGCTTATAGGCCGACTCAATTTTCCGAACACGATGCAACAACCCTTTACGCGCTTGGATTTAGGCATCGACTTAAAGTACTTTCGAGGAAAAGACTTCTACCATCTATTTCTAATAGATATACGTGCCTCGGTGATCTGTTTGTAATCTCATAAAATTCCGAAATTTCCTTAGTTTTCTGTGGGTTAGGTGCTACTGATCCTTGACAAAGTTAACTTCCAAACCTAGGGTCGGGGTTTGTGTGGTAAAAAATGGGAAAATCAGGTTAAAGGTGGGTTAATTACCGTCGCAGGTACGAACCTTGATCTGAGGTCTCAATCTTATGTTTCGAGGCATTGCAAGCGTAACAATGGACTCGCGTGGACGGATGGCTCTACCCACGCGATTTCGCGAGGAAGCGGAGCAGCGCACCGAAAACCGCCTGGTTGCAACGATTGATAATAACGAACAGTGCTTGCTCCTCTATTCGCTAGGAGATTGGGAAGAAGTACAGCGTCGACTCGAGGCGCTTTCGAATATCGGTACTTCGGCACGACTGTTGCAACGGCTGTTAATTGGGCACGCGACCGACGTGGAAATGGATGCTCAAGGACGGGTTCTCATTCCACCGTTGTTGCGGGAGTACGGGGAATTGGAGAAGAAAATCGTACTAATGGGCCAAACCAACAAACTCGAGATATGGAGCGAACAGATCTGGAGAACTCGAAGAGAAGAATGGTTGAAGGCAACACGCGAGAGCGCTTTCAGCGATTTGAGCGATTTGGATGGTTTGTCTGTATAGAGACAACGCGAAAATGACGCAACACGTACCAGTGTTGCGAGATGACATGGTTAACGCTGTTATGACGGACCGGGATGGGGCTTACCTTGACGCCACCTTTGGGCGGGGGGGCCATGCTCGCGCACTTTTGAGACAACTGTCACCTAAGGCTTCACTCGTGGCGCTTGATCGCGATCCTGATGCTTACCAAGCCGCTGTTGATTTGTCGCGAGAAGATTCTCGCGTTCAGCCGATGCGGGGGGTTTTCAGCGAAATACGTTCGTTACTTTCAAGTAATCGATGCAATAGGTTGAGCGGTCTAATGATGGATATAGGCGTGTCGTCTCCTCAGCTCGATGACCCAGCCCGTGGATTCAGTTTTATGCGCAGCGGCCCCCTGGATATGCGAATGGATCCGGAGAGTGGAGAGAGTGCAGCTTCCTGGCTTAACAGAGTAGATCTTTCAGATCTTGTAAATGTATTGCGTGAATTAGGTGACGAAAAAAATGCGCGGGCGATAGCGATGTCCATCCTCGATAAAAGGCCGCTATATACCACCCACGAATTGGTGACCGCTGTTGACAGTTCTAGGTCGCGGCGCGATCCGCGAAAGCATTCGGCTACCCGCGTATTCCAGGCCGTTCGAATGCACATTAATGATGAACTCTCCGAATTAAATCGAGGCATTGAAGCCGGATTCCATCACCTAGTGGATGGCGGACGGATTGGCGTGTTGACATTTCACAGCATAGAACACGCTATCGTACGGCAGAAATTTCGGGGTCTCGTGAGGCCAGTCGTACCCCGACGTTTGCCCGTACGCGGGACATCTTTGGGACGGGCCAAATATGTGGTCAAGGCGAAACGTCCGAATCCGGCTGAAATGAATATCAACCCAAGATCTCGAAGCGCTTTGTTACAGGTCATAGAACGAATTGAGTAACAACATAAGAAAGCGTTTTAGCGAATTCTCCTGGTTCTTTTTTGGGATTCTGGCTCTACTCGGGGTTGCCGCGAGCGGTATCCAGGTTATTCGTGTGACAGATGATCGTCGGGCGCTCTTCCTCGAACTTACCCGTAATCAAGAAGCTCAAGACAGCTTATTGGAGGAATATAGTCGGTTATTGTTAGAACGAGGCACTTTGCTGTCCTATCAAAATGTCGATCGAATTGCGCAAAGACGCCTCAATATGTATTTCCCTGAAAAGGTGACGTCAGTTGTTCGAGGAGCGAAAGAGGAATCGTTGGGCGAAAATGGGACTGGCTCATGACTCGTCAGCGTCATTATGTACTGATAGTCGTATTTACGTTCGCGTTGTTGGGATTGGTCGGTCGATCAAGCTATTTGGCGGTGACCGAACGAGAGTTTTTACAGAATCAAGGGGAGGCGCGGGCTACCCGAACAGCAGAGATTCGGGCTCACCGGGGTGTCATTTCGGATCGCAATGGCGACCCGCTGGCGGTTAGTACTCCGGTGGTATCCGTGTGGACGGATCCGAGTGTGGACAGACTGGACACCCGCGAATTGGTCCTCGTCGCAGAACTCCTCGATCGGCCCGTCGATGGGCTGATCAAACGACTTGAGCGAAGTAAACACACCCGATTTGTCTACCTGGCTCGTCGCGTCAGTCCTGCGATCGCGAGATCTCTACGTTCACTGGAAATACCAGGGATTCGGTTTAAGCACGAGTATCGGCGGTTTTACCCATCTGGCGAAATATCGGCTCATGTCGTAGGCAGAACCGATATCGATGACGTGGGCCAAGAAGGTATCGAGCTCTCGATGGACCACGTTCTGCGAGGTGTGCCCGGTTCCAAACGAGTCCTTACGGATCGACGCGGACAACGGGTAAGAGATCTTGATTTTTACGATGCTCCTGATTTCGGGGACGACGTTGAGCTCAGTATTGACCTTCGTCTTCAATTTCTAGCGTACCGGGAACTTAAATCAGCGGTTGAACACAGTGGAGCACGGTCCGGGTCTGTCGTAACACTGGATGTTACGACTGGAGATGTACTTGCGCTTGTTAACCAACCTTCCTACAACCCCAATCGAGTTGGCTCTCGCGATTTCGACGGTATGCGCAACCGCGCGATTACTGATCTTTATGAGCCAGGATCTACGGCCAAGCCATTCGCTATCTTGGCGGCACTGGAGACCGGGATATATCGGGCCGACACGATAATTGACACGACTCCAGGCTACCTGACGGTGGGTCGAAAACTCATAGAAGATCCGGTCAATCGCGGTCAACTCACGTTAGCGGAAGTTCTCGCCAAGTCTAGCCAGGTAGGTGTCACGAAAATAGCGCTCGGGCTTGAGGCGTCTCATCTGTATGATGTTTTTCATCGATCCGGTCTCGGTTCCATTCCAGCGACGGGACTGCCGGGTGAGGTGTCAGGCATACTTACTGACAGGGATATCGACAATCCAATCGTACGTGCATCGTTGGCCTACGGTTATGGCGTCACGGCGACCGCAATGCAGCTCGCACAAAGTTATCTGACGATAGCTTCGGGGGGCGTTAGGCGCCAGGTGAACTTGATACGAGGATTACCACGGGCATCTGACGAGCGGGTCTTCGAAGAAGGTGACGTCGCATCTTTACTCCACATGATGGAGGGTGTTGCCAGTTCAAAAGGAACGGCACCGAAGGCTCAAGTTCCTGGTTTTGCGGTCGCCGGAAAGACAGGGACATCGCGAAAGGTTACATCGGGGACTTATGACGACACTCGTCACGTTGCCCTGTTCGCTGGTATTGCGCCGTCCCGTGATCCGCAGGTCGTTGTTGTAGTAATAATTAATGAACCACTAGGGGAACATGTGGGGGGCGGGGAAGTCGCGGCTCCGGTCTTCTCACGCATTTTGGCCAGATCCTTGCGGATATTAGGCGTTGCCCCCGAAAACATAGTAGTGACGGACCGAGAAAACGCGCGTGAGGGTTTTGATCGTGCGGCTTAACGAACTACTCGATAACGTCAATGATAATCGCGTCCAAGTTGGCGGAATTTGTATCGATTCGCGCAAAATAACGCCTGGGGATTTGTTCGTCGCCCTACGCGGTACAAATTTTGATGGCCATGACTTCGTTGATGAGGCCCTTCGGCGCGGTGCGGCAGCGGTCTGCAGTGAACGCCAAATTGCGGGGTCATTTGACGTCCCAATTGTCGTCGATCCAAGCCTGCCTCTAAAGTTGAGCACGATTGCAGGACGGTTTTATGCCGAACCTAGTGCAAACATGTTTTGCATTGGGGTCACGGGAACTAACGGCAAGACATCGATTGCCCATCATTGTGCCGCTTTAATGGAGCACACCGGATTCATGGGCACGATTGGATGGGGCCTTATAGGGAATCTTCATCCGTCGCTTCTAACGACCGAGGATGCCGTAACGGTTCAACAACGATTGCGGTGCCTTTGTTTGATGAAGCAGCAGTCCGTTGCTATGGAAGTAAGTTCCCATGCACTCGACCAAAACCGAGTTGCTGGCGTGTCGTTCGATGTCGCCGTTTTTTCGAATCTTAGTCGAGACCATATTGATTACCACGGTGGTTTTGGCCAATACGCTCTCGCGAAGCGAAGGTTATTTGATTTCTGTAGCTTGACGGCTGCCGTGATAAATACCGATGAACCGTTTGGTCGAGAACTCGTGTCCCAATTGCGGGGTCGCGATTTGACTTGTGTTACGTACGGCACAACTAAAGAAGCTGATGTTAGTTGGGTTGTGGACAAGTACACGCGAGATGGCGTCGTCGGAAAATGGCATACGAAGTGGGGTGAATCCGACTTTGATCTGCCGCTGTTTGGAGACTTTTCCGTTGCAAACGTTGCCGCCGCTTTGGGGGTTGCTCTGCATCGGGGATACCCGCTAAGTGAAATCACTACTTTGCTTAAGCGTCTTCCTTATATTCCTGGCCGTATGGAGACGTATCGAATCGATGGCAAGCCAGCAGTCGTGGTTGATTATGCGCACACGCCAGAAGCACTGAGACTAGCCCTGTCAGCTATCCGAACCCACATGGATGGACGCTTAATATGTGTATTTGGTTGCGGTGGAGATCGCGATCAAGGCAAGCGATCGATGATGGGAACCGTCGTGGCAGACCAGGCGGATATGGCGATTGTTACTGCAGACAACCCACGTTCGGAAAAAGTCGACTTCATCAATAGGCAAATTGTGGAGGGATTTGGGAACTGGGACGCATACCGCGTAATTCCGGATAGAGGTTCGGCAGTTCATGAAGCTCTTAAGTCTGCGTCAACCGATGACGTCGTGTTGATAGCAGGTAAGGGTCACGAGGATGCTCAGGAAATCAACGGTAAAAAGAACGTATTTGATGACCGGGATTTCGTCAAAAAACTGCTCGGATTGACAGACTAATGTTGCTCTGGTTTACCGACTATTTATCGCAGTTTGTAGCCGCCTTTGGAGTATTTCAGTACTTGACCCTCAGGACGATGATAAGCGCAGGTACCGCCATGTTCTTGTCTTTAACCTTAGGCCCGGTTCTTATTCGCAAGCTCTCAACTCATCAAATTGGCGAAGTTGTTCGTGACGATGGACCAAGGTCCCATCAAAGCAAGGCTGGTACGCCAACGATGGGCGGAGCACTGATTCTTGTAGTGATTTTGGCGACCACGATATTGTGGGGAGATCTTGGTAGCCGATATATACGCATTGTTCTGTGCATCACTCTCTCCTTCGGCGCTATTGGATGGATTGACGATTTCATAAAGATTTCGCGGTCAACCCCCTCCCACGGGCTTTCTGCGGGTTGGAAGTACTTGCTTCAATCGGTGTTTGGTATTGGAGCTGCGGTCGCTCTATACAACACCGCCTCGTCGTCGGCCGACACCACTCTAATCGTGCCCTTCTTCAAAGCAATATCGATCCCTCTTGGAGCTTTCGGATTCGTCTTTTTGGCATACCTAATAATTGTGGGCATGAGTAATGCGGTAAATCTGACAGATGGGCTGGACGGGCTTGCAATTTTACCCACAGTTATTGTCGGCGCGGCGTTGGGCCTCATCGCATATCTTGTCGGCAACATTGAATTCGCGACGTACCTACAAATTCCCTATGTCGCGGGCGCTGGTGAGCTTTCGGTATTCTGCGGAGCGTTAATAGGGGCTGGCCTCGGTTTTCTTTGGTTCAACGCTTATCCCGCGCAGGTCTTTATGGGGGACACGGGATCGCTTGCACTCGGGTCGGCTCTGGGTGCAGTAGGGGTAATGGTTAGACACGAGATCGTCCTCTTGATCATGGGGGGCTTATTCGTTCTCGAGGCTTTTTCTGTGATCGTTCAAGTATCTAGTTTTAAGCTTACTGGCAGGCGCGTTTTTAGGATGGCTCCTATCCACCACCATTTCGAATTGAAGGGGTGGCCTGAACCCAAAATAATCGTCCGATTCTGGATTATTACGCTGATGCTCGTGATGTTTGGTTTGTCTACGTTGAAACTGCGATGAATCCAAACGGCACCTTGATACTGGGTGCTGGCGCCAGCGGTATGTCGTGCCTTAGGTATCTTCACGGAAAACGAGACCTCATCGTCTGCGATACCCGATTCGACACCGACCAAAGCCCAATCCCCAATTCAAGAACTTTCTACCAAAACTTTCCTCAAGTATCGTTGATAAGGCCAAGTGACTTTGATCGCGCGATCGATTCGGTTTCGACCATGGTTGTGAGCCCCGGCCTGCCTCTTAGTCATTGCTTGGTGCGAAAAGCTCTTTCTTCTGGAATCAAACTTGTCAGTGACGTGGACTTGTTCATAGATGCGGCAGACGGCCCAGTGATCGGAATTACTGGTACCAACGGAAAGAGCACAGTAACGACACTAGTAGGCGCAATGCTTGAGGACCAAGCGTTCGGCAGTGGGGGGAACCTAGGCCCTCCAGCCTTGGATCTACTTAACGATGGTTTTGCAGGTTACGTTCTTGAGTTATCGAGCTTTCAACTGGAACGAATGGAAGCAAAAAGATTAGACGTTGCCTCGATCATTAATATAAGTAACGACCACCTGGATCGCCATGAGTCGCTCGATTCATACGCGGCGGTTAAACGAAGGATTTACAGAGATTGCGGATTTGCAGTTTATAACGGCGACGATCGCCTTTCTCGACCGCCGGATAATGTGCCGTCCGTTGCCGTCAATAAAGATGAACGATGGCGTGTAATCGAAAAAGGAGTAGTTATTGACGGAAGGTTTGTGGCTAGCGACGCGATTAAACTTACGGGTGACCACAATCGGTTTAATGTTGTTGCGGCTGCGGCCATTGCAGATAGCTTCGGGGCTAGCTTCGACAATATCAGACACGTTTTGGAGTCCTTCGAGGGCTTGCCGCACCGAGCCCAAATTATCGGCAGCATTGACGATGTCACGTATGTGGATGACTCGAAAGCTACCAACTTGGGATCGTGCATTGCTGCAATTGAAGGCGTAATTAAACAACCGTCATCTCGAAGAATCGTCCTGATCGCGGGGGGGATGGGCAAGGGTGCAGATTTCGCCGCGTTGGGACGGGCTATCCCTGGCCATGTTCGAAGCGTCGTATTGATTGGTCGAGATGCGAGACTTATCGCAGCGAACATTCCGGGCACGCCCGTAACCTTTGCTTCTGACCTTGACGACGCGGTGGTGAAGGCACGAATGGACGCGGTTCCTGGCGATGTAGTTTTGTTCTCGCCTGCGTGCGCGAGTTTCGACATGTTCGAGAACTTCGTAGTTCGTGGACAGGCTTTTACTCGCATTGTGGAAGGCATGTCCAAGTGACTGCGAATTTCGATCCATCCCTCGTGATCGCTTGGCTCATAGCATTGGTGATCGGCGTGATTATGGTTGCTTCGGCGTCATCCGCGTTCGATGTCACAGGTATCTCCTATGGAGTTAGGCATGTTGTGTACGTCCTCGCATCCATATGTGCGTTTGGGGTCGTGGTTTCGCTGCCTTTGAATTTATGGGAATTCGGACATAAATCGTGCTTGTTCGTAGCACTCTTGTTGGCCGTTGTCGTGTTGATTCCGGGTATAGGAAGCGTGATTAACGGCAGCAGACGTTGGATTGATTTCGGATTCTTCACTTTCCAAGCATCCGAATGGATTAAGTTTTTGGTTCTTATCTATATCGCTGGTTTTCTGTCTCGCTCTGGTGAAAAAGTAAAGCGCGGAGGTACCGAGCTCCTACGCCCGATGCTGTGGCTCACGCCCGTTTTTCTCCTAGTCCTGATAGAGCCCGATTTCGGCACTCTCGTTATTCTATTGGTGTTGGTAGCAGGTTTAGCGTTCCTGGCTGGTCTGCGGTTGCCGCATTTTTTGTTAGCAGCAGTTTTTGTTGGTGGCGCACTCTTCTTACTTATCTTAATCAGCCCAGAAAGGACTGAACGTCTCGCAACATTTCTTGATCCCTGGGCTTCGGCATCTAGTGGTGGTTATCAACTCACGCAAGCGTTGATAGCGTTCGGTCGTGGAGAAATAACAGGTATTGGCCTAGGCGATGGGATCCAGAAGCTCTTTTATCTACCGGAGGCGCATAACGATTTTATTTTTGCCGTTATTGCGGAGGAACTTGGCCTTGTTGGTGCAGTTTTTGTAATAAGCCTTCTGGGATTTATCGTATTACGCGGCTTTAGGATTGCCCGAAGGGCCGTTGATGTTGATCGTTCATTCGCCGGTTATTTGGCATACGGTGCCGGTATCTTAATAGGGGCTCAGGTACTCATTAATGTTGGAGTAAATACCGGCGTTCTTCCCACGAAGGGCTTAACTTTGCCATTCATAAGTTATGGGGGAAACAGTCTTCTCGTCTGTGCGATGTTGATGGGATTAATCCAGCGCGCGAGTTTTGAAGTTTCGACGAAAACTAAGCAAGGCCGCGCATTTTGAGACCGTTGGTTGAAAAGTCTCGCGTCGTACCCGATATGGGTCGAGTTAACCGCATTCACTTTGTTGGAGTGGGTGGTTCAGGTATGTGCGGTATCGCAGAGGTGCTCCTGCACCAAGGTTACTCTGTGACAGGATCAGACATCGCCGGTTCTAGTGTCCTCCGTCACCTCGCAGAACTAGGTGCGCAAGTTTCTGTCGGGCATGAAGCGCACAACGTAGTTGGTTCCGACGTGGTGGTTGTGTCGAGTGCGGTCGATACCGATAACCCCGAAATCGTTGAGGCTCGTCGGCAGAGAATTCCTGTCGTCGCTAGGGCCGAAATGCTTGGGGAATTAATGCGCTATCGACATGGTATTGCTGTTGCCGGTACCCACGGTAAAACTACTACGACAGCGCTTATCACCAGTATATTCCAGGCAGCTGGTCTTGATCCGACATTCGTCGTTGGTGGTTTGCTCAAAAGCGAAGGGCGAAACGCCAAGCTTGGTGGTGGAAAGTACTTAATTGCTGAGGCGGATGAAAGTGACGCTTCCTTCCTGTTTCTTCAACCCATGGTTGCCGTAATCACGAATGTCGATCAAGACCATCTTTCGGCCTATGACCATGATTTTGAAAAACTCAAACAAACGTTTATCCAATTTGTCCATCGATTGCCGTTTTATGGCCATGTCTTCTTATGCTTAGACGATAAACCTGCGTTTTCATTGATGCCAGAATTGGCGAGACCGGTGTACACATATGGTCTCTCTGCAGAAGCCGATTTTCGCGCCAAAGACGTGGAATACGACCAAAGCATTTGGCGGTTCACGATCGAACGTCCCGAGGAACGTAGTGAATTAAACGTGGAACTTCCATTGCCGGGGTTCCACAACGTTAGAAACGCAGTCGCGGCGGTCGCTGTTGCCACGGAAGAAGCCATCGCCGACGAGGCGATACGACAGGGCCTAAAGAATTTCAGCGGTGTGGGTCGACGTTTTGAATCACATGAAATAAAGGTTGGCGAAAAACGCATAACCCTGGTCGATGACTACGGTCATCATCCCACAGAGGTTAAGAACGTGCTGGATACAGCACGTTTGGTCTGGCCAACGAGACGGTTGCTCATGGTCTATCAGCCGCATCGATACACGCGAACGCGCGATCTATACGACGACTTTGTCCGGGTTCTTTCTGACGTTGATGCACTCATATTGGTCGAGATTTACTCAGCCGGAGAGCAGTCGATACCTGGAGCCGACAGCAAAAGTTTAGCGGCCGGAATACGGCAAAGGGGCGGCGTCAATCCGATAGTTGTATCGGATCCTAACGAAGCGCGTGAGATGGTAAAGAAACTCGCGAACGAGGGTGATGTGGTAATTGTTCAAGGGGCGGGAAACGTAAGTCTCGTCTCGGCTGGCATGGAGTCTTGTTAATTTGGTTAGTCGATCACTCAGCGTTATAACTGCTCTTGCTTTGCTGGTGCTGGCGGTTCAGAGCGGCCGGACAGTATGGGGATACATAACAGGGCCACTTGATCTCGTTCGTGTTGAGGGTGACTTGTCGGGCGCCGAACGGACGACCGTCGTCGCGGTGGTAAATGAGGCGATGTCGATGGGCGATGCCATTAACCCCTCGGACCTGCAGGAAAAAATAGCGGATATCGATTGGATTCGGGCTGTAACAGTTCGAAGAAATTGGCCGAATTCCGTTCATGTCACTGTGAATCGAGAGTTACCAACCGTACGGTGGGGAATTGACGGATACCTGAATGGGAAGGGCGACGTTCTCAGTATGGCTGAGAAATACCAAGGTAATCTGCCATTGGTTAACGCTACCTCCTCGGATTCCGCCGCATCTATGAGGGTATTCAAAACCTTTTCCACGTTGGTCGGGCGGTCAGGTCTGCGCATTGTTGAATTGGACGAATCGAGCGTAGCTGGCTGGACCGTAACCTTCGCTAACGGGCTTTCGGTTACGACGGGCAAGACGGACGTTCTGAATCGTTTGAGACGCTTTGTCTGTGTATATGAAGAGGTACTTCAAGGTAATGAAGATCACGTGGTAAGGGCGGATGCGAGATACCCTAGTGGCGTCGCAATCGAGTGGGATGAGGAAGTTTCTACGTTAGTGGCTTTGCGCGGGTTGTAGATATGGCTTCAGACAACACACACAACCAAATCGTAGGCCTTGACATTGGGACCAACAAAGTCGCGGCCATCGTAGGCGAAATCAACGAGCTGGATGAAATTGAAATTATAGGTATCGGATCCCATCCGTCGCGAGGAATAAAAAAGGGCGTTGTGGTGAATATCGAATCGACGGTCCAGTCAATTCAGAGGGCTGTGGAAGAAGCTGAACTGATGGCGGGTTGCGACATTAACGAAGTCTATGCAGGTATTGCTGGCAGTCATATTCGTAGTCTTAATTCGCATGGGATCGTAGCTATTCGTGACCGGGAAGTGATCCCGCAGGACGTAGAACGGGTGATCGACGCTGCTCAGGCGGTAGCGATACCGGCTGACCAAAAAATCCTCCACATTCTTCCACAAGAATATGTAATCGATAGCCAAGAGGGTGTTAAAGAGCCTCTGGGGATGTCGGGCGTTCGCCTAGAGGCCAAGGTTCACCTTGTGACAGGCGCGGTTAACGCGGCTCAAAATATTGAGAAGTGCATTGAAAGATGTGGCCTCGCAGTTAGGGGCGTCGTCCTCGAACAGCTGGCCTCAAGCCTCGCTGTTCTAACCGACGACGAGTTAGACTTGGGCGTATGCCTGGTCGATATCGGCGGTGGAACGAGTGATATCGCGGTGTTTACGGACGGAGCGATACGCCACACGGCCGTGATCCCGATCGCGGGTGATCAGGTCACGAACGACATTGCGATGGCGCTTCGTACACCGACCCAACACGCTGAAGAAATCAAGATTCGCTACGCCTGTGCACTCACTCAATTAGCGCAAGAAGGTGACTACATCAAGGTTCCGGGTGTAGGGGATAAGCGCGCGCGCGAGCTCTCTAGGCAGGCTTTGGCGGAAGTGGTTGAGCCGAGGTATGCCGAGCTTTTTACTCTCGTTCAGGCTGAATTAAGACGTAGCGGTTTCGAAGACCTTGTTGCCGCGGGTATCGTTCTTACAGGTGGGTCTTCGAAGATGGAAGGCGTAGTGGAATTAGCGGAAGAGATATTCCACATGCCAGTTAGTCTCGGTTTCCCGAAAAACATATCAGGCCTAAAAGACATAGTAACCAACCCAATTTATTCCACCGGTGTTGGTCTACTAGCACACGCCAAAGAAATTGAACAAAGGCGTTCGGAGCAAGCGAGTTCTAAAACCTTCGGCTTTTTTAGCGGAGTCAAAAAGTGGCTGGACAAAAATGTGTGAATAAACTCTCAAATAGGAAAAAACTATGTTCGAACTAGTCGATAGTCCTCCTCAAAGCGCGATTATCAAGGTGATTGGAGTTGGTGGCGGCGGCGGAAATGCGATTCAACATATGGTTTCAAAGAATGTTGAAGGCGTTGACTTCATAGCGGCAAATACCGATTCCCAGGCTCTTAAGAGTTTGGACGCCAAGACCATATTGCAACTAGGAGCATCAATTACCAAGGGTCTCGGCGCCGGTGCCGACCCTGAGATCGGTAGGTTGGCAGCGATGGAGGACCGTGACCGGATCGCGGAAGTTCTTTCCGGCGCAGACATGGTATTCATTACTGCTGGTATGGGCGGTGGCACTGGTACAGGAGGGGCACCGGTCGTAGCGCAGGTGGCTCGCGAGTTGGACGTTCTAACAGTGGCGGTCGTCACGAAACCCTTTCGATTCGAAAAGCGAATGGAATCTGCGGAGCAGGGGATCGAAGAACTTGCCCAGCATGTGGATTCGTTGATTACGATCCCGAACGAGAAACTTTTGGCGGTGCTGGGAGAAAGAACGTCAATGGTCGATGCTTTCGCGACAGCTAACGAAGTGCTATGTGGTGCTGTCCAGGGTATTGCAGATCTGATTATTCGGCCGGGTATGATCAATGTTGATTTTGCCGATGTACGGACAGTTATGTCTGAAATGGGAATGGCGATGATGGGCACTGGGAGAGCGGCCGGGGAGAATCGAGCGCGAGACGCAGCGGAAGCTGCTATTCGAAGTCCTCTTCTTGAGGATGTTGATCTTCAAGGTGCCAGGGGTGTACTCGTCAACATTACAGCGGGCCCGGATCTATCCATAGGTGAATTTACTGATGTTGGTGAGACCATTAACGCATTTACTTCGGAGCGAGGGCTCGTTGTTATTGGTACTGTGATTGATACGGAAGCTGCAGAAGAGCTTCGCGTTACGGTAGTTGCGACGGGACTTGGCGAAGCCCTACTTCCAAGCGTTGTCGTTGACAATACATATGAAGGTGACGATACCGAGGACGGGGAAGGGGGACGGCCCGATTATGATGACTTGGATCGGCCTACGGTAATGAGAAAAAAGCGTCGGGCTAGTGGTGCACGAGAAGTGCCGTCCGAACAATCCGAAAATATGAATGCAGATTATTTGGATATTCCGGCCTTCCTGCGGCGGCAAGCGGATTGAGGCCAACCGCTCCGCTCCCCGAGGAACGACAAGCTAACAGAGTGTGTGAATTGTCCCCTGCTCCAATTTCTTGATCGGGATCCAAACAAACTTGAGCCGTCCCGACTTTTCCGGCAACAGACCGATACAAAATGTTACAACTTAGCCAAGTGGCTTCGTGGCCATGGTGACCCGCGATTGCTAAGATCCAGCGCCGTTCTTGACCCCTGGTTTAAACGTGAGGCTATGGTTAATCAAAGAACGCTGAAAAACCTAATACGAGCAACGGGTGTAGGGTTACACACAGGGGAAAAGGTTTATCTGAGTTTACGGCCTGCGCCACCTAACACCGGCATTGTGTTTACGCGCACGGATAGTGATTCGCCGATGCCGGTAATAGCGAACGCGGTCAACGTATCTGACACAACAATGGCGACTTCGATAGGCGAAGGGTCCAATAAAATTTCGACGGTTGAGCACTTGATGTCCGCGATGGCTGGGCTGGGGATTGACAATGCTTTTGTCGACGTTAGTGCGCCAGAGCTACCTATTATGGATGGGAGTGCGGCACCCTTCGTATTTCTAATTCAATCAGCTGGATTTCAAGAACAGGATGCGGCTAAAAGGTTCATCCGCGTCCTAAAGGAACTCAGTTACGAGGAAGGTGGGGCGAGGGTAACGATTTCTCCTCACACCGGTTTTCGAGTCGAATACACTCTGGATTATGACCACCCAGTTTTTCGGACTCATGTCCGACATGCGTCGATTGATTTTTCTACTACTGCTTTTGTGAAAGAGGTCAGCCGCGCCCGAACGTTTGGATTTCTTGCGGATTTTGAAAAGTTGCGTTCAATGGATCTTGCCCGAGGCGGTAGCTTAGACAACGCGGTGGTCGTTGATGACTTTAGGATCCTTAATAACGATGGCCTTCGGCAGGGGGATGAGTTCGTCAAGCACAAGATTCTTGATGCGATCGGCGATTTATACCTATTAGGGCATAGCGTCATTGGGGCTTTTTGTGGCTTTAAATCCGGTCATTCGACGAATAACGCTTTAGTTCGACGCTTGCTTGCGGATCGTGACGCATACGAAGTCGTAACGTACAACAATGAATCTGATAACCCGATTTCATTTGGCAAACCTGCGTACGTGACTTCCTGACGTCCTTTCTCGTAAACCATTTTATTTGATTCCAGCGAAACGTTGTCCGGCATCCTGTTCAAGCGGGGTTACGATTTTGGATCATGCCCAGATAAATTCGCCCGCCCGTGCTGAGCGAGTTTTCGTAATGCACTTTTTAATTCGCCTTGTTCGGTTCGATCGGCGAGCTCTTCAAGTGGCTCTTTCGCTGGTGTCGACATGTTCTCCGAGAGGTTACTTTGAGTCGCAGGGGGCTCGAGTGATGACACAGAACGAATTTTTATCTCTTTGATTTGAGAAAATTCCTGGAGCTCACAAAGTTGATTGAGCAGCCTCGGTGTGTCGAATCGGAGCCGGGTTGCCCAGGAAGCGTTTTTCGCGAGAATTGTCAATCTGTTGCCACGAACATTCGAAACCTCGAATTGGAGGGCCATGTCTGCAGGCAGGATAGATCGTAAGATTTTTGTTTTGTGTTCTTGGTCTAGAGCTCGGTTTACAAGTCGGTGGAGGGGTGATTTTGAGCTATCAGAATGAGGCCTTCGGCGTAACAGAGTTTTTATTTTGTTTTCAGGCACGGCGTCTAGATTCAAGAGTGGTTAATGTTTTCTTGCTTTACTTGATCTAGACATAATAGATCTAGGATGTACATTTGGTCGAATACTAACGCTTGATATAAGTGACGATACCGTTCGGACCGTGGATACGCTATGAACGTTCCCATGTTGCGGCGTTGATTCGAGTTAAAATGGCGTTTTCCCAATCCCCTTAAGATTATGTTTGGCCAGTCAATCCGTAATTTGTTTGGAACTCGCAATAGCCGCGAACTCAAGCGAATGGAGAAAATGGTTGCTCGGATCAACGGTCTAGGCGCTGATTTGCTCGGATCGTCGATTCAAGACTTAAAGTGCCGAACTGCCGAATTTCGGGAACGACACCAGAACGGTGAGTCGCTGGACGCCCTCTTGCCTGAAGCATTTGCATGTGTCCGTGAAGTTGCAGAAAGAGTGAGTGGGACACGCCACTATGACGTTCAACTTATTGGTGGGATAACGCTGCACGAGGGCGGGATTGCCGAAATGCGTACCGGCGAAGGGAAAACGCTCGTAGCAACGTTGGCAGCGTATTTGAATGCACTTACTGGAAACGGCGTTCACATCGTTACCGTCAATGACTATCTCGCGCGCCGAGACGCAGATTGGATGGGTCCGATATACGCAGCGCTCGACATGACTGTCGGCGTGGTGCAGTCCGGTCAAGATATGGAAACGAAGCGCGCGGCGTACGCTGCTGATATTACCTATGGGACCAATAACGAATTTGGATTCGATTACCTTCGCGACAACATGGCTTTTAGGAAAGAAGACCGATTGCAGCGACAGCTCAGCTTCGCGATTGTCGACGAGGTTGACTCGATCCTAATTGACGAAGCACGGACGCCTCTAATCATTTCGGGGCCGGCCGAAGAGAGCACCGATCTCTATCGGAAGATCAACAAACTCGCCCCTAAATTGGTACAACAGGAGCAGGTCGAGGTCGCGTTGCCTGCGATTATGGGTGGCGAGGAAATAGAAGACACTGGTGATTTCTTTGTCGACGAAAAAAATCGTCAGGTGGAATTGACAGAACGAGGGCACCTTGCGGTTGAGGACGAGTTAAAACGCAACGGGATGCTGGGGGAGAGTGATAGTTTGTATGCGGCCTCCAATCTGGGTCTGTTACATCACGTTCAAGCCGCCCTGAAAGCACATTTTCTGTTCAAGCGTGACGTCGACTACATGGTTCGTAACGACGAAATCGTTATCGTCGACGAACACACAGGCCGCGCTCAACCCGGGCGTCGTTGGTCCGATGGTATCCATCAGGCAGTGGAAGCGAAGGAGGGGGTCTCGATACAAAACGAAACCCAAACAGTCGCTTCAACGACCTTCCAAAATTACTTCAGGCTTTATGGAAAGCTGTCAGGTATGACGGGGACCGCGGATACGGAAGCATTCGAGTTCAAACAGATATATGGCCTAGATGTTGTAGTGATCCCAACGAACGTTCGCATGATCCGTGAGGACCGGACGGACCTCATATATCTAACGGTCGAGGAGAAATTCGAAGCAATCGTAGACGAAATACGAAAAAGCGTCGACGCAGATCAACCCGTTCTAGTCGGAACAGCGTCGATCGAATCGTCTGAGAGGATTGCCAGTGAGCTAAACCGAGCCAAGATCTCTCACAATGTGCTCAATGCCAAACAGCACGAAAGTGAAGCGGAAATTATTGCTCAGGCAGGTCGGCCAGGTGCAGTGACTATCGCTACGAACATGGCGGGACGAGGCACCGATATAGTGCTAGGAGGTAATTGGCAAACCGAGGTGGAGAAACTTGGCCAAGAACCTGACCCGTCAACAGTCGCTAATATCAAAGCTTCTTGGCAGGAAACTCATGACCAAGTGGTCGCCGCAGGAGGGCTACATATTGTTGGGACAGAGAGGCACGAATCCCGCAGGATCGACAATCAGTTGCGTGGCCGTGCAGGGAGGCAAGGTGATCCTGGATCCTCGCGTTTCTTTATTTCTTGGGAAGACAACTTGCTTCGAATTTTTGGAGCTGATCGGGCTCGCGGAATGCTAGATCGTGCTTATACCGAAAAGGGCGAGGCGGTGGAGGGAGCGATATTTGATCGCTCCATTGAACGTGCTCAACGTAAAGTTGAAGGGCGGAATTTTGATATTCGCAAGAATCTTCTTGAGTATGACGACGTTGCGAATGATCAACGGACTGTGATCTACCAACAACGAAATGAGTTAATGGAGGCTGTCGATATTCGCGAAATGCTAACGGACATTCGTACAGAAATTGTGGACGAAACGATCTCTGACCACATTCCGCCAGAAAGTATCGTGGAACAGTGGGACATACCGGAGCTAGAAAAGACCTTGGTATCGGAGTTCAACTCCGCTCAGTTGCTGGGACAATTAGTTTCGAACGAAGACGAGGTCACTGAAGACGATTTACGGCGAAGAATTACCGAACAAGTTCAGGAGGAATACGAAGAGAAAGTTCTCTCATGGAACTCGGAAGGCATAGATATGAATCGTGTCGAGAAGGAAATCATGCTCAACGTTCTTGACCAAAAGTGGAAAGAGCATTTAGGGACGATGGACCATCTTCGCCAAGGAATACATTTGCGGGCATACGCTCAAAAGCAGCCGAAGCAAGAATACAAACGAGAGTCGTTCGAACTTTTTCAGGAGATGCTTTACGGCATTAAGCGGGATGTGATTCGGATTCTATCTCGCGTCGAATTGGACCGTGGCGAGGATCTTGGCGAGGTGGAGAGGAAGCGTCGACTCGAGAATAGTGAGCGTATGCAATTTCAGGGCTCCGAAGCCGCCAAAGCGAATATCGATCAAATGGGTGTTTCGGGTGATGACGTAATGGCTCCCACGGCGGTAGGCAAGCCACAAACATTTGTCCGAGAGGATCGTAAGGTCGGACGTAATGAAAAGTGCCCCTGTGGTTCAGGTAAAAAATATAAACAGTGTCACGGGCGAGCAGCATAGCTTCGCGAGGTTGATTTAAGTGTCTGTCAATTTGCCTGTTATGGGCGTACTTGAAGAGGTTCCTGGAATTACGATAGGCACAGCGGATGCCAGAATTCGCGATAACGGTCGTGACGACATCGCAGTGTTTGCTTTCGATCCTGGAGCAACCGTTGGTGGTGTGTACACACGCAACAATTACAGGGCGGCGCCCGTCGAAATCGCGTCAGCTTGTCCAGGTCCCGCCCGCGGTTTCATCGTGAATAGCGGGAACGCCAATGCTGCGACCGGAGAGCGCGGAGTCAACAATGCTATTCAAACGTGCTCACACTTGGCTTCGCTTCTCGAGTGTGAGGTTTCAGAGGTATTACCATTCTCGACGGGAGTTATCGGCGAATTTCTTCCGATGGAAAATATTCTTGCTGCTATCGACCGGGCTCACCAAGCGCTTAGCCCCAACCATTGGGCCCAGGCAGCGGCAGCGATTATGACGACTGACACTTCTCCGAAGGGACTTTCAAATCGCTTTAAATTGGGTGGTCGTGAAGCTATTGGCACCGGAATCGTCAAAGGTTCAGGGATGATTCGACCCGATATGGCGACGTTGTTGGCGTTCGTCGGCACGAACGCGTCGATAACTCCAGAAATTGCTCGAAGATTAACTCTCGATCTCGCAGAACTAAGCTTTAATCGTTTAACGGTCGATGGGGATACTTCGACCAACGACTCCTTTGTGGTAGTGGCGTCAGGAGCAGGAGATCACGACACGATACATGACAATTCGTCGAGCGAGTATTTTGAGTTGTTCCATGGCCTAACTCCGATCGTTAGGGAATTGGCGATCCGGACAATACGGGATGCTGAAGGGGCGACGCGCTTTATCACCATCCATGTGCATGGAGGCCGTGATTCTTCGGAATGCATGCGGGTTGCATACACGGTTGCACACTCTCCGCTTGTCAAAACAGCCTTGTTTGCCGGCGATCCCAATTGGGGACGTTTTTGCATGGCCATCGGTCGAGCAGGTATCAGGGATTTGGATCCATACGGGGTTTCGCTCAATTTAAATGATGTTCGCGTGGCGATAGGAGGTATGGTTTCAGACAGTTATCGCGAAGAGGATGGGGCGGAAGTTATGGCCAAAGACGAATACGACATAACGATTGATCTCGGTCGAGGAAGCTCTCAAGAAACGATATGGACGTCGGATCTCTCGTACGAATACGTTCGCATTAATGCTGAATATCGTTCCTGATCGGTATTAGTCGTTCGAGTCGCTGGAATCGAGGTCGTCAAAGTTCCGTTCGCCTGGGATTGCATGTTTTTCGTCTGCCCATGCGCCGAAGTCAATCAGCCGGCATCTTTCGGAACAAAATGGGCGAAACTCGTTTTCCACCGTCCAACGTAAGACTTTCTTGCAAGTAGGACAGGGAACGATCTGGGGAGTCTTCTCAGGCAATGGCCATCTCTGTATAGCGCCCGTGTAGTTTTTGCACCTTGCTATCGAGCCTCAGCAATGAACCCTCGTTCAGTATGATGTCGTCGGCGAGCGCCAGTCGACCAGCCCGATCGAGCTGGCTGCCCACAATCGCCTGGGCCTCTGTTCTGGCGACTTTGTCTCGTTCCATCGTACGCTCGATCTGTACTTCAACGGCTGCATCAACCACGAGTATGCGGTTGACGTAACCTCCGCGGGCTCTAAGAAGCGGGTTAACAACCATTGCATATATGGATTGGACGGCTTGTAACTGCCGCACCGTCCATTCATTAATCAAAGGGTGCAACAACTTTTCCAACCAACGTCTCTCTGTCGGGTTGTCGAACACTTGTTGCCTCAGTGCCTTCCTGTCGAGATACCCGTCTGATCCGACCACGCCGTTGCCGAAATGGCTGTATATTTTGTCGAGTGTTTGGGTGCCTGGTTCAACAACTACACGAGATGCAGTGTCGAGGTCGATGACATCTATTCCTAGGTTTGAAAATCGATCGGAAACGGCAGTCTTACCACTGCCGATCCCTCCGGTAACTGCAACGACAAATTTCGACATCAAAGGGAGAAGAAAGCCGTAAGAAAATCGCTGGTCGCGAGAGTAACGCACCCTCCAATACTTAAGAAAGGTCCGAAAGGAATTGCTTGTTTCACCGACAATTTGCCCAAGGAGATTAGAAACAAAGCATAGGCTAGTCCCAGTATTGATGCGACGAGTACGACGGTCGGCAAGGCTTGCCAGCCGAGCCAAGCCCCGAGTGCGGCCGTCAATTTGAAATCGCCATTACCCATCCCGTTCTGGCCCCGGATTAGTTTGAACACTTGGTTGATGGCCCAAAGTGACGTATAGCCGACGATCGCTCCTACTAGAGAAGACATAGGGCGGGGGAAATCGCTAGTGTCGACATACTGGTGCGATACGATAAGCCCCAGCCAGACGAGAGGCAGCGTAATTTGATCTGGAAGCAGCATCGTTTCGATGTCGATAACTAACAGCGTTAATAAAGATGCAAGGAAGACAAAGTAAAGCAATGCCGCAATTGAATATCCCCATATCGAGATCGTTCCGATCGCCAACAGGCACGTGATGCTCTCAATCAACGGATAACGTACCGAGATTGGATTTGCACAGAGAACGCACTTGCCTCTTAGAATGACCCAGCTAATCAATGGGACGTTGTGCCGCGGCGAGATAATGCCGTTGCAAGAAGGGCAGTGGGAGCGGGGATGGACCAGGTCAAATTTCGTTTCGGTTGAAACGTTGATGTGGAGCGCTCGTTGCGCCTCTCGGCGCGTTTTTCGCTCGAGCATTAGTGGAAGCCGGTAAATGATTACGTTTAGGAAGCTTCCGATCGCCAGAGCGACGAGTCCCACGAAAGGCAGTGTCAACCAGTCCGCTGATAGCATTTGGCTTAGATTATCTATTCCGCTGCCGGACAAATATTCGCACTCCCTAAAAATGGGGTTACTCTCAAGATAACGCCAATGGGTTATACGGAAGCTATATGGATTTCTAAGACTCGAATATTAGTCCTATTGGCTTCCCGGTCCTATTTTCCTTTTTTGCAGCAGTGATGAAGTAAAAGATCACTCTTTAACCTATATGACGGTCGACGCCGATGATTAATAGTGGAAGGCGTCAAATTGTCATAAAGAAAGAAGGTCCGCGGCGTGAATCTCATTATTGAGGAACACTTGTTGAGACGTTAAGCTTCGCGCCGCCTGCGCCGGAATAGCTCAGTTGGTAGAGCGACTGATTCGTAATCAGTAGGTCCGCAGTTCGATTCTGCGTTCCGGCACCAGCTGTCAACGCGAACGCGAAGCNNTCAAACACAATNNATTNTATGGATGAATANGNCTATCNCNNGGTTACGGNGNNNTATTCGTTACACCGAAAAGATACTGTCTTATCAAATTNANATAANCAGNTCAGAAGACCNNTTGAANTGTCNNNNCGCGCGCTNCTGTCNTGAATATAAGGTTAACGATGACGATTAAGTNTTCTGNNGNTCGGACAATAAATTANNTTGATAATTNGAACNTTTAAACTNCGTTTTANCTGTATCNNATTNTTGTTAAANANTAGATTNNTTATATAAGNGTGTTTACAAACCCANTTNCATTATGTAACTTTATTCTAATTTCTTGAAATGGGAANAGTAAGAGGGATTATGGCTGCTAAAAAACTTTCAGTATCCGAGCTTCAAGCTCTTATCCGTNACGCGAAATCTGAAATAGAAAAGCGACAGAAAAGACTGGATCGNGTTAAANCAAAAGTAGANACGATATTAAAGAACGAGGGCGTGACGTTGGATGATCTTTATGCGANGCGCATCCCTTCTAAAAGGCCNGNCGGTGCTCGTANAAAGCGNAAAGTAAAACCAGTTTACAAGTCNGGNAANNATACATGGACGGGNCGTGGTCGGGCTCCAGGATGGGTCGTTAAGATCTGTGAGAAGGACGGAGTAGACGTCANNAAGTTCAAGACTCTGTCTCAGTATAAGATCTGATANNGTCGCCTAANGNGCCNATGGCTTCGTAAATATTTTCNAAGCCATTGGATCTTGGTGTNGTCGAGAATCAATGCATGAAGAGACATGTATGGTTTTCATTAGGGACNTTGAGTTTATTTTTCGGGCTCGAAACGCAAAGAGAGATCCATCGGNTCGATATTTTTTGTTATCTCGCCGACTGAAATATAGTTCACNCCTGTTTGGGCGATCGAGACTACGTTTTCGAGTGTGATACCACCGGATGCTTCGAGTTGTATGTTTCCGNCACTAAGTGTTACCGCTTCGNGAAGCTTNTCCNTTGAGAAGTTGTCCAGNAATGCCATGTCGACGNCTGCTTCGATTGCCTCCNCCAATTGGGAAATCGTCTCGACTTCAACTTCGATTTTGATATNGGGGTTTTGTCGTCGCGCNANGTCGACNCTCTCGGTGATCCCGCCGGCCGCGGCGATGTGATTTTCTTTAATCAGGTACGCATCAAATAGTCCCATTCTGTGATTTTTCGCACCTGCAACCGCAACCGCATATTTCTGGGCTATCCGAAGGCCGGGCACAGTCTTACGAGTGTCTAGAATCTTAGCGCTGGTTTCCGAAATAGCNTCGACATACCGGCGTGCGGCGGTTGCTGTTCCCGAGAGTAGTTGAATNAAGTTCAACATGATTCGTTCACAAGTCAGCAAGCTTCGTGCNGGTCCATGTGCAACTANCAGGGCATCGCCNGGTGTTACGCTTTGGCCATCGTGCACTAGCCATTCGATGNNAATTGATGTGTCAATTTGCTGACNGGTTTCGTCNGCCCAGGGNTGACCACAGAATACGCCTGCGGTTCGAGTAATNAGATGCGCNGTGGCAANTTGATCCGTTGAAATCAANGCCGCGTTAATGTCNCCCGAACCAACGTCTTCGACGATAGCGGCTNGGACGTTGCGANGAACCTCGTNGAAGAAGGCCTCGTTGACCGNTAGGGGTGATGGATCCATAGTCGTCATTATGTCATTTCAGCGAAATCGAAGAGTCGCGTAGACGTGGTTGTAACCATCGATCACTGGTTATCGAGNGTTACTCGGAAACCATCGATCAATTGCGATGATCGACCCACGGACGCCGCGATTACACTCNTAGTNATTCACTCGATATCCCTTCCAGCGGGCGTATTCGGCGCCAATCTGGTGCCTGCTTTTTTTTGTAATGAGCTAAATTTGGATGACCATCCTCAACTTCAATCNTTGNAAGGGATGAAAGTCTCGCCGCACGTATATATTACCCGACGCGGTNNGGTGATCCAGTTTGCACCCTTNAATCGAAGGGCATGGCANGCNGGGNTTTCTTCTTTTGGATCACGATTGGCGTGTAACGATTTTTCCNTNGGAATCGAACTAGAAGGGACNGATCNCAGNANNTATACGAATTCTCANTACCGCAAACTCGCCGTCATTTTGCGGGCNCTNATTGCCAAATACCCCGCNCTCTCGCTTGGCCGAATTGTTGGTCACCAGGAAATTGCACCNTTGCGNAAGAAAGATCCCGGTACGGAGTTTGAATGGGAGCGGATCTATACAGAAGTGGTGAGACATTCGAGCTGACGATGCGTATAGGAATTGACCTAGGTGGTACNAAGATTGAAGGAATCTTGATGGATCGTGAGGGCAACGTCNCAGAAGTGATTCGACTNGCCGCGCCNAGAGAACAATACGATCAAACCGTTCAANCNATTTCGGAACTTGTTCGAGAACTNGATGATNAAGCGGNNNTNAAATGNCCGGTTGGAATCGGNACGCCTGGANCCTGGATTTCCAACCGGTCTGNGATGAAAAATTGTAATTCAACTTGGCTTAACGGACGCCCCNTGCTGGACGANCTGATTNAGTCNTTGAGTCGNCCTGTTCGAATTGCAAACGATGCCGATTGTTTTGCTTTNTCGGAAGCTGTNGCGGGTGCGGGTCGAGAANGTNANTGTGTCTTCGGCATCATNCTAGGTACTGGCGTCGGAGGTGGCTGGGTAATGAATGGCCGACTTCTNGTTGGCCCGAACCGACTGAGNGGCGAGTGGGGCCATACACCCTTGCCNTACTTCCGTTCNGACCGNCATNNGACTTCTGCGGAGGCAGATCTTCCCGATCGAGAATGTTATTGCGGTNGGNNCAACTGTGTCGAAACNTTTTTGTCCGGGCCAGGACTTTCATTGACGCANCGTTTGTTGACCGGTGAAAACCGCGANGCNGATACNGTTGCGGGCTCCGAGTTCGGCGAACGTTCGTACGCTTTGTATACGTCAATGTTGGCGCGAACCTTGGCCCAGATAATTAATGTGATCGATCCCGACATAATTGTTTGNGGAGGAGGTATCTCTAATTCGNATTACNTGTATCGCGACTTNCCAGTCAAAGTGGCTGAATACNCCTTCACTTCNGAAGGCNCTACTCAAATCGTNCCGGCTGAACATGGCGATGCAAGCGGCGCACGNGGCGCCGCATGGCTGAATCCAGCGTAAGATGGNTCATGCTCTACGGGTTTTCGGGCGAAGCATGATCATCGGCAACTGGAATTGGGTGTAATGGCATCTCNAGGGGATAGGGAGGATACCAATCCTACAGAGACACAAGAGTGGTTAGCTTCNCTNGANTANATTCTCGATAACGAAGGGGTTGAACGGGCTAATTTTTTNTTGAGACGATTGTCTTCTCGAATGACTAAAACGGGCGCCTCGNTGCCCTACACCATCACCACGCCCTATCGGAATACCATCCCAGCNCATCTTGAGGCGTTCATGCCGGGCGATCTTTTCANNGAAAGGCGGATCCGCAGTCTNATTCGCTGGAACGCNCTAGCNATGGTAGTCCGAGCNAATCGCCGNGACGGGGACNTGGGNGGACACATTTCGACGTTTGCTTCTTCGGCGACTCTNTATGAAGTNGGATTCAACTACTTTTTCAGAGGACCGACGCCANAGCACGCNGGAGATTTGATCTATTTCCAAGGGCATAGCGCCCCGGGNATNTANGCGCGCTCCTTTTTAGAACGCAGACTGAANGAAGANCATCTTGATAATTTTCGNCAAGAAGTCGGTGGTGATGGACTTTCNTCCTATCCTCACCCATGGCTCATGCCTGACTATTGGCAGTTCCCCACCGTTTCGATGGGCCTTGGACCNATTCAGGCAATTTATCAAGCNCATATCATGAAATATCTTGATTCGCGCNGCCTCATTGCGATGGANGATCGTAAGGTATGGGCGTTCCTTGGTGATGGCGAGTGCGACGAACCCGAGTCCCTTGGCGCGCTNGGGCTTGCGGGACGCGANCGACTNGACAANCTTGTTTTTGTNGTCAACTGCAATTTGCAACGACTGGACGGACCCGTCCGCGGAAACGGAAAGATAATCCAAGAACTTGAAGGCGAATTTCGCGGCGCAGGATGGAACGTAATCAAGGTTGTATGGGGGCGATTATGGGATCCGCTCTTCACCAATGACGTTGATGGGCTNCTGCAGCAACGCATGAACGAGACNGTGGACGGCGANTACCAGAATTACAAGGCGAAAGGCGGNGGCTANACCCGCCAAGAATTTTTNGGGAAACACCCAGAATTGCTGAAACTTGTCGNTAATCTATCCGACGATGACATCATGCGCCTCAATCGCGGTGGCCACGANCCCTTCAAGGTGTACGCAGCTTACCAAGCGGCCATGGATCATCGCGGCCAGCCNACGGTCATTCTTGCGAAGACCGTGAAGGGATATGGGATGGGCGATGCNGGNGAATCCGAGAACACAACGCACCAAGTCAAAAAGCTTGATCTTGACGATCTAAAGCANTTTCGTGATCGNTTTGACATCCCTCTGTCAGACAGTGAATTAGAGTCGGTGCCGTATTACAGACCGCCNAGTGATAGNCCAGAAATGGTGTATATGCTNGAGCAGCGGGAGAAACTNGGCGGTCCGATCCCGAGTCGTATTNCNNCCCNANCNGGATTCGANATCCCCNCTCTTGAATANCTNGACAACTTACTANNGGGNGGNGGCGANCGAAAATTCTCGACGACGATGGGCTTCGTAAGAATTCTATCNACACTTTTGCGGGACGAGTCAATCGGAAAAAGGATNGTGCCGATCGTTCCCGATGANGCCCGGACCTTTGGTATGGAAGGNATGTTCCGACAATTNGGGATCTACTCTTCGGAGGGNCAACTATACGAGCCGGTTGATGCNGGCGAGTTGNCCGCNTACCGAGANTCGAAAGATGGGCAGGTTCTNGAAGAAGGGATCAACGAAGCTGGNGCATTTGCNGCGTGGCTNGNAGCNGCTACGTCGTATAGTACGNACCAGTACACGCTGATNCCCTTTTATCTTTTTTATTCCATGTTCGGATTTCAACGCGTTGGCGATCTCGCTTGGGCGGCAGGCGACATGCANGCACGAGGGTTTCTGTTGGGAGCCACTTCGGGGCGGACAACNCTCAATGGCGAGGGATTGCAACACCAAGATGGGCACAGCCACCTGTTATCGGGAGCNGTTCCAAACTGNGTTTCGTANGACCCATGTTATGCATACGAGCTNGCCGTGATCGTTCAGGATGGACTNNGGCGAATGTATGTNGAGGATGAACGGATCTTCTACTACATCACNCTNATGAACGAAAACTATNTTCAACCCGCGATGCCAGAAGGGGCNGCAAGCGGCATCCTAAGGGGGATGTANNAATTAATNTCNTTTGATTCGNGTANGTCGGCAAGAAAAATTCGGCTGCTGGGTAGTGGNGCGATATTAAATGAAGTNACAAAAGCGTCGNNCCGANTAAAGCGCGATTATGGTGTCGACAGCGAAGTNTGGAGCGTCACCAGCTTTACAGAGTTAGCANGGGATGGACACGACGTCGCGCGATGGAACATGCTGCATCCNGCGGAGNAANCNCGCCGCAGTTATGTTTCAGAGTGCCTTGACGGNGACATCCCCGTCGTTGCCGCAACCGATTACGTCAAACTCTACGCTGAATCTATTCGTGCTTTTCACNCCGCGCCGTATCGAGTTTTGGGGACGGATGGTTTTGGACGCAGCGANACGAGGGAACAATTGCGNGGTTTTTTTGAAGTCGATGANCGATTTNTCACNCTNGCAGCTCTAACGGANCTCGCGAGCGNGCAGGTNATCGCAGAGANAGACGTTGAGGATGCGATTGAAGANATGGGGATNGCCCCGGATAAACCAAATCCTCGNCGATCATGAGCCTCGTTGAGGTCAGAATCCCTGATGTCGGCGACGCCGAAGAAGTTGAAGTCATTGAAATCTGTGTNGCCGAGGGAGACGAANTCCNGATCGATACTCCGTTGGTCGTNATCGAATCAGAGAAGGCGTCCATGGAATTNCCNGCNGAGGTGGCTGGGAAAGTTGTCGGAATCAGTCTTGCGNTNGGCGATATCGTTAATGAGGGGGATTTGGTTGCAACCATAGAAACGGACGGCAACCCTGCCCGGACAGATGNAGCGGATAGCAATATCGATGAAGTCCGCGAAGACANAACGTCTGCAGTAGAGAGANGNCGTNATGTACCGCGAGAGACGGACGATNGGAATCGCGNTGCANCNACTTTAGAAGGCNCACCACAGGTCGAAGTACGGGTNCCCGATCTNGGAGACGCCGAAGACGTNGTNGTGATCGAAGTANCGGTTGCANCAGGGGACGCCGTGNTTGTTGACGATCCTTTNGTNGTGATTGAGTCAGAAAAAGCGTCGATGGAAATCCCCTCACCCGTAAACGGGAAGGTGAAGTCNGTTGCATTAGCAGTGGACGANGAGGTNGTCGAGGGGGCGCTCGTTGCCGTCATCGCGCNGGGTGACCCNNCTNACGTGGNNGTTGGAANNCGTCAGGCGAATGTCGCTCCAAGCACGGTCGNGCCCGATNTAGATACGAGTACGNCAANAATCCGAAAGACCCAACCTCTCGAGCCNGGGGTTCNGTTGACTGATNAAACGATTTATGCCGGACCNGCNGTACGCAGGCTGGCTCGGGAATTAGGGGTTGAACTGAACNCTNTNCANGGCTCTGGNGCTCAAGGTCGGATTGTTAAGGACGATGTTAAAGCGTACGTCAAGGCGGTTNTANCNAGTTCNAGCGATNCCAACCAAGCTGTCCTTCCGAGCGTGCCCTCAGAGGANTTCACNNAATATGGAGCCATCGAAGAGGTTGAGCTATCGCGNGTTCGNCGCANNGGTGCCGNGAATTTACATCGAAGTTGGCTNAACGTCGTTCANGTNACNCAACACGATCTCGTTGACGCGACGCACTTGGAAGATGTNNGGGCGAAGATGAAACGTGACGAGGGGNTNGAATCGCTTACGCCTCTCGCATTTNTGTTAAAGGCNTNNGCACTAANTCTNNCCGNGTTTCCACGATTCAACGCCTCGCTGGGTCCGACTNTAAGGACGTTGATATTGAAAAAATATTGCCATATTGGCTTTGCGGTCGATACCGATGCTGGGCTTNTGGTGCCAGTGATTCGAGATGTNGNCGAGAAAGGCATCGTGGANCTTGCNGAGGAGGTNACAGAACTTTCNCAGCTAGCCAGGGGACGAAAACTAAGGCCAGAGCATATGGCAGGNGGTTGTTTTACTGTTTCGAGCTTAGGCGCGATTGGTGGCACGGGCTTTACCCCCATCGTTAACGCGCCTGANCTAGCCATCNTGGGTATCGCNAGGATGGATACTCAGCCGCTTTGGGATGGGCAGCAATTTGTACCCCGAAAAATGTTACCNNTCTCTCTGTCGTACGATCANCGAGCAATCAATGGGGCAGAGGCNGGCCGATTTGTNCNACGGCTAGGNCAGATTCTTACCGAACCTGAAAGCTTGNTCCGTTAACGNGNGGGNTCGCCGCTTGTCACCGGTTGCCAAGTTTGTTCTATGCCGTCAGCGGTAGTGCGCGCGACGACGAANAAGTAATCCGATAGGCGGTTTAGATAAGCTCCGGTACCGGCTTCAATTAAGCCAGTGATCTTGGCACGCCAAAACGTGCGTTCTGCGCGTCGCATTGTNGCTCTTGCCANGTGCGCGAGTGCACAAATCNTATTTCCNCCCGGCAGAACAAANTCTTNAAGCGGATCAAGCTCNNTNTTNAAGAGCGCGATTTGTTGTTCGACGACCGCAGTTTCGCCGGTACAGTCGAGATGACTNGTGCCNGTTGCCACCGAAGCGCCGACGTCGAAGAGACGGGACTGAACGGTCAACAGAAAGGCGCGAAATGGACAATTGGCGTCNAGATTGGCGACCAACACACCCACGGCACAGTTGGCCTCGTCCAAGGTCCCGATCAATTCCATCCGCTCATGTTCTTTGGCATAGCGCTTACCGTCAGCAAGGGAGGTTTGGCCGTCATCGCCAGTGCGGGTGGTGACACGATTGATCCGATTGGGCATGACGATACTCCTTTGAAGAACCGTACAGTAACAGCGTCGGCAACTGGACGTTAGCTATGGTATTCGCACCCGCCGGGAACGAACGCCGAAAGGTTAGATGCTGGCGTGAAGCGAATTACGAATAAGCTTTCGACGCCGATTCGTAGAATCCTTGCCAGAAATCGGTTCTTGTGCGAGCGTTGGTGTGACCCTCATAACCGTCGCGGGAGGACGCTTCATACTTGTCGAGTCGGCTGGTTTAAGGGGTCGCTTGATCAAGGTGGGTAATTAACGCGTATGCCAAGTTTTGATGTGGTTTCCGAAATCGAGGTCCAAGAAGTCCGAAACGCAGTCGACCAAGCCACTCGGGAACTCGGCACTCGATTTGACTTCCGTGGAGTTGATGCTGGTTTCGACTTCGAGGGAGAGGAGATCCTGGTATGGGCGGAAGAGGAATTCCAAGTCCACCAGCTGACCGATGTGTTGAAAGAAAAGCTCGCTAAACGGAAAGTCGACGTAGGAGCGCTTGATGCCCAAGCTTTGGAAGCATCAGGGAAGCAGAAGCGCGTGAAGTTTCGACTACGACAAGGGATTGATCGGGACGTGAGCCGGCAGATCACTAAATTGGTGAAAGATTCCCGGTTCAAAGTACAAGCTCAGGTGCAGGGCGATAAAGTGCGGGTAACTGCTAAGAAACGTGACGATCTGCAAACGGTGATGAGTTCTCTTCGTGATGCCGATATCGATATACCGCTCCAATTCAATAATTTTCGAGATTGAGAGTTAACTCGCCCCAGCGCTGGCTGGCATCGATTGCCATTTATTGGCATCCACGCATTGTGGCGCTTTTTTTTCTTGGTTTTTCTGCCGGACTGCCGTTCTTACTGGTTTTTTCGACGATGTCGGCGTGGTTGACGGAAAACGGTGTGAGTCGGTCAACGATCGGTTTCTTTAGTTGGGTGGGTATTACTTATTCCATCAAAGTGTTTTGGGCGCCAGTGGTCGACCGAATTCGATTGCCGGGTTTTGGCCGATTGGGTCAGCGACGGAGTTGGATGTTGGTTGCCCAATTGGGTATCTGTGCGGGTCTTTTTGGCCTTTCCGTCATTGATCCGGACCAGAACTTGCGTGGTGTTGCAGTACTCGCCTTGGTGGTGGCTTTCGCCTCAGCCACGCAGGACATTAGCATCGACGCGTATCGGATCGAAGCCGCGGAAATGGAACGTCAGGCGGCAATGGCGGCTGCCTATATCTTTGGCTACCGGGTCGCGTTACTTGTCGCAGGCGCGGGTGCTCTCTTGATAGCTGAATTCAGTTCGTGGAGCACGAGTTACGCGATTATGGCTGGACTGGTTTCAGTCGGCGTAATAACCACATGCATCATCCAGGAACCGGAGCATGATGCATCGATCGAGCAACCTTATACGAATGTTGGTGAACCCCGGCGACAACGTATTGTTCGCTGGTTTCGAAGCGCAGTGGCCGCACCGTTCCACGAGTTCTTTTCGCGCCACGGCTGGTTGGCGCTGGTCCTCTTGGGTGTCATCGCGACTTATCGCATCAGCGATATCACCATGGGGGTGATGGCGAACCCCTTTTATCTCGATCTTGGTTTTACCAAAGCCGAGATCGCGAGCATTGTCAAAGCCTTTGGCTTTTCGATGACGCTCGCAGGCGCGGCGTTAGGAGGCATATTTGTGGTTCGTTTCGGACTCATGCGGATGATGCTGACGGGAGCCATTATGGTCGCGCTGACGAACCTCCTCTTTGCCCTTATGGCTGAGCTGACGCCGACGAGAATGCTTCTAGCGATGGTTATCAGCGCGGATAATTTAAGTGCGGGTGTTGCCAACGTGGTGTTTGTGGCCTTCCTTTCCAATTTGGTGAATAAGACCTATACGGCGACGCAATACGCGCTATTTAGTTCGGTGATGACGTTGCTCGGTAAATTTATTGGCGGGTTTTCCGGCGTAATTGTCGATGGCCTTGGTTACACGATGTTCTTTCTCTATGCAGGCGGGATTGGCATTCCGGCGATGCTTCTCGTATTCGCAGTCATGCGATTTGAGATTTTTTCCGATACACCTAAGGTTGCCAGCCAAATTCCGCCAAACTGATGCGTTTTCGCGTGACGGTAACGCCTTCTTGAACGAGAAGTTTTTTCTGGCGTGTTGCCTGAGCCCCGGTCAGAGAAATTTCTCCGCGTGCATTGACGACTCGGTGCCAAGGCAATTTGGTTCCCGTTGGGAGATTGCTAAGAATCCGACCGACGGAGCGTGCTGCGTTGGGTAGACCAGCAAGAGCGGCGACTTGCCCATAGGTTGCCACTTGGCCGTACGGGATTGCAGCAATGATCAACCATACACGTTCATTAGGGGTCGACATTGACATCACCCTACTTCGTCCCCAGATTGTCACATATGGGCAAGTGGACGCTGGTTTTCTTTCTAACCCCGCTCGTTGAAATGTACATCCTTATCGAGGTGGGTGGTCAGATTGGCGCCACGTCGACGGTTTTGTTGGTGGTTCTAACGGCAGTGGTTGGCGTGGCAATACTGCGACGAGAAGGTTTCCGGACGTTGACCAGGGGCCTCAGTCGCCTAGAACAAGGTCAAGTGCCCGCGATCGAAGTGGTCGAAGGTTTGCTGTTGGCGGTTGCAGGAGCCCTTCTACTGACACCAGGATTTGTAACAGACGTTGTTGGATTTGCCATACTCGCGCCGTTGATACGGAACAATATAGCCAAAAGAATACTCGCCCAAGTCAACCTGAAAAGTCCGGCAGAAAGGCCCGCGGGGGCAGGGAAGACTATCGAAGGTGACTTTCGACGCCGTCCATAGCGCGTAAAAGAATCGTAAATAGGGGTTGAAACGTATGATTCCATCCCTATTATATGCGTCCCCTGATTAGCACTCTCTCTTTCGGAGTGCTAATCAGATTAAGTAGGAAGGGTATAAACCTTGGGAGACATTTGTTCATGAATATTCGACCCTTACACGACCGCTTGGTTGTGCGTCGGTTGGAAGAAGAGACGACCTCCGCTGGAGGGATCGTGCTTCCCGACTCGGCTGCAGAAAAGCCATCGCAAGGAGAGGTTCTGGCCGCTGGCCCGGGCAAAATCCAGGACGATGGCAAACTCCAGAAACTTGACGTGAAAGTTGGCGATAAGGTCATTTTTGGCCAATACGGCGGCAGTACCGTCACGCTTGATGGAGACGAACTGTTAATACTCTCCGAAAGTGAAATTTTCGGGGTGTTGGAAGACTAACCAATTGATTCATAGAGGAACTAAGCGATGAGCGCTAAAGACGTAAAGTTTTCAGACGACGCTCGCGGACGTATGCTCGAGGGAGTAAATGTGCTTGCGAATGCCGTCAAAGTTACGCTGGGACCTAAAGGACGTAACGTGATCCTAGACAAGTCCTTCGGCGCGCCGACGGTCACCAAAGATGGTGTTTCGGTTGCCAAGGAGATCGAACTGCAAGATAAGTTCGAAAACATGGGCGCACAAATGGTCAAGGAGGTTGCAAGTCATACCTCTGATGAAGCCGGCGACGGCACGACCACGGCAACCGTGTTGGCCCAGTCGATTCTGACCGAGGGCTTGAAGGCGGTGGCTGCTGGAATGAACCCCATGGACCTTAAGCGAGGCATCGACAAAGCCGTGGTCGCGGCTGTCGCCGAGATCGAGGGCATGTCGACCCCGTGTGAGGACACCAAAGCGATCGCTCAGGTTGGTACCGTTTCAGCCAATAACGACCATCAAGTGGGTGAGATCATTGCCGATTCGATGGACAAAGTGGGCAAAGAAGGCGTTATCACCGTAGAGGAAGGTAGCGGTCTTGAAAATGAACTCGACATCGTTGAGGGCATGCAGTTTGATCGCGGCTATCTGTCGCCGTATTTCATCAACAATCAAGATTCGATGTCGGCTGATCTCGATGAGCCGTACATCCTTCTTTGCGACAAGAAAATTTCTAACATTCGGGACATGCTCCCAGTGCTCGAAAATGTCGCGAAGTCGGGCAAACCGTTGATGGTGATTGCTGAAGACATTGAAGGGGAAGCGTTGGCGACTTTGGTTGTTAACAATATGCGTGGCATTGTCAAAATTGCGGCCGCGAAAGCGCCGGGGTTCGGGGATCGCCGTAAGGCCATGCTCCAGGACATTGCAATCNTGACCGGGGCGACCGTCATTTCAGAAGAAGTCGGACTTACTCTCGAAGGTGCATCGTTGGATGATTTAGGTACCGCNAAGCGTGTTTCGAGCTCCAAAGAAAATTCCACCATCATTGATGGNGCTGGTGAAAAAGGCGATATCGAAGGTCGGATCAAGCAGATTCGCGCGGAAATNGAGGATACCAGCTCCGATTACGACCGCGANAAGCTNCAGGAAAGNCTAGCNAAGTTGGCNGGCGGNGTNGCCGTGATNAANGTNGGNGCATCGACNGAGATCGAAATGAAAGAGAAAAAAGCACGCGTCGAAGACGCGCTGCATTCGACTCGNGCTGCCGTGGAAGAGGGCATTGTTCCCGGTGGGGGCGTTGCACTCATCCGGGCATTGCAGAAGATCGAAGACCTAACGGGCGATAACGAAGACCAAAATGTGGGTATTCAAATCGCCCTTCGCGCGATGAGTTCTCCAATGCGACAAATAGCTGAAAACGCAGGTGACGAACCGGCCGTGATCGTCGATAAAGTTCGTACCCTTACAGGAAATCAGGGCTACGATGGTGCCACGGGAGAATACGGTGACATGATTGAGCTCGGGATTCCAGATCCAGCCAAGGTGACGCGGATTGCTCTGCAGGCCGCGGCTTCAGTCGCGGGCCTTATGATCACGACCGAGGCGATGGTGAGTGAACTTCCCGAAGACAATCCTCCGCCGATGCCTGGAGGAGGCGGGATGCCGGACATGGGCGGCATGATGTAAGTCGTCGCCGGTTTAAACCCCGTTCAGAAGTCGTCACGTGCTGTGGCGACTTCACAAGCGGGAAGCCCTTTGAAAAGCCCCGCCACGTGTGGGGCTTTTTTGTGCGCCGACGTTCGTCGGGAAGCTTTCATCGCGGATGTTGATCAGGTTGGGTTTACGTGAGTAATCAAGGATTGCGGACGCAGGGCGTTAAAAGTGGCTGTAAAGCAGGGTATGATCGGCGGATGGAGCCATTGAGTTCGGAATAGGGGGAGTTATGGAAGTCGTCGAGTATTTAGTGCGNTGGGGTCACTACATTTTTGGTATCACGTGGATTGGCTTGCTTTACTATTTTAATTTGATTCAAGGCGGGTACATGGCGGCTGCTTCAAACGAAGCAAAAGTCGATGCGTTTACAAAACTGGTGCCGAATGCACTTTGGTATTTCCGTTGGGGCGCCATGTTGACCTTCTTGACCGGGCTCGTGCTGCTTGAGGCGGTCTGGAGGACGGGTCGTTTGGGAATCGATATTGCGGTTGGGGCAACCATGGGGACGCTGATGTTCCTTAATGTGTGGCTCATTATTTGGCCCAACCAGAAGATCGTGATCGCGTCGAACGAAGCGGTTGCCGCTGGCGGTGAGGCGGATCCAGGCCAAGCGGGCGCAGCTGCGACGGCGCTGCTTGCGTCACGAACCAACACCCTCTTTTCGCTACCGATGCTCTTTTTCATGGGTTCAAGTTTTCATTTCCAGCAGGGCCCTGGGTTGCTCGATAACATTTCAGCGCCTGGTCTCATCGTGGCAATGATCATCATCTTGGCGCTTGAGGCNAACGCGATATGGGGCAAGTTGTCGGTAATTGCGACCGTCAAAGGTGTCATTCACTCGAGTCTGATTCTGACGGCAGCGCTTTGGGCGGCGGTTGCACTACTGTAGACGACGGTGATAGCACCTATTCGAAGGGGTCTCGTCGAGACCCTTTTTATTCAGAGGTTAGGGCGCTAATCTCTCNCGGTTTCTGACGTAGAGACTGGGATATTGAGCGAGCAATCGTCCGANACCGACTCATCCATATCTGCAACCGGGAGTGGTGGTCGCTATCCTCGGACGGGCCGACCGCTAGCAACCAGAGCGACTAATAGTTCTATTCCGTATAGCCTTTTGCTTGTCATGGCGATAATCATTGGTGTCGGTGGTTGGTTTGTTTACGACCTATTTGAAGCCACTGAGGATGAACTGGAAAAGGCGCGTGCGCGNATAACGCAGTTAGAAGAGCGTGTCCGAATTACTGACGAGGCGGTAACGGAGACTGGCGCCAGTGCCAGCGAACAGATCAACCTTTGGGAGTCGGAAATTCGACGATTGGAACAACAGAGGAAANGGAACAAAAGTGCGATTGAAGAGAATCAAGCTGCGTTCGAAAAACGAGCCAAAACGGTCTCTGCGATCGAGACCAGTATTCGGGGATTGAAAGCCCAGGTGTCGCGTCACGAAGGGTCGTTCAGCCAGCAGCAAGAAGTCATCGACCAGTTGAATATGCTACAAGAGACCGTCGAGCAGCTCTTCAATCAGCAGCGTGATCTTGTCGACAAGGTGAATGTCACAGGTGTGACGACGTCGGGACTGCGTTCCAATCTTGAGACCAGGGTGAAAGAAAACGAGGAGGCCATTACCGCGATTGATGCGCATCGACGCGAAGTCAATGCAAGGCTAGCTGACCTCANGNGGCGGCTCGAGTTGTCNATACACTGACTGAAGCGAAATGCGATAGACCCAAATGAGCTAGGGTTGAAAGCGAAATCCGCAAAGCTAATCAGTTATCTGCGTCCCACATTTCAAAAACATCGATAAGGACTNGGTACCCTTGGTAGGTGACCTCGATACCGTTTTCGGTAATCGTCTCTAANATCATTCCATCACTGACCTCGTCACCTTCTCGCCACATGTTTCCCCCGATATGGATAGCCCTTTCGCGGGGCTCCGCGGTGTAGGTATGAATGGTGATACCGAGATTGGGAAATGCATTGCCGACCACGCCTTCAAAGTCCCGGTAGTAAACGAGCTCGGGTCGGGTGCGAGGTAGGTCAACTTCTTGGACGGCGCTGACGTCTGGGGGCGATAACTGTGGAGTTGGAAATAATCCTGGTGGCGACTTTGACGATTCGGTTTGTACGACCGCTTTACTGGCGATCACGTGGTCGGTGCTTTTCTCGACTGGCTCGTCAGTCGCAAGGCGTGGTTTCGTCGGATTTATCAATAGCCAAGCGATTAATACGACGTTAAGAAGGACGAGGATGGTAACAAGAGACCTGAAGGGCACGCGGGATTGCCGCGGTAGATGATCTCCGAGGGAGACACCGCGACGTTCAATTTCTGCTTTACGTAGAGCGTCGAGAATGTACGACATCAGTGGGCTACGTGTAACTTAGCGACAGGGATATCCGCACTGCTGTGAAGTCGAATGAGCGAATTGGGACCTGCGATGCCGTCCGGGCGTAATTGCTGGGACCGCTGGAATTGTTTGAGGGCGTCCCCTAGGTTGTGATCGAACAACGCCCGATCGCCGTTGGTCGGCGGTAGATACACCAGTGATTCGAGTTGTTCACGCAACCACTCCACCTGAGTCCCCGTATGTCCAAGTTGAATCGCACGGTTGAATCCGGGAGGCGCCCGCCACAAGACTGTGTAGTTGCCGAACCAGTGTTGTTGAATAGCCGGGCCGCTNACGACGTGGACGTTGCCCTCGATTTCAAGTGTGTAGTTGGTGTCNGAGACGCTTAAGAGNGCGGCGAAAAAGGGATCGGTGGCGTGGTCCCATAGTTCTAGAACAGCGGGTCGGTTCAACCGCTCCAGTTCCGCGAGATCGCCGTATCCTCGAAGGCACCGAAGAATGGTTTGTGCGTCGACCTCGCAGGGCAATCGCNGCGATCCGCTGNCNATTCCCCAAGCAAGGTAGACGCTGTCGTAAGCCGCACGAAACCCTCGATCAATATTTGAACTGAGACCCGAAAGGCTTANCACTGCATTANCANGATCTGGNGTTTCGACTTNATCGGATTCGCCCACGGTCTCGGAGNTGGATATCGGCTNCGATGCATGNNTGGCNAGNGTGGTTTTTTCAGTCGTTGCGATGTGGGTCTCGGCGTACGAACCACTGGCATCATTATTTGGGCTAGTCGTTTCTGGTTGTATCGAACGAACCGCGACTTCTGCGAGCGGCAAGGGACTCCTTGAAAATACAACCGACCATGGATTACTGGGAGCTAGAGCCAAATAGCCAAACACGACAATGGCCAAACCTAAAGCGACCGCTAGAGGCCAACGCCGAAACTTTTTTGATGGAAACGCTTCTCTTGCTGCCTGCGAGACAATGCGCCGGTTTACTCGATGGATACCGTCAACGTACGCGCCAAGTAGGCATCGGTCGCATAAGACGTTGATTAGACGGGGGATACCCTGCGTCAGCCGAAAGATCAACCGGCGAGCCGAGTGTGTGAAGACTTCGGCGGAAGTGCCGGATATCCGCATGCGATGGGAGATGTACGCGTGGATGTCGTCGCCATCGAGCGCTTCGAGGTGGTATCGAGCGTTGATACGTTGAGCTAACTGGCGCAGCTCGTGACGGTCGAGCGTCTCGCCGAGTTCGGGCTGCCCGATGAGAATGATACGTAAGAGTTTGCGTTCGTTGGTCTCTAGATTGGTAAGCAGTCGGATTTGTTCGAGTACTGCAGGCGAGAGATTTTGGGCTTCGTCGATGATCATGACCGTGCTTCGATCTCGCGAATGCGCATGGAGTAAATGACGATTTAAGCGATCAATGTATTGTTTGATTGATAGCGGCGATTCGATTGGATAGTCAATACTGAGCTCGTCACATAACGATTCAAGCAGTTCGCGCACAGTCAGGCGGGGATTGAGGATGAAGGCTACGTCCTGATTGTCGGGGACTTGAGCGATTAAATTACGTAACAGAGTTGTTTTCCCGGTTCCAACTTCCCCCGTAACCAGGACGAATCCGCCGTCGGATTCGAGTCCGTACATTAAATGCGCGAGGGCCTCGCGGTGTTTTCCGGACAGGTAAATGAAAGAAGGATCGGGCGCGATCGAAAAAGGTTTCTGGTTTAGGCCGAAGTGTTCGAGGTACATGTCGAAATTGCTGGTGCGCTAATCGGGTCGATGCAAAAGCGTGCGTGAGATTTCGAAATCTTTTTCGCGCCATAGCCCGTCCGCCCAATCTTTACGGGCTTCGTGATCGACGGGTGGGGTAGGGAAGCGTCGTGCTTGGAAGTGGATACGAGTGCAGCGTCCACAGAGAAATGCCCAGAATCCAGGCGTTCCGTGGGGATACACGATGGTGACATCGATAATGTTGTCGATCTGTTGGTCAAGGGCGTCACAGACGTACCCAAGACCACCGGTTTTCGGAAGTAGTAGGTGCGCGTAGGGAGAA
>PBGU01000007.1 GCA_002719135.1 Gammaproteobacteria bacterium
GACGTGATGTTCGATGACGCTTTGTGTACTCATGTTTCGTTCTCGGTATTTGTTGAAAATTCGCTACTAATTGTGCTGAAAAGCCCAATACTTTCTATTACGTAAACAGACTCGGTAAGTCCGCATCAGAGGCATGCGTTTGAAGACACGTTCGCGTTCGCGTTGCCAGCGCTCTGGATCGTAATAGTGGCGCCTTGACACGTGCAGCACCTCTGGCTCTTGATCGATTGTGCCCGCTTTGGTGAGCGCCATGTTGTGGCGCGCCATCGTAATGAGCTCAGCCCTAGTCACACAGCCCCTCCCCGACTCCGTAAAAAATATCCTAACATCGCACGAAATTGACACGAAACCGGGCAATACATTAAAACCAACACAGCTCATAGTTCTTAAGGGAGGATGCGGATGACGGTCTACCGTACGATCGAACGGTTCGCGGACCCTCAGGCGAGCAAAACGCCGGTGCAAAAAGAACCGGAACCGGACCTTGGGACCGACATCATTCCCAAAGAACGTTACACGGGAGCAGCCTTTCGCCAGCTCGAATGGGATCTCCTGTGGACGAAGGTGTGGCAAATGGGCTGTTGGGAAGGCGATTTGCGTAACACCGGCGATTACGTTGTGACCGAAATCGGCAACGAAAGCATCGTGTTAACGCGCGATGAAGATGGCGGTGTAAACGCCTTCTACAACGTCTGCTCACACCGGGGTAATCAGGTCGCGTACGGCAGGGGTGGCAATACGCGCACGTTCAAGTGCAGCTATCACCTTTGGGAATACAACCTAAAAGGCGAGATCGTCAACGTGCCCGACGTGGAGACCTTCCCACAAGGCGTGCCTTGCGAAAAACTCGCAATTAAGAGGCTCCCTTGTGCGACCTGGGGTGGTTGGGTTTGGTTTAGCCTTGATCCAGATACCGAACCACTCAGCGAATATCTCGGGATCATTCCCGAGCACCTCGATCCTTACCACTTTCCGGAGATGACACTGGTCAACGACGTAACCGTGGAATGGGACGTCAANTGGAAGGCGTCCGTNGATGCCTTCAACGAGACTTATCACGTGAANAGCANNCANCCCCAGCTAATGAGTTGGCTCGAGGACATGGACGTACAAATCGACTGTTACGAGCGACATAACCGCTACCTGATTCCGTTTGGATGCGTGAGCACTCATATCNAAGACGGCACAGAAATCTCCGACGGAATGAAAGGGTTCATGATGATGAATCATCTGGACCCATCATCCTTCGAAGGCAACGGACTAGATGTCCGGCGCGCAATACAGAAAAACTGGCGCGCAAATGCAGAGTCACTCGGATACGACCTCTCGGATCTNAACGACGATCAGTTGACGGACGATTATCATTACCTAATTTTTCCGAACATCACGTTGAATATTCACGCCACGAGTNTGATGTTGTTTCGNCAGAGGCCACATCCCAGCGATCCGAACAAGATGTTCTATGACCTGCAGAACTACACGATGGTTCCGAAAGGCNAAGCCNCCCCGCCGCGGCCTTTACACAGGCAGTTCAAGCANGGCGATGAGTCGCTCGGTGAGGTGCTGGATCAGGATTCTAGAAACCTGCCAATGGTACAGCGTGGAATGAATTCGGTTGGTTACCGAGGGTTGTGGATCTCGGATCAGGAAGTTCGTATACGCCACTTTCACAAGACCATTGATGATTATCTGTTCCGGCAATCGATTAAGATCACTTAATGGGGTACGTGCGAGCCATCGAGGCATCGCTAGCACCCGGCGATCACACGACGGTCGAGGCGCGGGGCTGGGATTTACTGGTGGTGAACGTCGATGGCGATTACCTNGTCGTCGAGAACAGTTGTACCCACGCCAAAGCTGAACTGTCGAAGGGNAGACTCGACGGGAGTGAGATCACNTGCGCGGAACACGGGGCCAGGTTCGACTTACGCAGCGGCGCATGCGTTGGACCACCGGCAACGCAGTCTGTTCCNAAATTCGACGCCCGCGTGAAAGACGGTTTCGTCGAGGTAAAGATCGATAAAATAAAAGTGGCGCGGCGCCCGCAGTTCGGGCCAATGAACTAGGGGAAAACTCATGGATCTACNACTCAAAGGTCAAAAAGCGCTCGTGACGGGGGGTACAAAAGGCATCGGCCGTGCCATCGCAGAAACGCTATCGGACGAAGGCTGCGACATCGCGCTGTGTGCTCGCACNGACNCNGANGTCATCGCGACGGTCGAGGCGATCAAAGCTAAAGGCGTTAACGCAACCGGCAAAGGTCTTGATGTTGGTGATGCCGATGCATTGAAAGCGTGGGTCACCGAAGCCATTNGTGAGCTNGGCGGACTNGATATCCTGATCTCGAACGTGTCCGGAGGCAATGCGCCAGGGGAAGCGGGATGGAAGGCGAACTTCGAGTACGACATGATGGGCGCCGTGCGCTGTGTCGAAGCGGCATTGCCAGCTCTCAGTACGTCTNNTCATGGCAATATCGTTTTGATCTCATCCACCGCTGCTCTCGAGAAGTTCATGAATGCAGGCCCCTACAACGCCATGAAGGCAGCGCTGCTGCAATACGCGGGTGCGCTTGCGCAGGACCTTTCTAGCCAAGGCATTCGGGTTAACGCCGTGAGCCCTGGGCCAATTTTTGTCGAAGGCGGCGCGTGGGATATGGTTAAGCAGAACATGGCGCCTTTTTACGAAGCAACGTTAGGTGACATTCCCCTCGGTCGTATGGGCACNGCCGAAGAGGTGGCCGCACAAGTCGCACTGTTGACCAGTCCNCTCNGTGGATATACCACTGGGACAAACGTGGTGATCGATGGAGGCATGACCAAGCGCATTCAATTTTAGCGATGGCCAATGACAACGAAACCGTCAACGTTTATCTGGTTGCAGCTGGACAGTTTCATGACATTGACTTTGCNCGTCTTGAGATCCTGAAACTCCTTGCTGAAGATGACCGAATTCGTACACGAGTCGCGGCCAATTATCANGACCTGGAGGCAATCGACGCCGCGGATTTCCTAATCACCTACACATGCAATCTTGTACCGGAGCACGCCGAGCAGGAAGCGTTGCGCGATTTCGTGCGGGGTGGCAAGCGCTGGTTCGCACTTCATGGTACGAATTCGATCTTGAAGTTCCTNCCCGACGGCGGTGGCGTTGACTGCCCGGAGATCGCGCCGGTACTAATGCAAACTCTCGGCACGCAGTTCATCGCACACCCACCGATTCAACCGTTCCAGGTGGAAATCACCGATCCAGAACACGAACTGGTTTCGGGTATTGAGTCATTCGAGACGGANGANGAACTGTACCTGTCGCGCATCCACGGCGATTTACACCTACTGTTGCACGCGCACTACACCGGNCCGGCTGATGGTTTCGTTGAAGGACAATGGACGGATGAAGAGCCACGGCCGCTGTATTACATCAATCACGTTGGATCCGGCGAAGTGTTGTATTTGAACCTCGGTCATTGTCGAGGTCATTACGATATGCAGCCAATGATACCGTTTTACCCTCAGATCGAGCGCGGATCATGGCAGCACGAGCAGTTTTACGAGTTGCTGCGCCGCGGAATTCGATATTGCGCCGACGCGGCATTGGCGTCGAATCGCGACTAAAGAACCCCTATCGGAGACAAGGANTTGCGTGTACGGGATGGAACGATCGCGGCTCCCGCACTCGCCTTGGCCGACAACCTGACGGACAGGTCAAGCTTGACCAATCGTGAATGGAAAATCTTAGGAGAACCCNAATGAGNAAACCGTTTCGCTTTGCCGTCCAGAGTTTCAACGCCGACAGCGGACAAGCTTGGCGCGACAAGGCGAGGAAAGTAGAAAGCCTCGGCTACACCGCGTTACATCTTGCCGATCACATCATAGGCCCGGGCCCGGCGCTCGCGAAGACGAATCATCCTTCGCAAAACTTGGCCGCGATGCCAGCAATGGCGTTCGCGGCGGCAGNGACCGACTCGCTGAAGATCGGTTGTCGCGTATTTTGCGTCGACTACCGGCTTCCGGTAATGCTGGTGAAAGAGGCGATGACCCTTGACTTATTGTCAGACGGGCGACTCGANCTGGGACTTGGAGCCGGTTGGTTGGAGGAGGAGTATCNCGCAACCGGTATACCTTTTGATTCAGCNGGACGGCGCATCAATCGGCTCGAACGGGTGATTGTCGCGTTGAAACAATACACCGCTGAAGGCAGCGTCGACGTCGCGAATGACGACGTGCTGTGGCGGGACTTCGATGGTCTTCCTAAACCGGTCCAGACGCCGACTCCACCTATTATGATCGGTGGNGGCGCGCCTAAAATACTTGGCCTCGCTGGACGCGAAGCGGACATCGCGAGCCTCAACTTCAACAACCGCTCGGGCATGATTGGGCCGGACGGTATTCGGTTATCGACAGCCAACGAAACCGCTAAAAAGATCGCTTGGATTCGCGACGGTGCAGGCCACCGGTTCGACGATATCGAAATCGAAATCGGGGCGTACTTCACGTTCGTCGTCGATCATGCCAAATCGGTCGTCGACAATATGGCNGACGCGTTCGGCCTATCGGAAGAAGAGATGCGTACGCACCCGCACGGCCTTTTTGGCGGTGTGGAGACGATCAAAGAAGAACTACAGCGACGACGCGAGACGTTTGGAATATCGTACGTGACGATCGGCGAAGACAATATCGATGCGTTTGCACCGATCGTCGCAGATCTCGCCGGAAAGTAAATCNGGGACCTTATCTAACTGAGGAGAGTGGCGGANCCGCGTGCTCACAAGTGAGGGTCTACTAGAATCTTAACCTCTTCTGGATTAGCCGCCAGGCGGTCGAACGCGTCACCCATTTGCGCGAGAGACACTGTCGACGTGTGCATCGATTTGAGTTGCACGCGGCCATCCACCACGAGTNCTTGCGAGATCGCAAATTCTTCAGGTAGGTATCCGATACTCGTGGTCAGCTTGATCTCTTTGAGAAGCCATTCGGCACCACTGATCTCGGANNAACGGCTAGACAGGCCGACCAACGAAACCGCNCCNCCACGTCGTGCTAGCGAGACCGCCGTGCNGATCGTTTCCGGAACACCAGCGCATTCATAAACGACGTCCGCACCCGTAAACCCGATGTGAGCATTGATCGCTTCTTGCAAAACACACGTCGANGGGTCAATAAGACAGTCTGCTCCAAGCTGGCCACCAAGTTCGCGCCGAGCGGCTTGCGGCTCCACCAGTACAACCGTTCCCGCTCCCGCCGCCCGAGCACATTGCATCACGAGCAGACCAATCGGCCCTCCGCCGATCACAACAACTGCGTCGCCTAAGCGCACGTCCGTGCGACGTACCGAATGTACGGCCACAGTCAACGGCTCTAACATTGCTGCCTCNGTTGCGCTCAACTTGTCGTCGACGTGGTACAAGCGCGTTNCATCAACGGCGATCGCCGGCGCAAACCCACCATGTGCGGCCGCCAGAGGGCCAACCCCGAGCAATCCCGCTAACGCCATTTCGCAATGAGATGCGTCGCCACGTTGGCATGTTGGACAGTCGCCACACGCGGTCGCGATCCCAATGGCGACCCGGTCACCCTCGCTAAACGGCACTGTCTCGTTCGCAGCAGATACCGTCCCGGTCCACTCGTGACCACAAATTGCCGGNTTGTAGGGTTCCCCAGACTGATACGCATGTAGGTCAGTACCACAAATACCGCAGAAAGCGATGTCGACGACGNCTTTGCCATCACTTGGCTCAGGGTCTAAAAAGTCGACGAGTTCGAGGCGTCGTTCACCAGTAACTATAGCCGCTTGCATCGTGAAAACNCGGTCAGACCCCGAGCGCCATACCATCTCGACCGGGGTCCGCGCCTCCGTCCCAACCTTCATCCGTCAGCCGAATCGCGTGTACGCCGGCGAAGTGGTACGACAGATGACTACGCCGCGTCTTATACCCGCGTTCGATCAAGTCACTTTCGATAAATCGCGGTATGCGATTAGTGAGATCGATGATGTCAGACGTGACGCAGATGCGGGGTGCGGAGACCGCCTCAAGCGCGGTCATTCCAAAGTCAATGACGTTGAGGATACCCTGCAGCACTCCCATCGTAATGTACGTGCCACCAGGTGCACCGATCACGAGGTAAGGAGATCCATCGGATCGGTTGACGATGGTCGGCGACATCGCCGTGAATCGAGACTTGCCCGGCTGAATCGAATCCGCATTACCTGGGCGTGGATCGAAAACATTCATGCAGCCGTTGTACATAAAGCCCAACCCTCCGGTGACGACGCCGGATGGGTTGCCAAGCGAATGCGTCATAGTGACACAGCAACCGAGCTCGTCGACGGTACAAACATGCGTTGTGTCTTTGCTGTCGATCCGATTGACCCGCGGTACGTGNACCTTTTCGCCACTGCGGATCCGCTGTCCGCACTGGCTCGCGTATTCGGTAGATAACAGACGCGTGAGCGGAACATCTACAAACCGCGGATCACCCATAAACCGGTCTTTGTCGACGGTCGCTATTTTCATAACCTCNGCTAATAGCGAAAGATAATCAGCACTGTTATGACCCATACCAGCAACGTCAAATTGTTCGAGAATACTCAACATCTCTAACACCATCGCTCCACCGCCAGGGAGCTGGTTGGTAACAACCTCGTAGCCGCGGTAGGCCCCTCGAAGCGGCTCATTGGTCACGGTGCGATATTCGGTGAGATCCGTTTTCGTCAACATTGCGCCGTGTTTCCCCATATCTGTGGCGATCTCGTCTGCAATATCGCCGTGGTAGAACGACGCCACACCATCAGCCTGAATCCTACCTAACGTCTTCGCCATGTCCGCGTTCCGATGAACGTCGCCGGCTACCCTCGGTTTTCCGTTCGCTAAGTAGATCGCGGCTGTCGCCGGAAGCCGTGACAGGCGCTGGATATGGGGTACGCGTCCTTCGGGTTCCGTCAGGTTCCAGTAGTGGGCAACGTGAGGGCGAACGAGAAACCCCTCATCCGCATAACGGATCGGCTCGTCGAGCAANTCTTCAAGCTTTACCGTACCAAACTGCGNAAGCGCNTCGGCGAATGCCAGCAAAGAACCCGGAGCTGTGATCGAGCCGTAGCCGATGTCGTTGACGTNGTTCTCCAGAATGAAGCCGAAACCGTCTTCTGTTTCAGCCACGAGTTTGTCAGCCCACATATCCTCGGTCGCTGCAAGCGGTGCGCGTCCGTGGAAATCGATACACGTATGACTACCATCCGGCAGTCGCACGTGCATCACCCCAAATCCCGCGATGCCACACATTAGTGGGTCAACGACAGTTTGCACCAGCGCTGCAGCGATCGCCGCATCAACAGCATTACCACCGCCGTCTAACACCAACGCGCCCGCTTCGGCCGCCTCCGGCTGCGGAGCAACAACCATGCCATGTGTCACCCGAAATCCGCCTGATATAGATGTCCGAGAAGGGGGAAGAATATGCCAATTCGTCTCGAAAAAGGTTTCTTCACGGGTAACGGCNCAGGTGTCGAGTTTGGCCCCCTTATCGTTACGGCTGATGTAATACAAGAACAGCGCTGTTGGCCGTTGATAGAAACGCTACGAAGTAATCGAATGTTCCCCAATCTTCAGTCGTAGATTCTTATCAACCGCCGCGTAATAGGCGACCAGAATCACAAAAACGTAATTGGCCAAGATACTTGCTATGGGGACTACCGTCGTANCAGAAACGACGACCTATTTCCCTGCCTGATTTTTGTACATTACTTTGCTAGGTCCTAGCAGGTAGTCGATAGACTCGTCCGTATACTCTGCGTTCATATCGAAGGCGCCAATCTCTAACGCCGCTTCGCATCCGGCCTGAAATTTGAGTTTCCGCGACTTTCTCATGAAGCTCGCAACGTAGACCATGGCGATCATTTGACGCGCCTCGTTCGAATCGTTGGGAACACCCCGATGCCACAGACGAACATCTCGAATAAGTAGATCCCCCTTCNGGGTCGTGACTCGTACCGGAGGCNTATCCTTCCGCCGCTCCTCAAGCTGTGAATCTTCGACCCCGCCGTCGTATGTCCCAGGGATACGATGCGTGCCGGGCCATAGTTCGATCGCGCCATTTTCCAAGGTGCAATCGGCTGGAGGGACATTAATCACGAGCGAGCTGNTTGGCGTCGCGATTTTCCAGTGCGGCCATATATGTGAGCCGTCCAAATGAACGTGTTGTAGTTCGCTACCGGGNCAATTGGTGTTGCCGTTATAAAAGGACAGAAAAGCATGTTCGCCAAGTATCTTTTTTGTGACCTGCACAGCAAACGAATTGATCAACACTTCGGGAAATACATATTCCGAGTGGGGTGGCGGCCCCTGCTGTAGGTGCCCTTGTGCTCGCGGGTTGCCACCGTTGGCCTCGAGAAATTCAAGAAGCTGAACGGTATCTGCGGCCATTCGTCGTTCAAGTACATCCAGGATGCGATGTGGCACNACCTGCTGAAGCACGCAAAACCCGTCGGTTTCGATCGCCGCCACAACCTCAAGAAGGTGCGTGTTCGAGAGGGCTCGGTCGGCTATTTCTTGACCCGAGGGTCGTATNGTCAACGTCACTTCANTTCCACGGTCCTTGCCTCCCGGTGGGAGCGGTAAGCGGCTTCCATTAGATCCGTCAACTGTAGAGCCTCGGTCATCCCAAAATCCACCGGTTCGCCTCCAAGCGCTGCGNGTACAAACTGAGCAATGGGTGAAATCCCCGGCGCCGGAAGNTCCTGGACCGGTTGCCAACCCGTCTCTTGCAGGTGTTTAGATCGAATCAGTGCATCCCCTGGCGAGAGCATCCGATAACCGCCTTCCGTACCGTCAATTTCTACCGTGAAATGACCGCCGTAGCTCACAAATGACGTCTCGTTGATGGCTATTGCCCCATTTTCATACTCAATCAGCGTGACAGTATTGTCTTCTACGGCGCGCTCTGTGANGTGATTGAAGATCGATGACACTCTCGCTGGTTTACCCANCAACCAACGCGTGAGGTACATGCCATGCGCGNCGAGATCCATCATCGCACCACCGCCGCACGCGATGGGGTCGTAGAAATGTTCAGGTAACCAACCTCTGGTCGCACCGTCGTGACTGATGCGAACGCGCATCGTGGTGATATTGCCGAACAGGCCCTCGTCCGCTGCCTGCTTCGCGTACAGAATTTCCGGTAGGTTTCGTCGCGGATAGGAAATGCAGAAGGTCACTCCGTTATCGCGTACCGACTTGGCTATCTCGTTCGCTTCAGAGATCGTGGTTGCAAGCACTTTCTCAGTGAAAATATGCTTTCCCGCTTTTGCCGCCTTAACCATCACCTCGCGATGTAAATTGGTCGGTGTGACGACACCCACGGCATCAATGGAATCAGAGGACAACAACTGATCCAAATCTTCGAACCAGTCCACCGAAAGCTCGTCGGCCCACGCCTTNCCGCGCAGCCGATCTTCATCCCATACCGCTTGAACGTGCGTGTCCGGATGGTTCGCAAACTCCTTGGCATACTCGTCGGCATGGACGTGCCAACGGCTAAGCATCGCAACTCTGAGCATCTAACCTCCTAACAATCACCCGAACTCCCCCAAGACCAACCGCGCGAGTCGGNCTTGCCAACCGCCGCTTAAATTACGTCTTAACTCAAAGTAACATGGAACCGAAACGCCAACCCAAGTCGGGTAGCGCCGNGTTCTCTACGCATGGGGAACGATCGTCGCGATCGCAGCAACCAAAATAAGGATTGATCCATGCCGATCCCTGTCCCGTCGNTAAAAGAAGCCGACCTCCCCGCTCGCAAGAAACCCCTGGTTAAAATGATGGGTCCAGGCATCGTCATGGCCGGTCTNGCCATCGGCTCAGGCGAACTGATCATGTGGCCCTGGATCACGTCGATTGTGGGCGCCCAACTGCTCTGGGCCGCAGCCATCGGCATCTTTCTGCAGCTCTGGATCAACATAGAGATCGGGCGCTGGTCGATCGTCACCGGCGAGAGCCCGTTTACCGGCATGGTGAGAGTCATTAAGACCATCGTCTATGTATGGGTCTTCATGATCGTGGTCGGCAAGTTCCTCCCCGGTTGGGCGCGGGAAACCGGTATTGCCTTANGGGATTTGATCTTTGGGCCTGGACATTCGAGTCCTCCGTGGGTGTGGACAGCCATCGTTTTTGCGGCGGTTGCCGCCATCCTCTTCGGACCAAAGGTCATCTATGAGGCCGTTGAGCGATCCATTATGTTCCTGATTGTCGTCATCGTGGTTGGTCTCATCTATGTCGTCTGGGAGATCGGTTCCATGGACTTGTTTATGGCGATGTGGGACGGCGTCACCAACATTTTTGACTTCCCCGATTTCCCGGTCCCCGTCTTCGCAGACGATGGCTCAATCCGCGATGAACTCTCGTTTAGTCGATTTTTCGGAGCCGTCGTGTTCGCCGGGGCNGGTGGACTAGGTAACTTGTATTACGCCTACTACCTCCGCGAAAAAGGGATTGGCATGGGTGCCCGTATGCCGACGCTCATGAGCGCTGCGCACAAACACGAAACCAAAGAAATGGATACCGGCTTCCTCTANCCCGAGACTGAAGAAAATCAGAAACGTTTTCGCGACTGGTTTCGCTACGTAGTCACCGACCAAGTACTGTTCTTCTGGCTGCTCGGCAGCTTCACTATGTTTCTGTTCATATTCGGAGCGCTCGCGGTACTGCACCCGATCGGTCTCGTCCCAGACCGCGGCAGCCTGGTCTGGGACCTAGCCTCCATTCTCGAAGAAAGCATGGGAACTTCGGGACGTTATTTGTTTCTCGTGGTGGGCATGGCCGCGCTTTTCAGTACGCAGTTGGGCGGCGTCGACGGCGGCAGCCGGATCTTTTCCGATTTGCTGCACACCAATTTTAAGTTTGGCAAATGGTTCAAGCTCGAACAGTGGTACCTGATCTTGGTGAGCACCACCATGATCATCGGCACCTTCAGTGTCTGGTTCTTCGAACAATACGATATCGCCGGACTTGATTTCCTCTTCATCTCAGCGCTAATCGGCGGCTTCGCCATGGCCCTTTANGTGCCGTTGCTGCTCTACATGAACCTGACACATTTACCGAAATCAGCACGTCCCGGATGGATCAATATCTTCTTCATGGTGATTGCCTCAGCGATGTACATCGGTTTCGCCGGATACACGATCTACACCAAAGCNGCCGAGGTATTTTTTAGCTCGACGTAAATAGTTCATCAACAACTGCCTGTACTGGGTCGTCGTGATATGACGGAGGTTGAGCGGAAAGAACGATGAAATACGCCACACGTGTATCTCCGTTCGCCGCAACACGAAACACGATTCTTAGGCCATTAGCTGAGGTCGTTCCTTGGCAACATAAGGACCGAGTTCAGCAAGCGATTCATGAAGAGCTGTAATCGCTTGTTCGATTTCCGACTCGCCCATCGCGGTGCTCACACAGAACATTAATCGCGANGCTGAAGCGACCCCCCGTCGCAGCATACACAGATGCAGCAAACGTGGTAGGTGNCCTGCCGCGATCANNCNTGCCATCGAGTCCCGCGCATCGTGCAGNTCCCCATTCGACGCTATGTGCAGGTTTGATAGCGAGCCCATACCCAACGCCCGACCTCTTATCCCTGCTTGTTCGAACGCGCGGTTAAAGCCTTCCCGCAGACGCTCGCCAAGGGCATTGATGCGCTTCACTTCGTCACCCGTGTATGCCTCCATCGCGGCTTTCCCAGCGGCCATANTGAGCGCGTTACCGCTAAAGGTACTCGCATGCATGACCGGATTTTCCTGGGTCGGGCTAAATAACTGCATGAGCTCGCGTTTACCTCCCAAACCTCCAACCGGAAGGCCACCGCCGATAATNTTGCCCATGCAGGTCAGATCCGGGATGACGCCGTGGACCGACTGCGCACCGCCCTCTCCCAGACGCAGCGTAATGACCTCATCAAATATCAAGACGATACCGTGACGCGTTGTCACACGCCGTAACGCAGATAGGAATTCTCGACTTGCCGGCACCATGCCCATGGACCCAAGCACCGGTTCAACAATCACGGCCGCTAGGTCGTGCGCGTGCGTGTCGATTAACACTTCCGCTCGTTCGGGTTCGTTATACGGACAGATAACCGTGTCACGGAGGACACTTTCGGGAAAACTCTTATCAATCGGCAGCGAGACCGGCGCGTCAAGCGATCCACGCTCGTCCGGATCAGGCACTAACGATACTTCGGCCAGCTCGTAACTGCCGTGATAACCCCCTTCCATTTTCATNATCTTCTGACGGCCCGTTGCCGCGCGCGCNCAACGAATCGCCATGAGGGTCCCTTCCGTGCCCGAACTCGTGAAACGGAGCTGCTCAATGGACGGCACGCGCTCAACGATCAGTTCCGCAAGCTCAATTTGATTCAAACTGGTGGCCGCATAAGCCGAACCCTTGGCCGATTGTTCGTGTACCGCAGCGACGACAGCAGGATAGGCATGNCCGTGAATGAGCGAGGTAAAGTTATTCATAAAGTCGAGTAATTCATGGCCNTCGACGTCCGTGATATGACAACCGGACGCGCGATCCATCACCAGTGGATAGGGTCCGTAATGGGCGCTTGACCGGGTATCACCGCCTGGAAATACGGCCGTACTGCGCTCCGCTAGCGTTTCCGAACCNGGACTGAACCGCCGATATTCCGTGACGAGTGGATGTTCTTCCCGTGTTGCCATTGCCCTTCCTTTCGCTTGCTTGCCTGCGTCGGGCCCATTTTTGCGCAAACGTTACCGCAAAGTCCCGTTACTCAACGGTATGCTGCTAGCCAACGGCGGTCAAAAGTCTTTGATCGGACCCAAAAACATGGCGTTATAGTGACTTGGTCAACGGGGGAACCGATTATCGTGAGCCATCAATTCGCACGAGAGGGTGGAACAATTTGCCGATCCGGCCGATCGAACGTCCGACGACGCGGTTCAGCCAAACGGATTATCGGAGGCGCCGAACTCGACCTATGGGGGCAGGATTTATGAGGCGACGGTTGTAGGCTGCTTGGCGCTAGTTTTTCTCGAAAACGGAGCCCGGCAGCTGAAACAACTCTTCCACCTTACAACCTAGTTCTCCAGCCAGCCTCAGCGCGAGCGTGGTCGATGGCACGAACACCCCATTTTCAATCGTGTTGATGGTTTTACGGGATACCAAGACCGCCGCGGCCAACTGCGCTTGAGTCAATCCACGCGCCTTGCGTTGCTCACGCAATCNGTTCACCAAGTCCTTGTGGACGCCAGCCATCAGCGACGTCCGCGAAAATCGAGCACGCAGAAATAGAGAAGAGGAATACCCACACCAAACAAGGGGATTGTCGCCACNAANGNCGGGTCCACCGCACCATCATTAACCGCCAAAACCACGAAATACAGCGGTATCAAGATCAACACGATCAAATAAAAACCAAATGCTGCCGTTCGCCGNGCCTCCTCGACGAGGAGTTCGTCATTCAAAATCCTCCAGTTACGTCTACCTCCTAGAAAAAACGCGATCAGACTCAACGCAATAAATGCGGGGGCTAGAAGTGGAGCAACTCTCCACATCCCAGACGGGAGCATCTCGGCGGCTCCTACGATTAACGACACACCCAAGACGACGTATAGCACACCGAAAAACAGCGCGATCACGTGGCGAACGACAGCCAAAGCATCTGCTGATATCACGAATTTGCGCCTTTGAGTTACGTTTACGTCACGTTACGCCGTCGTCTAAGGGCCGTCAAAGCAAACGCTCCTAGGGAACCACGTCGCAAATCACAGCGATTGGCACAAACGTCCCAAACCGCGAGAAAATAGCGAAGAACTTGATCGCCGGATCGACACAACGATGCAACGCACCACACTCATTTTGTTACAGATCGCACTCGTGACTTTAACCAGTGCCTGCGGTGGTGGTTCCGGCGGGAATTCGAGTGCGACACCAGAAGTTAGCGTTAACACGACAACGCAGACCTCAAATACGCAAACCGCCGACGAATGTTCAGGATCGGGGTCGCAACTCGACTGTACGTTCAACCACGACGGACTTGTACGGGAATACATCCTCTACGTACCCCAGTCGTACACTGGTAGCGAATCGGTACCTCTGCTCTTCAACTTCCACGGTTACGGAAGTAGCGCAATCGGACAAATGAATTACGGCGACTTTCGTGTTCTAGCTGAAGAAGAACAGTTTATTCTTCTAGCGCCGCAGGGCACGCTTCTCGAAGATACCTCCCATTGGAACGTTGGCAGCTGGACCAGTGAAAGCACCGTCGACGATGTCGGTTTCACGTCCGCATTGATCGACAAGATCGCCACCGACTACCTTATCGATCTTTCCCGCGTTTACTCTACCGGCATGTCAAACGGTGGCTACATGAGCCATCAGCTAGCCTGTCTTTTGAGCGACAACTTTGCGGCAATCGCGTCAGTAACTGGCTCCATGTCGCCCGAAACGTTTAACGACTGTGCTCCGACCCACTCGACCTCTGTCTTGCAAATTCACGGAACGGAGGATGACGTCGTACCTTATGCCGGCGCCGATTGGACCAAATCCATGGATGCCATCATGGACTTCTGGAGCACTTACAACGGTTGCGACCCCGCGCCTTCAATCACGGCTCTCCCCGATACCAACGAAGACGGCACCATCGCTGACTTGATCGCCTACGCCAATTGCATTAACAACGTTGAAGTTCAGCTGTACCGAATGAACGAAATGGGTCACACGTGGCCAGAACCTGGTCGGGGTTGGGACATTAGTGGCATTAACGTCATCTGGAGCTTTCTTTCTCGGCATAGTCTCAATGGACTGGTCGAATAACTCAGAGCCGCTGGCTCCCCTTTCCCCGCCCACATTCAGCTCGAGGATTTGCCGATAAGTCGGGTAGGCGACGCCAAAAACTGTTCGTAAAGCGAACAGGTCAACAGGGTGAAGTAGGGTGTTGCGAGAAACGCCCAGATCAACGTGAGAGGCCTGAATCTTGTGACCGCGAGAGACACGATTATGGAGAAAATCATCACCAACGTTACCAGCGAAAAATTTGAATCGGTATGCACAAGCTTTCGCGACAAAGAAAACGACTCAATCACGCCGGTCTTTTTATCGACTGCATAGATCCAAACAAAGGTCCAAACAATACTCAGATAGAGCCCTGGAATCACCAGTAAAATGAAGCCGCAGAGGGTTCCAATTACGTACAGGACCCATATGCCCAGCAATTGCCGCCAGCGCCCATTGGCGAATCCCGCGCTGATGAACCGTCCGGTTGCCTGATCTTGGCCACGCAATGCCCGCAACATCGACTCAACATACCCACCAACAATTGCCGGTATGGCGAATATGCCGACCACGCTAACCGCGCAAACGATTGTGGCAACAAGAAAAAGCAACGTATTGGCAAAGATCAAGAACGGTTTGTCACGACATACCGTATACGCCTGCCTAAACGCGACTTTCAATACTTCGTCCGACGATGAACTCACGTTTCTGCGGCTATCACATTAGGGTGCATGCTTGATACATGGGGTTCTCCTGCAGCCATCAGCGAAGCCAACCAACGATCACGACACCGCTTTCGGCACGGGGAGCACTTGTGATTGGTATGGAGCGCCAAAGCCCGCCAACTGCTTGAACACTTTCGGATTATCGCAGTCGTCCGCCAACGCCTTCGGAAAGTGATTGGGAATGTCGTCCTGCGGCTGGATCGAGGCATGGCGGTAGTAATTGGCAATCGTTAGTCGAAGACCCGGGGTGCTCTTCGGGTACGCGCCATGCCAAAGCTGCCCATGAAAAGCGATCAAGGATCCACGCGGGCACTCAACCGGAATCGCCTCGCGTATTGCTTGCGGCATCACTGGCTGCGAGTTGCGGTGATGCGAGCCCGCCACGCAAGCGAACGCACCGTCGGCCAATGTGTAATCCGTCAGGCACCAATTGCAATTGGCATTGAGCGCGACACGTCCCCACGGTTGAGGCACGCCACCTTGGTCGCAATGCAGACCGAGTGACTCGCCGTATCCATCCCCTTTCCACTTTACGAAACAATTGTGCGAACTAAAGCGGGTGGTGTATGGACCGATCATGTAGCGCATGAGCGCGGTCGCGACAGGATTGACTGCAAGATCACGAAACGCGCGGTCAAAAGTACACAACTGCATCAATTGAAACTGACTTGGTTTTGCTCCCGACTGCAGTTCCAACGTGCCGCGGTAGTCGCCGAAATCGACTTCGGACGAGGGGCCCTCTGCAACCGTAAACCCGCAACCCACCAGCTCTTCTGACTTGGCCAAAAGCACTTCGGTGAGCCGGTCAAGATTAGCGGGGGTTACACCCGTAACCTCGGGCGGTACCACGGCATATCCGTTGAGATCCAGATCCAGAACGTATTTTTCGAGGCCGAGCTCGGCGACAAGTTTTTGTCGAGCTTTCTGCAAATCGTTGCTACTCACGGCAAACGGAGCTTTCTTCTTCGCATCCTTGTCTTGTTTCGCTCGCTGCTTACTCATCGATCCTCCCGACCAATTTGACCCAATCAAACTACCGCTGTGTTCGAGACACGTCAAAAAGTAGATGGTTCCGAACAATAAACGCGCCGCGGAAATAGTGTAACTGGCAAAAATCGGCTCGGCAGCCAATAAGTACGCGGAGGTCGAGGAAGAGAAGAGGTTTTGGCTAGGACAGATTAGACTATAGGGTTCCTACAAACCAACTCGTATTAGTCGTAAGACGCCTATGGCGACGCTCAATCCAAGTGCAAGTCGCGATGCACCGCCCTCTGGGCAGGTGATCGACCTCCAATCAATTCATAAGAATTACGATATGGGGTCCGAAACCATTCACGCCCTCAACGGGGTCGATTGCAGGATGGAAGTCAACGAGTACGTGGCCATAATGGGCCCGTCGGGTTCTGGCAAGTCAACCTTGATGAACATCATCGGCTGCTTGGACCGGCCTTCTACCGGGGAATATTGGCTCGCTGGCGAAAACGTATCAAAGCTCAATGACAAGGCTTTGGCCCGGGTACGCAATCGCATGATCGGGTTCGTGTTTCAGACCTTTAATCTCTTGTCGAAATCGAACGCCTTGCAAAACGTTGAAACGCCACTGTTGTACAGCGGTATCGGCCGACGCGAACGGCGCAATCGAGCGCTAGAGGCATTGGAACGGGTGGGGCTTGGTGACCGCACATTCCATAAACCGAGCGAATTGTCCGGCGGACAACGTCAGCGCGTGGCTGTAGCGCGGGCACTCGTTAATGACCCGGCGATCCTTCTCGCCGATGAGCCAACGGGCAATCTCGATACGCGTACCGGCAAGGACATCATGGCGTTATTTGAAGAACTCTATAGTGCAGGACAGACCATTATTCTGGTCACCCACGAACCCGAAATCGCAGTACGTGCCAAACGACACATCCACCTGCGCGACGGTGAAGTGACCGAAGACTACCTTGTGGAGAACAGCTAGTGGCCACTCGAATCCTTCTGGTTATTTCTGTTGGTTTACTGGCAAGTTGCGATTACCTCGAGTCGTATTTGGCGGACGACAAAGTTGTTTCTCAAGAAAACGCCAATCTTCGTTACAGCGATTACCAGCAAGTTGTCGTGGAAGCGCGGAATATTCGCGTCGCCGTAGAAGCCGCTGGAGAAGTCGAACCCGTCACAACGGTCGAAGTGAAATCGAAGGCGTCAGGCGAAATTCTTGAATTAGCGGTAGATACCGGCGACGTGGTCGAGAGCGGCACACTGCTTGCCCAAATCGATCAACGCGTTCTCAAAAACACCCTAAAACAGGCAGAGGCAAGCCTCACCGTTGCGAAAGCAAGACTCGCTAATTCTAGTTCCCAACTCGAGCGAATCAATTCGCTCTACGTAAATAAATCGGTATCCAAGGCCGACTGGGAAAAGTCCTCTTTGGACCACGCTACGGCACAATCCGAAGTCGTGCAGCGCGAAATTGCCGTCGAAAACGCCGTCATTCAGCTTGGTGACTGCGACGTTAATGCGCCCATCACCGGAACTATCATCGAACGCGCCGTCGAACAAGGCACGGTTATTTCTTCACCCATGGGTAACAGTAGCGGCGGGACCTTACTCTTGAAGATGGCCGATCTTTCTCGTGTTCAAGTACGCATGCTGGTGAACGAAATCGACATCGGCAAAATGAAACCGGGGGTTTCTGCGACCGTTAATGTCGCCGCTTACGCTAACCGTCCCTTTCAAGGCGAAGTGATTAAAGTTGAACCGCAAGCCACCACAGTCCAGAACGTCACCATGTTCCCGGTATTGATCGATCTAGAAAATCGCGAGGGACTTCTACGCCCTGGGATGAACGCCGATGTGGACGTCGTGGTCGCTAATCGGAATCAGGTGCTCGCCATTCCTAACGCAGCGCTACGTACTCAGGGCGATGTCTATTCAGGTGCCAGCGTGCTTGGTTACACAATGGAAGACGTTGACAAAATGCTCGCCGCATCACCAAAACCCGGGAAACGGGACGTAGCTGGGGGTGGCGGTTCGGCTGCGTCAACGGGGGAAAGCGATCTCTCCGACGAAGAACGCCTGAAGGCGATCATGACCAAAATGCGAAGTGGTACAAGACCCAACGAAGAAGATGTCGCGTTTATGCGTAAGAACCGTGAACTTATGCAGAAGATCGCGGGCTCTGGTGCTGGCCGAGGACGCCCAGGCGGTAGCAGTCCAAGCGCCTCAGACGGACGCCCAGCAAACGTTGGTCCTAGAGGACCCGGCGGGCAACTTCCCAAACGGGCCGTGTCGTCCGTCGATCAGCAGTTCGGTGGCGACTATATCGTCTTTGTAATCCGCAATGGTGAGGCGGTCGCCGTGCATGTTCAAACGGGCATCACGGACATGGATTACTCCGAAGTTGTCGCTGGTCTTAACCAAGGCGAAAAGGTTCTCATTCTGCCTAGCCAATCCTTGGTGCAATCGAACGAGACCTGGCAGAACCGAGCCAGCAGAATGAGCCCGATCCCGGGCATGGGTCGTGGCCGGCGAAGCTAAACGCCGTGTCGCTCCTTGAATCCATTCGTATTGCGCTGGGCGCAATCCGTGGTAACGCACTTCGGTCAGCGTTAACGATTTTGATGATTGTGATCGGGGTCGGTTGTGTAATTATCGGTGCAGCTTTCGGTTCGGGCACGCAAGCCGCCGTGCAAGAACAAATGAACACGCTCGGCACGAACGTTCTTGCAATCTGGCCCGGTCAATCCTTTGGGCGCGGTGGCGTTGCGTCGTCGAATCGGGTCTCGCTAACCATCGACGATTACGACGCGCTACGTCGAGACAGCCAGTTCCTTTCGGCCGTCGTTCCGGAATTGCGAAGCGGTCGTCAGGTCAAATTCGGCAACAAGAACATCTACGGCACGGTCACCGGGACGACACCCAATTACATGGCCGTTAACAATCGCGAACTGACCCATGGACGCATGATCACACAGTCCGACCTTGCGGCGCGCAGACGCGTGGCCGTGCTCGGCTATAGCATCCCTACCAGTCTTGAATTCGCACCGACCAGTCTTCTAGGTCGAGATATTTCGATAGGTCGTATCATCTTCAAAGTCGTCGGGGTCTTCGCCGAGGTCGGATCAAGCTACGGTGGTCCAAGTGTCGACGACGCGATATACATTCCGCTGACAACGGCTCGATTTCGTGTGTTCGGCTCGGATCGACTCGGATCCCTGTCCGCAGAAGTCAAAGAAAGCATCGGGGTCGACATGGCTATGGTCGATATCGAACGTGTGTTACGTCGCGAGCACAAAATCCGTCCGGGCGACCCAAACGACTTTACGATCATGAATCGGGCCGTTTTTAGCGACATGATGCAATCAATTACCAGCACCTTGTCGACGTATATCATCGGTATCCTCGCCATAAGCCTTCTCATCGGAGCCATCGGCATCCTAAGTATCATGCTGGTCTCCGTAACCGAGCGAACCCGAGAAATCGGCGTCCGCAAAGCGCTCGGCGCCACGCGTGGAAATATCCTTACCCAGTTCATTGTGGAAGCGATTACATTAGGTGCATTGGGCGGGTTGTTTGGCATTGTTCTCGGATGGCTTGGAAGTGAGGCCATCTCGTCCCAATTTGATATGCCTTTGATCGTCGAGATGCAAACGGTTCTTATTGCAGTGGCCGTGAGTGTGTCCGTTGGATTCCTTGCCGGTGTTTGGCCCGCTTACCTGGCATCAAAACTAGACCCCATCGAAGCTCTCCGACACGACTGATTCGAGCCCCTTCTTTTTCCATCGCTCAAACCACTGTGCGCCCAATCGGGTAAGCTTTCGGGTTCGCACGATCGGGGGAGATCCACGCAATGGCCACCGAAAATTTAATTCGCACTATCGAAGCGTTTGAAGAGGAATACAAAAAAGGCATCGGTGAGGTGCTGCCATACCGCCCCACAAAAGAAGCAAGCCTCGATAACATTCGACGATTTGGCGACGGTGTCGGTGACTACAATCCGCTCTGGCGAGACCCCAATCACGCCGCGAATTCACCGTATCGAATGATTACCGCACCACCCCCTTTTATCTACGGGGTAAGTCTCGGTGTGGTTGCTGGCGAAACAGGAGCGATTAATCGTGCTCGAGTGTCGACAGCGTACCTTCCCGTGAACTACGCGGGCGCAGAAATTGAATTTCACCGGCCAATTTGGCTTGGCGATCGCATTACAGCGCAGGAGCAAGTCGGCCCCACGATGCGTAAAGAGAGCAAACGCATCGGTGCAATCGCATTTAACACGGGCTTGGTTACCTATTCGAACCAGCGCCAGGAGGTCGTGACCACCGTCAAAACGCTGATGGCCCGTTATCAAAATACAGGCTCGACCCTGGAGTACGATCGAGAGCCAAAAGAAAGTAGAGAAATTCAGCACGAAGCCGCCGATCCTCTGGTGTACGAACGCGAACGACGCGGCGCAGAGCCCAGATACTGGGAAGACGTCGTTGAAGGTGATGATATTCCGGCCCTGAAGAAGGGAACGTATACCGTCACCGAACTCTTTCTTTTTACCCACGGCGTCCTTGGTACAGGTCGAAGTCCGAGAGCCGCTCTAGAAGCCGAAGGATCTGGAGATCTGGGGGGTGGGGGCCGATTTGACGAGGAGTACGCGCGAAAGCGCCGAAATATGCCGGGCCAATTCGACTTTGGCCCACAGCGCGTTTGCTGGCTTAGCCAAATCGTGACCGATTGGATGGGAGACGCCGGCACGCTCAAGAAACTCGACGCCTCCATTCGCCACCCTAACGTCGTCGGTGATACCAACACCGTTTACGGAAAGGTCTCCAAAACCTATGTCGAGAACGATGAGCATCGTGTCGAACTGCAAATAGAAAACCAAAATCAGTCAGGTCTGGTCACTGCATTTGGAACGGCCATCGTGACCTTACCTACGAAGGACTAGGATGTAATGAACAACACTAAGAAAATGGCCCGGGGGTCATCGTCCCCACTGGCGAAGTTCGTCACTTTTCTTACGTGGCTGGCCCTGTGTTCAGCCATCGAAAGCGCGGGTACGGAGACCGCAATCGTGTCTGGTCCCGTCACCAACGGTACGAAAGGCGGGCCATTCTCAGCACCACGGATCGATCTTGCGAGTCGCGGTTACGTCATGGAAGAGTTCTTCCTAGACGGCGACGCGAGCGCATACAATTTCGCTGATGGGGCATCGTCCACCCCGGATGGCCGATGGAACACCGAGCGCGAAATACAATCAACCGCGTACCGAACACGCATACTTGTGGTCCGCCCACACAAAGGTTCCGATTTCAACGGCACCGTGATCGTGCATTGGCAGAATGTCACCGCAGGCTATGAGCTCGGTTCGGTGGGCGATGATGAATATCTTCGAGGTTATGCGTGGGTTGGTGTTTCAGCTCAAGCCGTCGGAGTTAACGGCTTTCCCGGGCCCGAAGCCGCTGGTCTCCGACAATGGGATCTAGAACGATATGGATCACTCAATCACCCGGGCGACGCCTATTCCTATGACATCTTTACCCAAGCAGGACGCGCCGTGGGGCCGTCGCGAACAAAAACAGGTATCGATCCGATGGGTGGACTCGACGTGATTCATCTTATTGCGGCCGGCGCATCACAATCCGCGGGCCGTTTGCGCACGTACATCAACGGCGTCCATCTCCTTGAAAATGTATTCGACGGGTTCATCCCATATATCGACTTTTCCTCCACCATCCCTTTCGAAGCAGACAAAGGAGGCAGCAGAAGGGGTATGGGTCAACGCACCCCGATTCGAACGGATATCAATGTCCCTGTTTTTGTCGTCAACTCCGAGACCGAGGCGGAAGCCTATCTACCCGCGAGACAGCCCGACTCAAAGACCTTTCGACTGTGGGAAGTCGCGGGCACCTCACACGTCAACGTACCCCGATCTATGGCGGCTTCCGGCGGCGCAGAGGGCCCTAACTGGATGTCTTACCAACCCGCTTACCAAGCAGCCATAAGGCATACGCACCATTGGATCGTCTCTGACGTTGAGCCCCCGAGGATGCCCCGTATCACCATGACCAACGCGCAAACTGGTCGAAAAACCATCGAGCGTGACACCAACGGCAACGCCGTCGGGGGCATTCGATTACCTGACTTGGCCATCCCAACCGCGCGCCATCGTGGGGCTGGTCGGTTCGGAGGGGGTGGCGATAATCGCTTCGCCTTTCTCTACGGCTTGTCTCAAGACTTCGATGCCGAAAAACTCACGAAGTTATACCCGAACCGTAACGTCTTCCTAGAGAAGTACGAACGCGAACTTGATCGATGCGTCAAAGCTGGGGTAGTTCTTCCCGAAGATGTTCCGGCTATGCGAAGCCGTGCTAAAAACTGGGCCCAGAAATTGCCACCGAGTTAAACATTCACCAATTCAATGTCGAGTGATTAAGCGAAAAATATTGCGTAGGCGGTTAATCAACGCGTTATTTAACGACAGTTTGGTTGCCCTGATCGCGGTACTTATTTTCAGTCTGACGATTTCCGCCATCTTTATTGTTCTATCTTGGATCACGTACCGTGACCGATACGGCATTTCGTTGCTGGAATTTTTGGGATTCACATTCTGACCGGAACGCCTGGTTGGAAATGACGGGCCTATCAAGCGATCCGACCTCAGAATTGAACTGAGAAGTTAAGCTGCGGCTTGTCACGAGGCAACATCCAATCACCGACGAGGTCAAAAAACTAGAACGTCTCTACATAGGGCTTTGGTTCTCCGAAAACAGTTCGTCCAAGAAGGAACGAAGATGCTCGGACCGGCTTGGATGACGAAGTTTACGCAGTGCTTTGGCCTCGATTTGACGAATCCTCTCGCGCGTTACATCGAACTGTTTACCCACTTCCTCAAGGGTATGGTCAGTATTCATATCGATACCAAAACGCATTCGCAGGACTTTGGCTTCTCTCGTTGTCAGACCACCAAGCACCTCTCGGGTTGCTTCTTTCAATCCTTCGCCGGTAGCCAATTCGATCGGTGATCCGATGGTCGCGTCCTCGATGAAATCGCCAAGGTGCGAATCCTCGTCATCGCCGATGGGCGTTTCCATGGAAATCGGTTCTTTCGCAATCTTTAACACGCGACGGACCTTATCCTCTGGCATTTCCATCCGTACACCTAGCTCTTCCGGCGTAGGCTCCCTTCCCATTTCTTGGAGCATTTGGCGCGATACCCGGTTTAGCTTGTTGATGGTCTCAATCATGTGCACGGGAATCCGAATGGTCCGTGCCTGGTCGGCAATCGACCGAGTAATCGCTTGACGAATCCACCAAGTCGCATAGGTCGAAAACTTGTATCCCCTACGGTATTCAAACTTATCAACCGCCTTCATGAGGCCGATATTTCCTTCTTGGATGAGGTCTAGAAATTGCAAACCACGGTTCGTGTACTTCTTAGCAATGGAAATGACGAGGCGCAAATTGGCTTCGACCATATCCTTCTTTGCGCGCCTTGCTTTGGCTTCCCCAACCGACATACGACGATTAATGTCTTTGATTTCAGCGACGCTCAGTTCGCATTCGTCCGTAATCTGCTTAAGTCGTCTCTGAGCACGGGCGATATCGTCCTTCACCGCGTCCAATCCTTTGCTGTAGTCGTACTTTCCCTTGATGTGGCGAGTAACCCAAACAATCGACAGTTCGCCTCCTCCCTGAAATTCTTTCAGAAAGATTTTGCGCGGCATGCGCGCTTCGCGTACACAAAGCGACATGATCGCGCGTTCGTGATGTCGTACACGATGCAAGGTTCCGCGCGCGAGCATCACAATCAAATCGAAATGTCTTGGAACCAGTTTGAACGGTGAAAAGGCAACACTCAGCTTATCAAGATCGGCCTTCGCTGCCTTTGTGGTTCTTGCTTTTTCAGCCTTAACCGTCTTCTGAGACTTGTTATAGGCGCGTTTAAGTGCGGTAAATCGCCGCTTCGCTTCTATGGGATCCGGCCCCTTCGGTCCTTCCTCTTCTTCGTCATCGTCTTTTTTATCTTTAGCCGTTGGGTCGACTTGCGGAGCCGCCGCAACAACATCGGTCGGATCCAAGTACCCAATCAACAAGTCACTGAGTTGATCTTCGGCTCGCACCTCATCGTATGTGTCAAGAATGTACTCCACTGGTCCAGGAAAGAGGGCCAACGCCGAAAGAATGTCACGAATGCCCTCTTCGATCCTTTTAGCAATCGCGATTTCGCCTTCGCGGGTCAAAAGCTCGACGGTTCCCATTTCGCGCATGTACATCCGTACAGGATCGGTTGTTCGGCCAACTTCCGTCTCCACAGCGGCAAGCGCGGCGGCGGCCTCTTCCGCCGCCAACTCGTCAGCAGTGTTATCACCCGCGTTTAATAGGTCGTCGGAGTCTGGGGCAGTCTCATAAACCGTAATCCCCATGTCATTGATCATCCGGATGATGTCTTCGATCTGATCCGGATCACTGACATCCTCGGGAAGATGATCGTTCACCTCAGCATAGGTTAAGAACCCTTGCTCTTTACCTTTTGCAATCAAATCTCTCAAACGCGACTCTTCCTTTTGCCCCGTTTGAGCCAATGCAAGCGTTTCTTTCGCTTTCTTTGTCTCTTTTACCTTCTTTGTCTCTTTTACCTTCTTTGTCTCTTTTGCTTTCTTTGTCTCTTTTGGCTTCTTTGTCTCTTTCGCTTTCTGTGTGGCCATATAACCTCAAGGTGAACGTCGGCTGAAGCAACTATGTTGTCAAACTCAGCCTGGTGAACCCCCCATTATAACTGTTGACAGATTGGTTTTTGAGCCCCTATGAGAAAAATTCTACGGCGTCTCAAAATCATTCCCTGAATCGGTTGCACGACGCGCCTTCCAATAAACGGCCAATCGTTCCGACGAATCGTCTTCGCGCAAATCCCGAGCCAGAGCTCGATGAGCATCTCTACTACGCTCGTCTATAAACCGATGCACCCCGTCAATGAATTCGTTTCGCAACGCAGCACCTGCCAGCGAAGGGGTCGTGGTCGTTAACCCAACCATTACTTCGTGCGCCGGTTCACCAACAAAGCTGGCGAGGATTGTGCTCGTATCCGTCAAATTCTGCTCCAACACGCGTTTTAATAACTGGGAGAACAGCGTGTCGCTCGAGGCCGCAAATAGCTCCTCTCGAATTTCTGGCGAAAGATCTTCCGCGATTGCTGGTTCGTGCAGGAGATAGCCCATCAATTTCCGCGCAATTTTTGATTCGAGAGGGACCGCTGTTGATTGGCTGGGACGTGTCCGAAATGAAACCCCCACCTTCTTTTCGATCGCGGCGATTGATATTTGCGCTTCTTGACTCAATCGTTCGACCATCATGCGCCGGTAAAGACCGTTCGGGAGTTTTCCGATCAACGGCAGCGCGAGATCCGCTAGTCGGGCCCTAGCATCCATGCTCGAAAGGTCGAGCCCGGTGCCGATCTCGTTGAAGAAATAGTCCCCGGCCGAGACCGAAGCTTCAACAAGTTGTTTAAATTTCGCCTCGCCTTCTGACCGAATGAGCGTATCGGGATCGTCTCCCTCACCAACAAACATAAAACGAAGTTGGCGCCCTTCGTGCAGCACAGGAAAGGCCGAAGAAAGTGCTTTCCAAGCAGCGGCGCGACCTGCTGAATCGCCGTCAAAGCAGCAGACAATTTCCCGCGTGTACCGAAATAACTTCTCAAAATGTGCTTGGCTGGTGGCCGTTCCCAACGTGGCAACGACGTTGGGGACCCCATGTTGGGCCAGCGCTACGACATCCATGTAGCCTTCGACCACAAGCAATCTTGGCAGTTCTCGCAACGCGCGGCGTGCCTCAAACAGGCCGTACAATTCTCGACTCTTTTGAAATACTTCAGTCTCTGGCGAATTGAGATACTTGGGTTTCTCGTCACCGAGGACCCGACCCCCAAATCCAACCACCCGCCCGCGGGTGTCTCTGATGGGAAAGGTAATTCGCTCTCTGAAGCGATCGTAAACGCGTCCCGCGTCATTGCGGACGAGTAATCCCGCATCAACAAGCTTGTTCTCGGGGAACTGAGCGAGGGCCGATTTCAAACCATCCCAACCAGCGGGCGCAAAACCAATGCCAAAATCACGTGCAGCGACGCCGGTCACTCCTCGATCCCGTAAGTATTCGATAGCATTTCCACTCAAAGCATGATCACGAATTACAGATCGATAGTAACGATCCGCCGTTGACAGAATCTCGTACAAATCGGTGTCGACGGGTTTCTGTATCCCCGCCTCGCGGGGCACCTCGACACCCGCTATCCGCGCTAGCGTTTCAATGGCTTCAACGAATTCAAGTCGCTCATACTCCATAAGAAAGCGCAGCGAAGTCCCAGTCGCACCACAACCAAAACAGTAATAGAACTGCTTTTCCGAGTTAACGCTGAACGACGGCGTCTTTTCTTCGTGAAAAGGGCAAAGGGCTTGTAGATTCTTCCCGGCACGTTTTAGCGAAACCCGCGAATCAATCACCTCGACAATGTCGACCCGCTCGATCAGATCGTTAATAAACGATTGAGGGATCCGTCCAGGCACTAACTCAGCTTACCTAAGTTGCCGTGATTACGCTCGGTTCAGTTGCGCTTTTACCTGTTGGCTTACCGCCCCCATATCTGCTTTACCCGTTAGCGCGTCTTTAAGATGCGCCATAATTTTGCCCATGTCGCTCATTGTTTCCGCACCGGTCACCTCAACGGCTTTTTTTACCGCGATAACTATATCGGCTTCCGACATTTGGGCCGGCATAAATGATTCGATGAGATCGATCTCAAAGCGTTCCTGTCCCGCCAAATCTTCACGCCCCGCTGCCTCGTATTGTCCCAACGAATCGCGTCGCTGTTTCAGCATCCTATTGAGAATGGAGAGTACAACCGTATCGCTTAGGGTCTTCCTCTCATCCACCTCAAACTGCTTTAAAGCAGCATTGATTAGACGTAATGCGCCGAGCTGCTGACGTTCACGTGCACGCATCGCACTCTTGGTCGCGTCTTCGATACGCTGCTTTAGCTGGCTACCCATGGTGGGGCTGGAAGAGACTTCGGCTTAGAACGACTTTTCGAACCGCTTTGATTCGCGCTGCAATTTCTTCAGGTGGCGTTTGACCGCTGCGGCAGCTTTGCGCTTTCGAACAGCAGTCGGCTTCTCGTAAAATTCGCGACGGCGCACCTCGGAAAGGATGCCGGCTTTCTCGCACGAGCGCTTGAATCGTCTCAGGGCGACATCGAAGGGCTCGTTTTCTCGAACTTTTACGGTCGGCATGCGTCAGCTCAAAAATGGGGCCGCGAGTGTACCCGTAAAGGTGGCAAAATGTAAATCCGACGGAGGAGCGACATGCGCGTTCTTGGAATCGAAACATCGTGCGATGAAACCGGCATTGCCGTTTTCGATTCGGACGATGGATTGATCGCCGATGCGATTTATAGCCAGGCCGAAATGCATGCGCGCTTTGGTGGGGTCGTTCCAGAGCTCGCCTCACGAGATCATATTCGTAAGACCCTTCCTCTCATTCGCGAAGTTCTCTCTTTGGGTAACCTTGAGACGGGCGATCTCGACGCAGTCGCTTATACGTCCGGACCCGGTTTAATAGGCGCACTTATGGTCGGCGCTACAATCGGTCGAAGCTTTGCCTGGGCTCGCGGTCTGCCGGCTATCGGTGTCCACCATATGGAAGGTCACTTACTCGCTCCTCTACTTTCCGAATCAAAACCCTCGTTGCCATTTGTTGCTCTATTGGTTTCCGGCGGTCATACCCAACTTGTCCGAGTTGACGCCATTGGACGCTATACCTTGATGGGCGAATCCCTTGATGACGCCGCCGGCGAGGCATTTGATAAGACGGCCAAGCTGCTCGGTCTCGGCTATCCCGGCGGACCGGCGTTGGCAGCTCTCGCCGAATCTGGCCGGCCCGGTCGTTTCACTTTCCCCAAGCCGATGACGGATCGACCGGGTCTGAATTTCAGTTTCAGCGGCCTTAAAACCGCAGCAATGACGACTATACGTAACATCGATAATCTCAGCGAAAGTGACCGAGCCGATATTGCGAACGCTTTTGAGGAAGCGGTAGTAGAGACGTTGACAATTAAATGCGTACGCGCTTTGGAACAGGCTGCTTTGTCCGACCTGGTGATCGCCGGAGGCGTGGCTGCAAATCAGCGACTACGCGAACGCCTCGGCCAATCCGTAGAACACGTCTTCTACGCCCCTGCGAGCCTTTGTACCGATAACGGAGCGATGATCGCTTTCGCAGGACACGAGCGTTTACGAGCAGGGTTTTCGGAACCGCTCGTCATTCGGGCACATCCGAGATGGTCGATGGAAGAATTGCCCGAAGTCACGGTTCCCGACAATCAGCAAGGATCTTGATAGGTATTTAAAACCGAAAGATTCGACTACGTTGCAGCAGATCGCGAAACAAGACTAGTAAATCGTTCAAGGGGCATCTTTTCAATCATCTCCAAGCGAGCTGTTCGCAACGCTTTTCCATACGCACGCCCTTCCACGCCAGTGACCTTCAGTCCTGCGAGTTCTTTGGCGAAATAGCGTAATTCCGACAGATCGATTTTTTCGCACGACTCCATGAGACTGAATATATCGTCAGCACCGTCTCCATTACGGAATGCTCCAATGCCCTGTAAATGCTCCAGAAGTTCCTCCGATCTAAGTTTAGAGGGATCAGCGAGGGGTCGGCCCCGGCGTGCCAGCGCGGTCGCCGCGCGACTGACCCGACGAGGTACCTTCAGTCGATCAACGAAGCGCGACGTAACTGTCTCAGTATGATTCCAACCGACCGTCGCCAGCGAGATCGATCCCCTTAGATCTTGGCGTCTAAACAACTCCGTTAGCGCTTCTAGATCGATATCGTCGAACCACGGTTGACGCGCACCCACCTCATGAAGTGTTGCAAAAAAACGCCACGGCGCAGTTTGGTCCGCGGCTTTCGTCCACTCCATCCATATCCGTTCCGCGGGTAGATCTGCGAGTTCCTTGACCATCGTTCGCATAAGCTCCGCAGTTTCCTTTTCCACCGTAAAGTCAGGGAATGTCGCCGCAAACCGGGCAACCCTGAATACCCGCAACGGATCTTCACTAAATGCGTCGGAGACGTGTCGCAGTATTTTGCTCGCCAAGTCGTTGCAACCGCCATACGGATCTATCAAACCATTATCTGAATTTCGAGCCATCGCATTGATGGTGAGGTCCCGACGTCGGAGATCGTCTTCGAGCGTTACTTCTGACCCAACCTGCCAATCGAACCCCTTATGGCCCCGGCCTTGCTTTCGTTCTGTTCGAGCTAGGGCGTATTCCTCGCCGGTTTCCGGGTGCAAATACACAGGGAAATCGCTTCCGACTTGCCGAAATCCCCGGCCGCGCATATCACGCTCGGTTGCACCGACCACCACCCAGTCTCGCTCTCTAACATGTCGCCCTAAAAGCTGGTCGCGAACAGCACCACCGACTAGATACGTTTGCATCAGATAAGCTACCAGATTGCTCGCAAATCCAGGTTACGAATAGCACGGCTCACGACATCGGGTCCACCGCAGCAGACCCGATGTTCATCAACATAAATGTCGAGATCAGCTCGCCTCGGGCCACTGAAACCGCCGCCCGTCGTCAAGACGTAGAGCCGTTAAATTGCGACCCCAAACACAACCCGTGTCGATCGCCGAAACGTGATCCACACCCGTCTCCCCTTCAAGTGCTGCCCAATGTCCGAAAATGATGGGTTTATTAACAAGTCGCTGGAATCTAAACCACGGTTCGTAGCCTTCTGGGACACTAACCAACGGTCCCTTATGCGAATATTCGAGCGTCCCATCCCCAGAAATCAGCCGCATCCGGGTGAAATAATTGGTGATCACGCGGTGCCGATCCATTCCGAACAGGGAGTCTTTCCAGACGTCTGGGGAATTGCCATACATGTTCTCAAAATATTCTATGCAGGCCGAGCTACCTATCACCGTCTCAACTTCTCGAGCCGCTAACCGGGCGAACCCCAAATCCCAAATATGTGGGATCCCCGCGTGCACCATCACTTGTTTTTGGTCCTCATGCATTAACGGCAAGGTTCGCAGCCAACCTGCGAGTTTTTCACAATCGGGTGCCTGCAAAACATCATCCAAAGTATCGCCGTTTCTGGTCCCATGACCACCGTAGAAAATTGCTAAGAGATGCAGGTCGTGGTTACCAAGCACCGTGATAGCGCATCCACCAAGATCGTGTACAAATCGAAGCGTTGCAAGTGACTGCGGCCCCCGGTTCACGAGATCCCCAACGAACCACAATCGATCGAGATCGCGGTCAAAGTTAATCTTCTCCAGCAAGTACCGGAGAGTTTCGTAGCAACCCTGCACATCCCCGATAGCGTAAGTTGCCAAAACCCTAATGAACTACGTTTGGAACCGCCAAGCTGAACGGTGGGATAGCGACTTGAAACAGATCGCCGTCGTCACCCTGGAATTCGTAATGGCCTTCCATTGTCCCCACAGCGGTTTCAAGCACCGCTCCGCTGGTATAGCGAAACGCCTCCCCCGGGTTCAGCTTAGGTTGTTCGCCAACGACACCCGGCCCGTGGACTTCTTCTTTTTTTCCGTCGCCGTTCGTAATCAACCAATAGCGGTTGAGCAATTGCGACGGGCTAGAGCTATGGTTCGTTATAGTGATCGTGTAGGCGAAAAGATAGCGATTTGCTGATGGGTCAGACTCTGCCTGAATAAACCGCGTCTCTACCGCTACAACGATGTCACTCAAGACCTTCTCCCGTGATTGTAGCCGCGTTGCCGACGCAACTATTCGCGATTCTGACAAAGCCATCAACATCAATTTGTTCTGCGCGTAGCGAGGGATCGATGCCGACCTTTTGCCAGGGGATCTTGAGGTTCTTTAGAGCATTATCAACACGCTTACGGCGTTGTCCAAAAGCCTGCCTTACGACCGAGTTAAATCCTTCCATATCGACTGGATTTACTGACCTTTGCCGAGGTTCAAGTCGCACGAACGCTGATTGGACTGCTGGCTGCGGTCGAAACGCTTCGGAAGTCACGTCGAACAAATACGTAATATCGCAATGGTACTGAGCAGTGACAGAAAGCCGTCCCCACGCTTTGCTTCCAGGATCAGAGGTCAACCGCAGTGCCACCTCCCGTTGCATCATGAAATTCATATCTCGAATTAAACACGCGTGCGCAAATAATCGAGTTAGCAACGGCGAGATTATGTTGTAGGGCAGATTGCCCACGACTCGCATACCAGAGAACTGATCGATTTCTAATTCCAATACGTCGCCCTCTATGACCTCAAGCGCTTCGTAACGATCCTTAAGAACCGCAACCAACTCACGGTCGATTTCAATTGCTACAACTTTATCCGCGGACTCAAGAAGACCCGTCGTTAACGCCCCGAGACCGGGGCCTACTTCTAGAACTCGGTCGTGTCGCTGGATCGCCAGCACTGAATGAATACGATCTATAGCGCTTTCGTCGACGAGAAAATGCTGCCCAAATCTCTTCCGTACCGGCATAGGCTACGTGATTAGTTCGTCTTCAATTATCGTTCAAGCGTATTTGGACGTACGCCTCGTCTCGAATCTGTTTCAACCATTCTTCCAGCTTTTCGTCGTAACGACGGTTGTGCAGAATTTGAAGTGCCATATCGTCCAGCGATTCTTCACTCATATCTTCTTCCCGGCGCCCAAGCACTTCGAGGATGTGCCAGCCGAACTGGCTACGAAATACGTCCGAAACCTCGTTTTCGGGGATCGCATCCATAACGGCTCGAAACTCGTCGACAAAGTCCGCGCTATCTCTCCACCCAAGGTCTCCGCCAGCGAGCGCCGTACCAGCATCATCCGATACCTCGCGCGCTAAGTCGGCAAAATCTTCACCGGCAAGTGCCCGTTCTCGGACGCGATCAATTTCAACTCGCGCCAACGCCTCAGACTTGATCTCCGATGGTTGAACAAGAATATGGCGAACCTGAGTGCGTAGTTCCTTTTGCATGGATGCACCGCGCTTATCAAGCAACTGGATAATATGGATTCCGAGCGAGTTGGTGATTGGGTCCGGCGTCTCGCCAATTTCAAGCTCAATCACCGTTTCACTGAATAACGAAGGTAGCTCTGCCGCTCGACGCCACCCAAGATCCCCTCCTTCCAGTGCTGTTGAACCCGCGGAATGGGCGATCGCGAGTCTGCTAAATTCTTCCCCCGCTCTGAGTTTGCCTAATATATCGACGGCCATATCTTTCGCAGCGCTGACCGCCATATCGGATAGCGGATCTTCAATTCGCAATAGAATATGGCCGATGCGGTACTGATCCGAAACCCATTCTCTAAAAAATGGAGATCCTCGTAGATCCGCAACGTCCTGCTCCGTGATATAGATCTGTCGATTCACCATGTCGCGCTGAACACGTCCGAGGAGCATTTCCCTGCGAATATCCTCGCGGAAGCTGCGATAAGAAACTCCTTCATCTGCTAACGACTGCTGAAAGCCGTCCAAGTCCATCCCGTTCTGCCCTGCAAATGAGGTCACGGCGTCCGTCAGCGTTTCGTCGTCGATAATGATTCCACGACGTTCCGCCTCTTGAATTTGCAAACTCTCGGTGATCAGCCGCTCCATCAACTGATTGAGTACCGTTTCTCGCGGAGGGACTTCTGTAGCACCCGACTGTTCCGCACGCTGGACGAAAAGCTCGTATCGACTGAGCAATTCAGATACAAGTACCACATCGTCGTCGACGATCGCCGCGATGGCGTCTACTTCCTCGATGACCGCGTGAACGCTCACGACGGCCAAGATCAACAGACCAGAAACCAGTTTTGCAACTGCCGATCTAAAATAGCATCCCATCTTCTTCACCGTTTTCCTTCCCATAACCACGAATGCCATTCGAAAGCAGCGACTCCACGCGACCCCCGAATCCGGCCAGTCCCTTAAACACCATCTGTNCGAGCACGCCTTGTTCGCGCTGAGCGTCACCCAGCCCTCGATTGTCGCGTACAACAACGTAGTTGCGCCACATCGCACGTATTTGTATGCAGCAATCGGTGTACTCCAGTCCCGCGAACGAATCNACGCTGCGCCCGTATCGCCAGTCCCGATTCCAACGCCCAAACACGTACCAATGGCGACTCAATCTCCAATATACGCCTAGATCTGTCTGTTCTATATCTTGGGGCACAAAACGCCGATAGCTTAGGTGATAGAGCTGCCGGCTATTACGGCGAAAATCAAAAGAAAACCCCGCCTCACCCACCGCGTTCTCGTTTGGNTCCCAGACAACGTGCGCCCTCGTGCTTGCCCTCCGACTAATCTGNANGCGAGACGATCCAACAATCTCNGACGTTNTCGCNNACTCATACGTCGTCGGTTCCCCGNACAACNTTGTTCGTCGATCCGAAAAGTGGACGATGGAACCAACGTTTAAACGTGCNTACTCGCGACCATCNCGGTTGCCTATCACACGCGAAGTAATTCCCANCGCGAGCTGATTCGCGTCCNCTATTCGATCAANACCGGCATANCGGTTGGTACGAAAAAGCTGCGTATAACGAAATGCGACCGGTCCGCTGTCAAACCGCGGGAGATCGTCCTGNTTCTCATATTCTTGATATAAATAAAAGAGACGTGGCTCGATNGTCTGCGCCACGTNNGTNCCCCGAAATCGCGTTTGGCGGTCGAACATTAATCCGACGTCCGCTGAGGCCATCCCGAGCGTGCGGNTTTTCCGACTTTCACNGTCTACCNGCACNCCACGCAAATCATACTGCGTNTGTCGCATACGTCCGGTAAGGTTTANNAACCCCCAAGAACGCGACATCGGGAANCGAATTTCTGGTTCGAGATNAATTCGGTCACCTCTAATTCCATCCGTCAANCNNTCTGNNGCACGATCCAAATCGAAACGNGCCCATGCNGCATCCANCGAAAGAGATACTCGTCCTACATGTCTAGNGTANGAGGCNTCAAATTCCGGTATTCGTTNATAGGGACGTGNCCGGGTCTCNAGCANCTGGAAGCGCTGTAATCGTAATCGTGCGGTTAGATCANNTCCTANATANCCGAGTTCGGCGCGGCGTTCGAGCGCGTAACGACTNGTGNTCTCNATATCNNTACCGAGATCGCTGTAGTAATCCAGATCGCTGACNGCAGANTAGTCAACNTGGGTTCGAAACCGTCCNACGCGTCCATNGTGCTTGATGCCAAGCATCCAACGNTCGGCGGGATCAAATGTCCCGGCNACGCCANTCCTNAGAAAATCTTCNCGGGTCCAGNTNCCGTTATATTGATCATCGCTGGGTAAGATCGATGCNTTGATGNCCGATTCCGTCCAACGACTCTTGTGACGGAATTCCATAGCGGCCTCGACGCCNCTTTCAGTCANTAGTCGCGGCGTCAANGTNGCATCGTAATTGGGNGCGAGNTTTAGATANTAGGGTAAACCGATNTCAACACCNTCGTCNGNCCCATANCCAACAGNAGGGAATAAAAAACCCGAAACACGAGCGTCTCGCNNNGGAAACCGAAACCGCGGCACAGCGANGACGGGAACACCAAANATGTCAATTTTCGCTTTATGGGCTACCGCAAANACGGCGTTTTCGTCNATCTCAAGGGTTTTGGCTCGAAATGCCCAGGCTCCNCNACCCGGCTGACATCGNGTCAACGATGTNCCCTCAAGNACAAGNTTANTGCCAATTCGCTCGATNCGATCNGCNTGGCCTCGAATNTCAGGTTCGAAGAGTACNAATTCNGNCNCNTCCATGACNGCCCGATCNTCACTNAAGGTCATTTCCCCTCGGGCCGCCTCGATNACNATTCCGGGNTCAAAGAAAGTCGCGCCATTGGGAATCGAAACGCGATTGGCNTCGCGATCNAAAATNGCCAATTCNGTGTGAATACGGCGCCCNNCTTCNACCANGCGAACGTTACCAGTNAGCAGGCTGTCGCCTTGNTCTCGGTANACGACGCTGTCAGCANGNGCTCGTATCTGGCCACCAATCNATCGNCCNTCTTCCNCCAGGAATAGTTTGGGTTCGCGATACGCTCCGTCACAATACGCAGGTATATCCGCCCCTNCCTGAAGAAGATCANCACGATGGACCCAAAATGTAGNGGCCAGACCATCCGCCATGATCCCGATGGAAAGGCCCATAAACCAAANGGTAGCGAGGGAGCGTGTCTTCCGAAGCAAATTGATGTGGCCTCTAGCTGCAGCGAAGCTTCGGTTCAGTCTCTAGCACATTCACGTGGTATTGCGAATTTACCTNTGTAACCGGTGTACTTCGCTTTGCATTCCAACGCGCGGCGACTATAGTCAATTTGGGCTCGCCCGAACAGGACGTGTGAACTTCCGTGATATCAGCCCGTAGTGAAGAACGTCCGCGTTAAAGCCCTCGCTCAATGGGTCAGCNACGTNACTGGCAACCGGNACGGGTTGGTGCCNTTNCCGGTTGAAGCNAGTGNCCGTAGGTTTTACCGCACGACCCTNGGCGAGCGCTCNGTGGTGGTTATGGATGCCCCGCCCGACACCGAAGACAACGCACATTTTGTTGCNCTATCAAATTGTTTTCGCCATGCCGAGGTNTCTGTTCCGGAAGTCCTAGCNAGCGATCTGGAGCNAGGATTCCTNTTNGTTGAAGACTTTGGNGACAANCTCCTCGAACNGACGTANGGNCTTGGTCAAGACNACAAAGTNCTCGNTCTCGCACTTGCTATGTTGGTCCGNATTCAAGGTNTATCAGATCCGATTATCCCGGCTTACACCACAGAAAGGTTTNCTGCAGAGCTAGGGATTTTTCGNAAGTGGGTNCTNCAAGACCTTATCGGTGTGTCNACCNTCCCCTTTGATGACGTTATCGATTTCCTCGTGCGTACGTGCGANACCCAACCTAAAGTNACGATTCATCGCGACTTTCATTGCCGNAATCTATTGCTTAAGTCANACGGTACGATCGGTGCTGTCGACTTTCAAGACGCGCTCGTNGGTCCNATTTCCTACGACCTCGCCTCCATTCTCTATGACTGTTACTACCAGTTTTCTGACGCGACCATTGCGACGTCGATAGCGCGGTANCTTCAGTTGGCGNGCGAGGCGGGACATTCCACNACCNATNNTGAGNAGGACTTTACACGGNCGCTTGAAATCACNGCGGTACAACGGCAACTNAAAGCAGTNGGTATCTTCGCCCGNCTCAAGCTAAAGCAAGATCGAGCGAGTCACCTCGAAAACATCGTCCCCGTCATGCGNCGANTATGCGAACTNATGACGAAACACCNGGAGCTTGNGGCGTGTGCNNAATGGNTAGAAACCACGACACTNCNCCCTATCCGNGACGCTGTNGCNCGACTTCGATGAAAGCAATGATCTTAGCCGCNGGANAGGGCAAACGATTGCGACCCCTGACNGAANCGATGCCCAAACCCATGATTCCAATCGCAAGCGAGCCACTGATCGTGCATCAAATACGCTGGTTGCGGCATGCGGGANTCAGCGAAATCGTCATNAATCTCCATCATCTTGGAGAGCAGATCGAAAANANATTAGGTCGNGGGACCGATCTCGGCGTCCNCATTACNTACTGTCACGAAGAANAGCTCTTGGACACCGGCGGCGCGATTGTGAACGCGCTTCCCTACTTATTGCCGGGGCCTTTCTTNGTCCTCAACGGAGACATNTGGACCAATTACCCNTTTAAANGANTGGTACANCNAACGCCAGACACTACGCATCTCGTTCTGACACCNAAGCCTNGCCACCTCGANTCGGGTGACTTTTATCTTGAAGGCAACTTGGTGCGACGCGGTGACAAGAACGATCTGGTTTTTTGTGGCATTGGCGTCCTGACTGAAAACATACTGCGACACGCACCTGACGGCATCTTCTCGATCACCAAAGACGTCTATTTCAAACGTCTGAGCAATGACGAAATTACAGGAGAAATTTATACCGGCGCTTGGTTCGATATTGGCTCCCCAGATCAACTGAAGGCAGTGCGACGTCGGTATCTTTAAGACCAGGAGCAAACTCGAACCAACCTGATCATGGACCGGTGCTGTAGAATCGACTCTATGGACAACCTCATCGCGCCTTCAATACTTTCGGCAAACTTTGCCCGCCTAGGGGAAGAGGTGGATGCTGTTCTTGATGCCGGTGCAGACGTTATTCATTTCGATGTGATGGACAATCATTACGTGCCCAATCTAACAATCGGACCGATGGTCCTCAGAGCGCTTCGTGACTATGGAATAGATAGTCCAATCGATGTCCATCTCATGGTGAAACCGGTCGATCGACTGATTAGTGACTTTGCTGAAGCGGGCGCAACTTACATATCTATTCATCCCGAAACAACCGAACATCTCCACGCCTCCCTGGGTCTTATTCGGGCTGCTGGAGCCAAAGCGGGGCTCGTCTTAAACCCCGGAACCTCCGTCAACGTTTTGGACGCCTTATTGGATGAGATTGATCTTGTTCTGGTCATGTCGGTGAACCCCGGCTTCGGAGGTCAAGCTTTCATCCCGGCTAGCCTAGACAAAGTCGGCGCCGTTCGCTCCCTTGTGGACGACTCCGGTCGCGACGTGCGGCTTGAAATCGACGGTGGGATCAAAGTCGACAATATTCGGGCCGCCAAAGACGCGGGCGCGGATATGTTTGTCGCCGGCTCCGCCATATTCGGTAGTACGAATTACGCTAATACCATTTCTGCTATGCGCAGGGCTCTTAACGCCTAAAAGGCTACGCTCCGTGTATCAGGCTTATCTTTTTGATCTGGATGGAACTTTGGTGGATACCGCGCCCGATCTGAGTGCCGCCCTCAATTACGCGCTTCAGAAAACTGGCCACCCAAAGGTCGACGAGGCCGACACTCGACAATGGGTTGGACATGGAGCGAGGGCCATGATCGAACACGCAGTGAAATACGTCAGTAAGGACAATACAACAGACGAACTTCTCACATGCATGCATCGGTTGTTTTTGGATCGTTACGCGAGTCATATCGCTGATAAAAGCGTTCCTTATCCCAACACGGTGGAGACGCTCCAAACGCTTCAAAACGGCGGATTCAAACTTGGCGTAGTCACCAATAAAGCCATTCATCTAACGCGATTATTGCTTGACCACTTGGATCTAGAGCAATATTTCGATGTCGTCGTTGGCGGCGATTCCATGCAGGTTCGCAAACCAGGTCCCGAGCCCGCTCTTTACGCGTGTAACGAACTTGATACGGTTCCATCGGAGACGCTTTTTGTCGGTGATTCCGAAACGGACATAGGGTGTGCCCGTGCAGCCGGTTGCGACGTTGTCTGTGTCAAAGATGGATATAACCACGGGGCGAAACTTGAGGATCTCGGTGCGGACGCGATCATCGGTTCATTAATGGATCTTTTACGTGAGGAACGTTTCTCGTGAACGCCCAGGAATTCGCAGCATACGCCGATGACGGCTACAACAGCATTCCCGTGGTGCACGACGTCATTGCCGACCTAGAAACGCCCCTTTCCGTTTACCTGAAACTCGCCAACGGCCCGTTCAGCTACTTGCTTGAATCCGCCGCTCAAGGGGGTGAGAAATGGGGCCGTTATTCGATCATAGGATTGCCATCACGCACCGTCCTCCACGTCTCCGGGAACCAACTCACAGTTAAAACGGATGGCGAAATAGTCGAGTGCGTCGACACCGAGGACCCGCTCTCGTTCATAGAAACGTACCAAACCGGGTTCCGAGTCCCGATAGTTGAAGGCCTACCACGATTTTACGGAGGCTTGGTCGGCTATTTTGGCTACGACACCGTCCGATACGTCGAGCGCCGACTGCAGTCGTCTGTCCCGCCGGACCCAGTTGGCACTCCCGATATTCTCCTGATGGTCTCCAATGACCTTGCCGTATACGACAACGTTTCGAGTCGACTTCAGTTAATCAGCTTGGCCGATCCAACCGTGCCACATGCTTATGACCAAACGATCGAAGGTCTCCGCGCCCTGGCACGCAAGCTGGATACCCCCACACCGCCGATACCCCGAGTGGACGTTGATTCACCCACCGAAGAAGAGGACTTCACATCGGATTTCGGTGAGGATAATTTCATGCAAGCGGTGGAGCGTATCCGCGAATACACACGGGCTGGAGACGTCATGCAGGTCGTCCTTGCACAACGTATGTCGGTACCGTTCAAGTCGGCGCCGTTAAAACTATACCGCGCTTTACGCAGCCTAAATCCCTCCCCTTATATGTACTACATGGATTTGGACGACTTCCATATTGTTAGCTCGTCTCCTGAAATTCTAGCCAGAGTCGACAACGGCAACATCGTCAATCGGCCGTTGGCTGGGACACGTCGCCGCGGTCACTCGGACGAAGAAGACCTAGCACTCGAACGAGAATTGCTCTCAGACCCAAAGGAAATCGCCGAACACCTGATGTTGATTGATCTTGGACGCAACGATGTCGGCCGCGTAGCCGAAATNGGAACCGTCNAAGTCACGGAACAGTTTGCCGTCGAGCGTTATTCGCACGTNATGCACATCTCCTCNCAAGTAGAAGCTANGTTGGCNTCNGGCAAAACGGCGATGGANGTACTTCGAGCNACNCTTCCAGTCGGCACNCTNTCTGGCGCACCCAAAATNCGGGCCATGGANATCATCGATGAATTGGAGCCGGTCAANCGCGGTATCTATGGAGGAGCNGTNGGCTACCTTGCGTGGAACGGNAANATGGATACNGCCATTGCCATTCGNACCGCNGTCATNAAAGACGACGTNCTCTATATNGANGCTGGTGGNGGAATTGTTGCCGATTCNGTGCCGAGGCTTGAATGGAAAGAAAGCATGAACAAGGGTCGCGCNATNTTTCAAGCCGTGCGGTTGGTCGAAAGCGGNTTCNAAGACANCGAATANCGNCNACNGGCTGGCGCTNGGTTTCGCCGAAAACCTGCGCTAATCTNTCATGGTGANGCGAGGNGAAGANNATGGCATTTCGNCAGGAAATCAGNNNCTGGATCGAGGNAAACTGTCCCGAAAGTTGTNTCGGCCCNGGCGNAGTTCCNGGNGGCGGCACAAAAGTCCGCATGACGGACGATCAGCACGNGTGGATNGAACGTGCCGCNGGCGAGGGNTTGACGGTNCCCACCTGGCCTNCNGAGTACGGTGGAGCAGGATTCTCCAAAGANCAATACNTNGTTTTTNTNGAAGAGATGCGNCGGCTNGGNGCGNGGACGCCGGTCGCCGGNATGGGCACCTCGATGATCGGACCCACACTTCTNGAATTTGGTACGGAAGAGCAGAAGTTAGCNCACCTACCNCGNATCGCTCGNGGGGAAGTCTGGTGGTGCCAAGGNTATTCCGAACCNNGNTCGGGTTCGGACCTNGCTTCCCTACGGACTCGTGCCGAGGACAATGGCGATCATTTNGTCATCAACGGTCAAAAAATTTGGACATCCGGAGCTCAATTTGCAGATTGGATATTTTGNTTAGTTCGNACNGACCCGGACGNTCCNAAGCACGATGGCATTAGCTTTGTACTTTTCAGCATGGACCAACCNGGTGTATCNGTNCGGCCNATTCGACTTATCTCAGGCGCGTCGCCCTTTTGTGAAACTTTTTTCGACNACGCTATTGCTCAAAAAACCAATTTGGTCGGGGACCTCAACAAAGGCTGGACCGTCGCTAAACGATTACTACAACACGAACGGTCAGGCATGCTGGCCCTTACCTCGGGCACGAACCGTGAAGTCGGGATTGAGCTCGATGAGCTCGCCAAGGCATGTCTTGGAGAAATCGGTGGAAAAATAGCTGATTCATCGGTAAGGACCGAAATCGCTAGGCATTACATCAACGCACAAGCATTCCGATTGACTCAACGTCGAACGGTCGAAGAGTCTGCGGGGAGTACGCCAGGACCAGCAACCTCAATTTTCAAGTTGTATGGCGCGAATCTCGCGAAGGANCGGTCAGAGATGCAATTGGCCATGTTGGGTACCGGTGCGATCGGTTGGGAGTCGGATGACTCTGGGGCACAGGAAATAACCCGGTCGTGGCTTGGCGGAAAAGCCCGCTCAATCGCGGGTGGTAGTAACGAAGTGCAGCTCAACATTATAGCGAAGCGGGTTCTAGGACTCCCCGATTGATCTCCTTTAATTGCAACATCAACGTTAATGTCATCCTCATTCGCAGTTGGCTGGCTGTTGTCGTCTGTCTCGCCGGCGTTACCTTTGCTGCAGACGACTACCCGTGGCTAGCCGAACTTGATGCCGGTCAAGGTGTGAAGGCTTCGGGACTCCGCCTTATGAATCTCGATCCCGGTCTACATCCTTTGGAACGCAACACTGGGCGAGCGACGAAATTACTTGTTGGCGTTCACGGATTTGGAAGCAAAGGTTACGAGTGGGTTTACCCCTTACAAACGCTGGACGATGAAAACACGCTAGCGTTCTTCCACCGTTGGAACACTTTTCAATGCTCGAACAATGCGAGCGCCGATATGGCACGCTCGCTCGGAATCGTGCTGGCCAGCCATCCCCACATCGAGAGCGTCAAGATAATCGGTCACAGTTACGGNGGATTNATGGCGATCGGTTTTATCGAGCATTGGACNCAAGAAATATCAACCCAAGTACACGCTGTCGCCGCTCCCCTTGCCGGTACCGGAAACGGTTGCAACAACAANCTCCCACGCGTACTACCTCCNTATGTTGAGGTGACACAGTGGCGGACGATTCAAGCNCTCGACAATGCCTTTAAAAATTGGCCGGCTGATCCGCAAATCGTAGATATTCCAGGAAGCGTCGTAACGCGGCTACCCGAAACCTACCGGGGACGGCGTCTCGGACATAACTGGTCGATCAGTTGGGTCGCCGAAAACATTTAGACAAGAGAGCCCATGTGAGCATTAAAGACACCATCGCAACCTACGCAGACGACATGAAATCTTGGCGACGGGACATCCACGCACATCCCGAACTCGGATTTGAGGAGCAAAGGACCGCNGATTTTGTTGCGACAAGCCTCGAGTCATTCGGCATCGACGTGTACCGCGGAATCGGGAAAACGGGAGTGGTTGGCGTTTTACGGGTTGGGAACGAGCCCGAAACCATCGGTCTGCGCGCGGACATGGACGCCCTTCCGATGCATGAGTCCAACGATTTTGAACATCGTTCCACCCACAACGGAAAGATGCACGCCTGCGGTCACGACGGTCATACCACGATGTTATTGGGCGCCGCGCGCTACCTTTCAGAAACCAAGAACTTTCGCGGTCAAGTCAACTTCATCTTTCAACCAGCCGAAGAGGGTATCGGTGGTGCTCGTGCCATGATCGAAGATGGACTATTCGAACAGTTCCCTTGTGACAGCGTTTTTGCGATGCACAATGCCCCCGGACTACCCGTTGGACAGTTTTCTGCGACGGCAGGAGTGGTCGCAGCAGCCGGCGCATTTTTTGATATTCAGATCGACGGCGTCGGCGCGCACGGCGCTCATCCGGAAAACAGTGTGGATCCGGTCGTCGTCGGAGCCCAGGTGGTCACGGCACTCCAATCCATAGTTTCGAGGAACGTTAAGCCGCGTGATGCCGCAGTCGTCTCNATCACGCAATTTCATGCGGGCGATGCCTACAACGTCATTCCGNCGAGCGCACACCTTTCGGGTACGGTCCGTACATTCTCCAATTCTGTGATGACACATATTCAAGAACGGATGTGCGTTCTTGCTGAATCAACAGCGAAGGGCTATGGCGCAACAGTCAGCTTCGATTTTCGCGATATTTTTCATCCGGTCGTAAATGACGAGACGCAATCAGCATTCGCGGCCAGCGTCTGTGCAGGACTCGTAGGAGAAGACAACGTTCACGTTAATCTTCCGCCAGGAACTGGGTCTGAAGACTTCTCATTCATGCTCGAACAGGTGCCCGGCTGTTATCTTCTTATCGGTAATGGCGATGGCGCCGCGCGACATCCCGTCCATCACCCCAGTTACGACTTTAATGATGAAGCGTCGGTATACGGAGCGACTTTTTTCGCCGAATTGGCAGAACAGCGTCTTCAATCTTCGACACCAGACGGCTAGCAAACCGATGCGAACGCGCTGATATCGCTGGCGAGATGCTAAGAGTGTAGGGGTCGTGGCACTACTCAACGTTATTCAGATCATGGCGGGCGACGAAGAAGGCGGGCTCGAGAATCATTTCATTGAAATGAGTAACGCATTAACGNCNCGTTGCAACGTGACAACAATCGCACACGCAAAGTACGCCCNCCGATTACATGCGGACGTGAAACACATCAGCATCGACTTATCGAAACCAAGACTGCATCCCGGAAATCTAATCAAGGTCGCCACAGTGATACGCCAATCGAACCCCCATATCATCCATGCGCATGCAAGTAAGGCAGGATCGATTATCGCGCTCTGTAAACCGTTTCTTTCCGCAAAGACCGTTGCAACCGTGCACAACATAAAAAAACATATACCCTTCTTATCGGCTTACGATTTGGCCATTGGAGTTAGCAAGACGGTCAGGGATACGTTGTCCTGCCCCAACAAAATATCGATCTACAACGGAGTCAATTGGGACGCTGAACGGGTAGCTGTGACGCCGCCCGAGTACGAACAGGTTGCGGAAAGTCAGAATCCAGTTGTGGCCGCGGTTGGTCGATTGGTACCAGCAAAGGGTTTCGACCTGCTGATTGCCGCTTGGGAATCAAAGTTCGGTTATTTGTTTGTAGTCGGTGATGGGCCTGAACGCGAAAGTCTTGAAGCCCTTGTAGCCGCTCGAGGTCTTGCTGAGAACGTGTTTCTCATAGGCCATAAGGATTCCGCCCTAGATTACATTGGTGCTGCCGATCTCGTGGTCATCCCGTCGCGAAACGAGGGATTTTCGTACGTTTTCGCGGAGGCCTTGTTAGAAAAGACGCCGGTCATTTCAACCGATGTCCCTATTCCGAACGAAGTGCTACCCAAACAATACATCTGCGCTATCGAAAACGTCGAAGCCATTCACCTGTTATTGACGACCGCGCTTTCGAACGTGAACAGACTCGAACAATCGTTCGCTCCGCTGTTTGATTACGCTGAGAAAAATCTGACGTTGGCGCGTAGTCGAGACCAAACGTTGGCCGCCTATGAAGCACTTATCGAATAAACAAGTTTCGGTTGGGATCGCCCAACTCGTCAAAAAACCTTTCTATCGACAATAGCTCAAAGTTACCTTGTTCCGACTAAAATGCACCTTATGCTGACGCCACACGTATCGAGTTTACTTCCTTGCAGCTCTGCTCGAGTCGATGGAAGGAGCCCGCCATGATTCTAATGATCGATAATTACGATTCTTTCACCTATAACATCGTCCAGTATCTGGGTGAGTTGGGCGCAAGCGTCGAGGTTCACCGAAATGACGAGATCAGCTTAGACGAAATTAGCCAGTTGAAACCCGAGAAGATCGTGATCAGCCCGGGGCCATGCACGCCTAATGAAGCGGGTATCTCGATGGACGTCATCCGGGAGTTTGGACAGTCGATTCCCATCCTCGGGATTTGTCTTGGGCATCAGAGCATTGGGCAGGTCTACGGCGGCAACGTCGTCCGTGCACGTCAAGTGATGCACGGTAAGCTCTCCCGCGTTCATCACAATGGTCGGGGCGTATTCCATAACCTGCCTAATCGGATCCAGGTGACCCGCTACCACTCGTTAGTCGTTGCTAAAAGTTCCGTTCCCGACTGTCTCGAAATTACAGCATGGACCGAATTGGATGATGGCACCTTCGATGAAGTAATGGCATTTCGGCACCGTGACTTTGACGTGGAGGGCGTTCAATTTCACCCCGAATCGATCAAAACCCAGGCCGGACACGAGCTCCTTAACAATTTTCTCGGAGAAAGTACCGGTGGACCTTAGCGAAGCGCTCACGCACATCATCGACGGGGAAAAGCTTAACCAAGCAAATACCAAGGCTATCTTTGACACGATCATGGCGGGCGAAGCATCGCCGGCTCAAATTGGCGGGATTTTGATGGCCTTACGGGTCCGGGGCGAAAGTCCTGAGGAAATTGCAGGGGCCGCCGAGGCCATGCGTCAAGTATCGACCAAGGTTACGGTCGACGTGGCGAACCTGGTGGATACCTGCGGCACGGGTGGTTCGGGGAGTTCCAAGCTATTTAATATCTCGACCGCTGCCGCTTTCGTCGTCGCCGGGGCCGGAGGTCACGTCGCCAAACACGGTAACCGCCGTATGACAAGTCAGAGCGGCAGCGCCGATTTGCTCGAAGCTGCCGGCGTGAACATTGCGCTAACGCCCGAGCAAATCGCTCGATGTATTAAAGAGATCGGCGTGGGCTTTCTTTTCGCCCAAGCACATCATTCGGCCATGCGATATGCAGGACCCATACGACAAGAGCTGCGAGTGCGGACAATTTTCAATTTGCTTGGACCACTTACCAACCCGGCTGGGGCCGAACGCCAACTCATTGGCGTGTTTGCGCCGGAATGGCAACAACCCATGGCTGAGGTCGCTAAGTTGCTGGGGTCGACACATGCGATGGTGGTACATGCCAACGGCCTTGACGAACTATCAATCGCCGGCACATCAAACATCGTCGAACTTAAAGACGGTGAGATTCAACAATACACCATCGAACCGGAGGACTTTGGGATCGCGACACAAACTGTTGCGGACCTACAAGCTGATTCTCCCGCGAGTAGTCTTGAACTCGTGCGGCACTCGCTCAGCGGCGACGATGCTACTGGTGCAGCCGATATCGTGGCGCTGAATGCTGGCGCCGCCATTTATGTGGCAGGGATTGCCGACACACTCGCAAACGGTGTCGCAATGGCGGAAGACTCCATCGCTAGTGGACTGGCAGCCGAAAAGCTTGCGGAACTGACTCGAGTTTCACGATTAATGGAGACCGTGTGACCGCCAACATCCTTTCGAAGATCCTCGAGCACAAACGACTCGAAGTCGAGCAACGAAAAGCATACCGAACCCAAAACCTACTTCGAGAACTAGCAGAAGCCTGCGTGCCGACTCGCGGATTCGTCAAAGCGTTAGCGGAACAATCACCCGCAATCATCGCCGAAATCAAAAAAGCTTCGCCAAGCAAGGGGGTGATCCGTGAAAACTTTGATCCGGCTGCGATCGCCACAAGTTACTACGAGGGTGGTGCAACATGCCTGTCGGTATTGACGGATCAGCATTTTTTTCAGGGCGACGACGACGACCTAATCCAAGCCCGAGACAACATGCCGCTGCCTGTCCTCAGAAAAGATTTCGTTGTCGACGAATATCAGATCTTTGAAGCTCGAGTAATCGGGGCAGATTGCGTTCTGCTGATTGCCGCTGCGCTTGATTCGAGAACCATGCATGCGCTTTACGAAATCGCGGTCTCGATCGAGCTTGACGTTCTCATTGAGGTTCACAATGCTTCGGAATTGAACGCAGCCATCGCGCTCGAACCGAGTTTGATCGGAATCAACAACCGCGATCTTGAATCTTTCGATACCAACCTCGACACCACACTTGAACTGTTAGACCAGATACCCGAAACCGTCAAGGTTGTGACTGAAAGCGGGATTCGAGCGCCCGACGACGTCAAACGTCTCCGCCGCGCGGGTGTCGACGCCTTCTTGGTCGGTGAGGCCTTTATGCGTGCCGAAGATCCCGGCAAACAAATTAAAACTCTCTTCTCTTAGGAATATTTCAGTGCTTAATTATCAAAAGGACGGTGAAGTTGCCGTCATTCACATAGACGACGGCAAGGCGAATGCCATTAACCACACATTCATCGAAGAACTGACGGAGGCTCTTGAACGCTCCCGCAACGAAGCATCTGCAGTCGCTCTTTTTGGTCGACCCGGACGTTTCTCCGCCGGCTTCGACTTATCGGTAGTCGGCGACGGCGGAACTGCCGCACAAACTCTCGTCGCCGCAGGCGGCAGGATGTTGAAAACGATTTACTCGCATCCTCAACCTCTAGTGATCGGCTGCACCGGACATGCTATCGCGGCAGGCGCACTCATCCTCCTTGCGGCGGATTCTCGCATTGGAGCAGCCGGTGACTTCAAAATTGGGCTGAACGAAACCACCATTGGAGCGGTGTTGCCCCGGTTCGCTTTGGCGCTCGCCGATGATCGATTATCCAAACGGCACCACACGGCTGCCATCATCCAAGCTCACCTTTACGATCCGATCGGGGCCGTTGATGCCGGTTTTCTTGATCTCGTCGTCGAACCGAACGCATTGATGGAGGATACCCTGGCGGAGGCGTCCCGCTTGGCGGAGTTACCGAGCGCAGCGTACGCAGGCAACAAGATCGCCCTTAGAACGCCGTTCATCGAACGCATGGCGTAGGCTGCGCTATGCGAAACGACGTGTATTCGTACGTCGCAGACACCCAACTACGGTCGCAGTCTGAGCGGAATAGACGGAAAATGGTCGAAAATTTGGGCAGGTCTGGTATGAAAGCGACGGTTCAATGGAACGGCGACGTGAGATTTTCGGCCACCTCCGAATCGGGCCACACCCTCAAGATGGATGGACCAGCAGAACACGGCGGAAACAACGTTGGTGCTCGACCGATGGAGCTCGTACTCATAGGGCTCGGGGGTTGCACGGCGTTTGACGTCGTGCACATCCTTCAAAAGGGACGTCAAGACATAACGAACTGCGGCGTTGAGGTCTCGGCCTTACGTGCGGATAAAGAGCCGAAAGTGTTTACCGACGTCCACGTCCAATTCATTCTCACGGGCCACAAACTCAACCCTACGAAAGTTAAACGCGCAATCGACCTGAGTGCGCAACAATACTGCTCCGCGTCGATCATGATGCAGCGCGGCGGTGTTCGCTTCACGCATGACTACGAAATTAGGGAAACACCGTGACGCCACGTGGAGTTCGACCACCGCCAACCACCGGCATGCACCATGTGGCGTTGAACGTTTCCAACTTCGAAGCAACCAAGGCATTTTATGTCGAGGTCCTCGGACTCACCGTTGAGTGGGAACCCGACAACGACAACATTTACTTGACATCGGGCTCGGACAATATTGCTCTGCACCGGGTTGCGAAAGAATCGGCTTCAGTTAACCAACGGCTGGACCATATCGGATTCCTTATCGATGACAAAAACGATGTCGATACCTGGCATACCTATTTGGCGAGCGCTGACATCGAAATTGTGGAACCCCCGCGTGCGCATCGTGACGGTGCAAGGAGTTTCTATTGTCGCGATCCCAACGGAGTNACNATCCAGTTCATCTATCACCCNCCCCTTGCTGNCGGCTAGAAGCCCAAGAACGAATTCAGNGGATTTNGTCCAGTTCGCCACTNTTCANAAGAATNTTGAGGGCCTCGCGTTTTGACAAGGTCGACAACNCCNTCGCNNTGACACCCATGATCGGCATGGTCGATTTCATGTAGNGCNGNTGNTCAACCGCTTTTTCCAGGNCGCCTGTNCTGAAAGATTTCTNCGAAAAGAGCTTGATGAAAATCGNTAANGNGCGNTGTCAANAATGATGCGTCACCCGGCTNTGNTTTTAAATCCGGTAGGTNGTCTCCGTCATGATTCGAGAAAACGAGGTCATAAGACGGCGTAACGGCATCGGGAAGGGCAAGCCGCNCGCTTTCTCAGCTGACGTGCCATGGCGCAGTTCATCTTCACGCATTCGNTCGAGAATCGCACGGCTACGACCATCCCCTTGCGGCAGTTGATCGATATGCCGATCCAGGTGTTCAACTACCTGGTCCTCGGTCGCNGCAATAAATCCGAGACTGACCCGATCCCCAAGCGCCCCGGCAAGCGCCCCNAGCGCGCACGATGTCGCAAAGAAAATTGGATCGAGTACGCTCGGGCGTGTATCCAGTTCTTGAAGTCGCTTGCGACACCATACCAAGTGCACAACCTCTTCTTTCGCCGCTTGCTGCATAGCCGATCGGACCTTGACATCACGTGCCGTCAATGCCTGGCCTTCATATAGTGCCTGCGCACATACCTCGCCCGTATGNTTAACGCGCATCAGCGACCCCGCGCGGCGTTTTTCGGCACCGGAAAGATCCGACGTTGGGGCATCGGGTATATCGTCCGTTTCCGGATGGATACCTGCGACGGTCCGCAATCCCCGATCGAATACACGAATCATCCGGTCGATCATCGACGCTTTCCGAGTCGGATCATACGAAGCTAGTGCCTTGATGCGTATNCAACAGAATACAAAGGACTGGGGATCGTTGGCTAGAACATCGCGTGCTGCATGCGCTGGATTTCTTCCCCAAACTCAACTCCGAAGTAGCTCCAACAGTGACCCGAGTTCATCATCAGAAATGTTAGGAATGGCAAAACCAGTCCGACTAATTAGACCGCCAAACCGCTCACGCATCCGTTCTACCACCGATCGCGGATTACCGACAATCGCCAGTGTCTCAAGCACCTCGTCGGAGATAAGACGCGACATCTCGTCTCGACGATGCTGGCGATTCANGGAAATAAGCTCATCCTGAAGCTCTCCCCAACCATGTATTTCAAGGACCGGCCTGTATGCGACGGTGCATCCGTAGAATGCGATTCGATCTCGTATTGTGGCGATAGCCCGTACGATCGACTCTTCATTCACTCCAGTTGCGATCAACGGCGCGTAATCCAATTCGAATTCACTCAAACTACGACCGCTTGTCTGTAACCCGTCCTCAATGGCGGGAAGCGTGACTTCGCGCATGTATTTCGCAGACGAGAACGGGTGCATGATCATTCCATCTGCAATCTCCGCTGCCACACGGGTCATCAATGGGCCTGTGGCGGACAACGCAATACGTGGGCGGAGTCCCTCCGTGTTGTCAGGCATGAACGTCCGCGGCATTAACGTGTGTTGATAATACTCACCTTCGTACTCTAACCGCGCACCCTCATACCAGCAGTTGAATATTGCCGTCATGGCCTCGATGAATTCACGCATCTGACGCGCAGCCTTGTGCCAGGGCATGCTGAACCGACGTTCGATATGAGGTTTAACTTGCGAGCCTAGACCCAACACCAAACGTCCCCCTGAATAGGCNTTGAGATCGTGGGCTNGGACGGCCATGGACATGGGGTTGCGGGCAAAAGCCACTGCAACCGATGTCACGAGTTCGATTCTGGAGGTCTGTCCTGCCGCGACGGCAAGTGCCATGAAGGGATCGTGGTTGAGTTCGGCGACCCGGAGACCGTCGTANCCGAGTGTTTCGAGTCGTGCCGCTTGTCGTCCGATCCCGTGCAGATCCACGGCAGTTGATGCATCTACCTTCATACTGACCTCAATGTTGCACGACTAACCTAACTCTCGTCGTACTGCACGATGGCCAATATCGCGACGACAATACATGTCCTTCCAACCAATAGCGTCGACGCGCTTATATGCTCGAGCTTGAGCTTCTCCCACCGAACTCCCCATCCCCACGACGCAAAGTACTCGACCACCGGCAGTTATCACGCGAGCACCATCCTCGCGCGTACCGGCGTGAAACAATTTCGTCCCGTCGATGTCTTCCGCAAGTCCACGAATTTCATGCCCTATCTCGTAGTTGTTTGGATAGCCACCGGATGCCAGCACCACGCCAAGCGCAACGTCTTCGGCGAACGCTAACTCAACCGTAGTTAATTCCGCATCAAGCGCGCGTTGGCACAGTTCCACCAGATCCGACTCCAACCGCATCATGACAGGCTGTGCCTCGGGATCGCCGAAACGACAGTTGAATTCGATCACTCTTGCCACCCCGGTCTCATCGATCATCAACCCCGCGTAAAGAAACCCTTGGTACCGAATTCCGTCCGCGGCCATACCCCGGATCGTCGGATTAATGATGGCCTCCATAATTTGTTGGTGGATGTCACCGGTTACCACCGGTGCAGGCGAATACGCGCCCATCCCACCGGTGTTCGGCCCTGTGTCACCAGCATCTCGGGCTTTATGGTCTTGACTACTCGCGAACGGCAGTGCCGAGTCCCCGTCCGCAACTACAATGAAACTGGCTTCCTCACCCGGGAGAAACTCTTCAACCACAATCTCCTTCCCCGCATCCCCAAATCGCTCGCCCGACAGCATTACGCGCGCCGCATCAACTGCCTCGGCGACCGTCCCTGCAACGACAACGCCTTTGCCGGCTGCAAGCCCATCCGCTTTGATGACGATCGGCGCACCTTCAGCTTGAATGTAGCGATTCGCGTCAATGAACGACGTAAAGGTTTCGTATCGCGCCGTCGGGATCTCGTGGCGCGAGAGAAATTCCTTGCTGAAGGCTTTCGAACCTTCGAGCTGCGCAGCCCGCTGCGAAGGTGCAAAACAGCGAAGATCCCGCGCATCAAAAAAATCTCGAATACCGGCAACCAACGGCCCTTCTGGACCAACAATCGTCAAGCCAACGTCGTTCGATGCAGCAAAAGTCGCAAGGGCAGTGAAATCATCGACCGCAATGTTGACATTCCGGCAGCCCGGTTCAGCTGCGGTTCCGGGATTTCCTGGCGCAACAAAAACGGTCTCCACTTGGGTTGAGTGCGATGCCTTCCACGCAAGTGCGTGTTCGCGACCTCCGCCGCCAACGACCAGTACGTTCATGTGTCCTTGCCCCTTAATCCATCCCGCTCGAGCAATCAGTGTCGAAAATGCCGAACCCCGGTAAACACCATCGCCATGCCATGTTCATTCGCCGCCTCGATCACCTCATCGTCTCGCACGGAACCACCTGGTTGTATCACAGCAGTAATTCCAACTTCGGCGGCGGCATCAATCCCGTCGCGGAAAGGGAAAAATGCATCGGACGCCATCACGGACTCCACCACGGCAAGACCCTCGTCCGCTGCCTTCATGGCCGCGATCCTTGCACTTATCACTCGACTCATTTGACCAGCACCCACACCAACGGTACGTCCGGCACGTGCGAAAACGATGGCGTTGGACTTGACGAACCAGGCTACACGCCAGGCAAATTCAAGGTCACGTCGTTCCGCGTCCGTCGGACTTCGCGTTGTAACGATTCTAATGCCTGCCTCGTCCAAACATCGTTCATCCGCCTCTTGCACGAGAATGCCACCGCCCACACGCTTAAATTCCATTCCTCGCCGTGTATTCTCGTGTGGTCCCGTCGTTAAAACCCGTAGATTCTTGCGTTGTTGAGCCTCGTCAATAACACCCGGCGCAATACTCGGCGCGACGACCACTTCGGCAAATTGATTTGCAACAACCGCNGCCATCGTAGTCATATCGAGGGGTCGGTTGAACGCGATAATCCCTCCAAACGCCGAGGTTGGATCGGTTGCGAATGCATGCGCGTATGCTTCACCGATCGAATCCGCGATCGCCACACCGCATGGGTTCGCGTGTTTAACAATCACACAGGCCGGATCATCGAACACGTTAACGCACTGAATGGCGGCGTCGGTATCCGCCACATTGTTGTACGAAAGTGCCTTACCTTGGTGCTGCTCCAACGCCGCAACCGTCCCAGGAGGCGGATTTTTCTCGGTGTAAAACGCCGCTTGCTGATGAGGATTCTCTCCGTATCTCATCGCATCGCGCAGTTCGAATTTTAGATTCAGCACTTCCGGAAAACGTTCGTTAGCCGACAAATAGCCCGCGATCGCAGCATCGTATCCGGCCGTATGCCGAAACGCTTTCGCGGCCATTTTTTCCCGAAACGAGAGATCTATGATGCCCTTAGCGATCCGATCGGCTACTTCGACGTAGTCGTCCGGGTCGACAATCACCAAGACGTCACCATGGTTTTTTGCCGCCGAACGCACCATCGCCGGACCACCAATGTCAATATTTTCAATCGCCAATTCGCGATCGCAATCATCACGTTCAACGGTCGCCTCGAACGGGTATAGATTGACGACGACGAGATCGATTGGAGCGATTCCGTGATCTTTCATCAGCTCNGTATCCAACGCCCGACGGCCCAAAATTCCTCCGTGAACCTTTGGATGCAGCGTCTTAACACGACCGTCCATGATCTCTGGAAACCCTGTGTATTGAGCTACGTCCGTTACCGGAACGCCCACGGCCTCAATCGCCTTATAGGTACCCCCAGTCGACAGAATATCCACACCGCTCTGATGGAGTTGGTTCACCAGAATTTCGATGTCGCGTTTGTCCGAGACGCTTATGAGCGCGCGAGCAACGGTCAATTGTGTCATGTCGTTAATTCAGTCCTTGTTCTCTTGGGCTCGATCACGCAGCTTTATCCAGCGTTGGATTTAGTTCGCTTAGAAAGCGTTGCTGTGACTCTGGGTCGTCGAGACGGTTAAACAACTTGATCCTTTGTTCATCGAGTTGCAGGCGTTGCAAGTACCATTGGACGTGTTTACGGACAATCTTGACGCCGCGTTCCACACCGTAAAACCGGTGCATTGCATCGAGATGTTCTCGCATGATCACTACGCGCTCAACGAAATCTAGTTCTTGCGCCACCTCCCCAGCAAGCCCTCGAGCTATGTAACCGGGTAGCCACGGCGCCCCNAGCGCGGATCTCCCGATCATGACACCAGCAGCCCCCGTCCGTTCAACGACGCTCTTCGCTTTATCGACATCGCCGATATCGCCATTGGCGAATACCGGAATGGCGACGGAGGTGACAACTTCCGACACGGTTTGGTACTCGGCACACCCTTTAAAACGACATGCCCTGGTTCGGCCATGTACGGTGAGCGCAGATACTCCTGATGCTTCTGCGATGCGTGCAATCGTGACCGCATTTTTCGTGTTAGGACACCAGCCAGTTCGAATTTTNAGCGTGACAGGAACGTCGACCGCTTTGACAACCGCTTCTAGGATTGATCGAACAAGGCCTTCGTCCCGCAAAAGTGCAGATCCCGCCGCCTTGTCGCACACTTTCTTCGCCGGACAGCCCATGTTGATGTCAATAATCTGCGCACCATCGTCCGCGTGCCGTTGCGCGGCATCAGCCAACCACTTTGGCTCAGCCCCCGCGATTTGGACGGCGGCGGGTTGAATACGGCGATCCAGCGTTCGCCGTTCAATGGATTTACGCGTGTGCCATAGGTCGGGACGAGCNACAGTCATTTCACCGTACACCAAGCCAGCGCCCAGCCGCCACGCCAGATGCCGAAAAGGCAAATCGGTAATACCCGCCATCGGCGCTAACAGCACCGAATTAGCTAATTTGTANGGNCCGATTGCGACCACCGGCANNNCACCNATGGCTGTAAACATCCATCATAACGNTTATNGATTCGGNNACAAAAAGCGCCCTAACAGCCNNCCTCAGGNGCGANGGCCGTGTAACAAGACCCATCCCTCTTCAATCACCGGTGGCGCAAAAATGATCNCTCCGTANGCGGCTCGTATTTCATCNACTTGGGCAACGAGTATNCCCGANAGCAGNATTTGGCCNCCGNGTCCCAGTCGTTGAATTAACGTGGAAGACAATTTGATCAACGNNCCGGCNAGAATGTTCGCAATCACCACATCGAANCGGCCTTNGGCACATGNTGCGGTGGTTGCACCNACTTCGACGGCGACCTNGTTATAGGCAGCATTATCGCGACAAGCAGACAAGGCCTGAAGGTCGTGNTCNACGGCAACAACNGTCTTNGCNCCNCGTTTGGCCGAACCGATCGCCAAAANGCCGGANCCACATCCATAATCCAGAACACTTCNATTGCGAAGATCCGCCGTGCCGAGCCAGCGGAGGCACAGAGCCGTAGTCGNGTGCCCACCGGTNCCAAACGCAAGACCGGGGTCTAGCCGGATCACGCCNGNCTCATTATCGNGGGAAGCGTTACGCGGNACCACGGATAGGCCACCGAAATCGAGTTCNCTCGCTNTCGCCGTGCCGTGAANGGACCAATCNTCANCACCCAAGAAATCGAGTTGCNCCACGTCGAACCCAGCCGTNCGGACAAGCGTTCGGACCCCCTCAACATCGGTCTCCAAGGGGAACAATGCCTCCACAGCAACGCTCGGCCACAAGCGCAGCTCCCCCGGANCGGGCTCNAGGACATCCCCACCGTCGTNNCCNTAGAACGAAACAGCCAACGCTCCGTTAATCACCAGAACGTCGGCGAATTGCTCAGCAAGCTCACTGGCTACCGCGNTTAGCCGAACACGGAACCAAGCCAAGAGAAGTCAGATGATCCGCATCAACGGCGTACCGGATTCGATTGCCTGACNGTTGGCAACNAGAACCTCNACGACCGTTCCATCACAGTCCGCCTCGATTTGGTTCATCATCTTCATGCTCTCGATGATGCAAAGGACCTNCCCCATCGACACNTTATCTCCCTCAGCNACAAACGCGNGTTCGCCCGGAGCCGGCGAACGGTAGAACGTCCCGGCCATCGGTGCNNCGACGATCTGNCCTTCGCCNACNGGTGCTGAGANGATCTTTTCGGTCAGCGTCGGAGCNCTCGATTGTCGANCGATCTCTCCACGCGCNATACGGATNCTTTCCTCGCCGGTCTTAACCTCAAGCTCCCGGACGTCCGATTCCTCAACCAACTCAATCAGTTTNTTGATCTTCCGAAGATCCATCATTGCTCCAGCGTATTGATTGCGGTACTNAGNGCGTATTCATACCCNGCCGAGCCCAACCCCGATATCACCGCTGTCGCAATATCGGAGAGGTAGGACTGATGGCGAAACGTTTCCCGCGCGTACACATTCGATAGGTGGACTTCAATAAACGGCAGATCCACCGCCAGTAGCGCATCGCGAAGCGCAACACTGGTGTGTGTCAACGCTGCCGGATTGATGACNATAAAGCCGGTGTCGTCGTTTGCCGCATTCTGAATGGCCTCGACGAGATCCGATTCCGCATTGCTCTGCAAGGTTGTCAGCTCAACTCCGCGCGACGTCTGCAAGCCGTTGCAGTTCGGTATTGATATCTGCCAGCGTGNCGGAACCGTAGATCTCAGGTTCTCGCGTACCCAATAGGTTTAGATTGGGGCCATGTAATACCAGTATCCTCGGCATTCGACGACGATCCACCNCGAAAAACGCAGTATGACACGATCACCCCTCGATTTCATTCATTTNCTTGCACGTTAGCCGAACTTACNGACTTTTAATGNCTAAATAGTCGNCAATTTCTCTTAAAAGNANGCTTGGNGTTAGCAATTGGGGGAGAANNCTNGGTTGACTTCTTGGCGGGAAAAANACGTAAAGTGGGACCCCNGAGCGGTTAAATGTTGTTAAAAGGTCNGATACNGACGNATCCCGTCGAGTCCAGTCNGCCTTAATATANACAATGCCGTTATTCTCAAAATANTCCTGNACTCGATCTGTNGCGAGGGTTGTCCGTTCATTCGCCAAGCACGTCACACACCAAGACGCNGTGATATTTAAGAACACNGGTCGNCCAGATGCCCGCGCAGTCTCGAACGCAGCAACGTCGAANCGATTCTCCGCGGNTTCCNNTCGCGTCGGTTCGTCGAGCACGCNCGTAACACCCCAGACGACGGCNACGANCAGGGCNAGTCCNGCACTCCATACNCGACTCATCCGAGCACTNTTATTCATGCCAAGCCAACTGAGTAAACCCANTCCGACGCTACCCGCTAGTAGCACCAGAACGGCGTCGGCGCCNGCTTGTCGAGCNAACACCCAGGTCANCCATACNGCGGTCAAAAACATCGGAAANGCCATGGCCTGTTTTATCGTCACCATCCATNCNCCGGGNTTCGGCAATCGACGAGCAATCGCTGGAAAGCCCGTGATCAATACATACGGTGCNGCCATACCGATACCAAGAACCACCATCACAAGAAGCAACGCACCCGTTCCACGACTCAACCCGTANCCCATCGCCGACGCCATGAACGGAACGGTACACGGNGTCGCGACCACGACAGCAATAATCCCNGTCAGAAAGGCGNTCGGTTTACTCATGGCNACCCCGAAACCAGGCAACTCNAGTACGCCAAGCAAATTCAANCCCATCGCGAAAAACAAGACCGTCATTGCAGAAACAAACCCGGGTTCCTGCAACTGAAAGCCCCANCCAACGGCNTCACCNGCCGTTCGTAANGNTGCCAATAACACGCCGAGAACGAGAAATGTGGATACTACGCCCGACGCGTAGCCAAACGCGTGCGTGAGCCCTCGCCCGCTTCGAGCAATGTCTAGAACNGTCACAGCCTTAATGGCGAGGACGGGGAACACACANGGCATCAAATTAAGCAAAAATCCAGCGAGTAGTGCCGAACCAACCACAACCCACATCGACACATCGTTAGACTCTATCCNGTTCTCTGCTATCGCCTCCACCGTGTAGCCTTCCGGAACCAACGTCCAACCACGCGTTTCAGGTGGATAACAGAGGCCATAATCGGCACATCCCTGGTACGTAATTCTGATCCGTAAGGGACCGGTTTGTTCGATGACCGGAATACGGACGTTTACTTCGTCGTAATAGACCTCCACTTCCCCGAAGTAGTCGTCAACTTTTTCTATACCAACTGGAATGATCGGCTGTCCAAGCGTCCCGCCTGAATCCAATGCAAACGCGAAGCGATGTCGGTAAAGGTAATACCCGGGCGGCATACGCCAACGCACTTCGATGTGGCCATTATCCGATAGCGACACATCCATCTGATAGGCTTCGTCGACACTGAGAAACGTTGGTTGTTCCGTCAGAACGTCTGTCCCAGCAAAATTTACCGGGCTCTCGGCTGTCGCAGTCAAAGACATCACGACCATCGCCGCCATCGAGGCGACGGTCCGGACAATCCATTGGGGGGTCACAAGCAGCATGACGAAATTGTCTCTCGTTGCGAGCGATAGAACGCGGCGTGTTTGTACACTATATATGGCATCGGAAACCAGGAATCATTGACAAGCACATGCGCCTTCTATCCCTTTTCGTATCGGTAGCGCTCGCGCTAGGCGCATGTTCCGTGATTCCCCCCTCGTCGACGCCTCCGCCAACGGTTCCTAACGCCATTGATTGGGATCGCGTTGAATATCTTTTGAATCGCGCCGAAATCGCCCTTAACAAAGGTCAGCTCGACGCGCCAAACGACGATAACGCATTCGCGTGGTATCAACGGGTGCTGGAAATCGCGCCCGATCAACCGGACGCGACCTACGGGCTCGAACGCATCGTCGAACGATATATCGAGCGCGCGATGGCTGCGATCGCCCGAGAAGCCTGGATAGCCGCACGTGCCGAACTCGATTTCGCCGAACAAATCGACCGCGATTCCGCCGGGATCCTTGTCCTACGCCGCCAGATAAAACTGCTTGAAAATGCGCGTCGGTGGTCGCTGACTTTGCCTGCCGACGAAGTGCGCCGACGTAGTCGGTTCGCTTCGCTGAAACTCAACAATTTCAGCCCGACAGCACGTGCATCCAACGCGAGAGTGATGATACGTGCCGGCAGTGATGCCGACGGCCGATGGATGTACGAGCAGCTCAACGATGGACCAGGACAACGTCGCATCCGAGGAGAGATCGAAATCGGATTACCACCACAGGTACGCGTATTGGTAATGCCGTTGGAGGACCCAAGTGCACGCTAGGTGTTTTCTGAGTTTGCTCACGTTGATTACGCTAGCGGTTCCCATCGTCGCGAACGAACGCGTCAGCTTCGACAACGCAATTGTCCGTCAACCACTGACTACACAGGACTTCACTGCTGCATACGTCGACATTACAAACCATGGGAATACCCGGCTCACAATCGCCAGTGCCGACGCGCCTTGGACCGGAACAATCGAGTTCCACGAGACTGTAATCACCTCCAATCGAGCTCGCATGAGGCAGTTAGCACGACTCGTGGTCGAACCAAAAACAACTTTGCGCTTGGCTCCTGGTCACGCCCATATCATGCTATTTCGTTTGAAACTGAACAGCACCCCCAATCCCACCATCACGTTCGTGACCACGGATGGCGAGCGCTTGCCGGCCTCTTTTGACGTCAAATCCATCGATGCAATGGGCGATCTTAAGATTCACTAAACGGCGTCTGCCTAGACTAAAAGCCTCCCCCTGCTTTTCAACACTCATAGTTCAATGGAACTGGGGCTCACCCGAGACACGTCGTCGATTGAAGCCGATGATTCGTCTTGTAGCACCACTGCGCCTACGGTAGAGTCCCCGTCCGAAAACCTTACAACAAGCGGTTCGCAAAGGTTTTCTTAGTTGGAATTACCTCAAGCAACAATGGATCTTCTTCATGACTGATGTGCAGATTTCCCTAATGTGTGGCGTGCTTGCCTTGCTCTATGGAGGCTGGGCTGTACGGTCCGTGATGTCCGCCGATGCCGGTTCAGATCGTATGCGCGAAATTGCAGGTGCAATTCAAGAAGGTGCAACGGCTTATCTCAACCGTCAATACCTCACTATCGGCGTTGTTGGGGTTGTGGTTGCACTGGTTCTTTGGCTAGCGCTTTCCACATTAGTCGCAATCGGCTTTGTCGTCGGTGCCGTGCTTTCCGGTATCGCTGGCTACATCGGCATGAACGTTTCAGTACGAGCCAACGTTCGTACCACGCAGGCCGCCATGACTGGGCTCAAGCCCGCACTCGCGATCGCTTTTAAATCGGGCGCGGTCACTGGCATGCTCGTCGTCGGCCTCGGGCTCATCGGCGTCGCTGGGTATTACGCCATTCTCAAAAGTATGGGTCTTGAGGGACGCCTCCTGATCGAACCATTGGTCGCGCTGTCGTTCGGCGCATCCTTAATTTCGATCTTTGCTCGCCTTGGCGGCGGTATCTTTACAAAAGGTGCTGACGTTGGTGCCGATCTTGTCGGCAAAGTCGAAGCCGGTATTCCCGAAGACGATCCACGCAATGCTGCAGTCATTGCCGACAACGTCGGCGACAACGTCGGCGATTGTGCCGGTATGGCCGCCGACCTGTTTGAAACCTACGCGGTCACTATTGTCGCCACCATGTTGCTGGCAACCATTAAATTTTCGGGCGCTGATCAGCTAAGCGCTATTGAGATGCCCATGCTTATTGGAGGCGTCTGCATTATTGCGTCCGTTATCGGAGCGTTTTGTGTCCGACTTGGAAGCTCGGAAAATATCATGGGGGCGCTCTACAAAGGCTTTATCGCCACCGCGGTCATTTCCGGACTCTTAATTTTCTTCGTAACCGATCACATGTTCCCTGGTGATGAAGGTCGACAGTTCTTTTACTGCGCGCTGGTGGGATTGGTCGTCACCGGACTCATCGTCTGGGTAACTGAATACTACACGTCAACAGAATATCGTCCTGTCAAGTCGATCGCTCGTGCATCGGAAACCGGACACGGCACCAATGTAATTCAAGGCCTCGCGATTTCGATGGAAGCAACCGCTGTCCCGGCCATCATCGTCGCGGTTGGTATTGTCGCCGCATTCCAATTTGCTGGTATTTATGGAATCGCCATCGCCGCGACAACAATGCTCGCGCTAGCAGGTATGGTGGTGGCACTCGACGCGTATGGCCCAGTAACAGACAACGCCGGCGGTATTGCCGAAATGAGCGATCTCGATGCAGACGTCCGTAAAACCACCGATGCCCTTGACGCGGTCGGCAACACGACCAAGGCAGTCACCAAGGGTTACGCCATCGCCTCAGCCGGCCTCGCGGCGCTTGTGTTATTCAACGCCTACACCTACGACCTGGCACACTTCTTTCCCAATTTGGACATTGGCTTTGAATTGTCGGACCCCTTCATCGTTATCGGACTTCTTATCGGAGGCATGCTGCCTTATCTCTTCGGCGCGCTCGGAATGCAGGCCGTCGGCAGGGCGGGCGGCGCGGTGGTTGAGGAAGTACGCCGGCAGTTTCGCGAGATGCCAGGCATTATGGATGGCACAACCCGGCCCGATTACACCAAAGCCGTTGACTTACTGACCCGATCAGCAATCCGAGAAATGATCGTCCCATCAATGCTGCCCGTACTCGCACCTATTGTCGTGTATTACGTGCTCAACTTAGTCTTCGATCAAGCGAGTGCTTTGAGTGCCGTCGGAGCGATGCTTCTTGGAACGATTGTCACCGGTCTATTTGTCGCAATCTCGATGACGGCTGGCGGTGGGGCTTGGGATAACGCCAAAAAGTACATCGAAGACGGCAACCACGGTGGGAAGGGATCCGAAGCCCACAAGGCCGCGGTAACGGGCGACACGGTAGGGGATCCCTACAAGGACACGGCGGGCCCTGCAATCAACCCGATGATTAAAATCATCAACATTGTTGCGATCCTGTTGCTGGCAGCGATAGGAGCATAGACGCCCCTGTACAACGGGCGTTCCGCGCACGCGAACGCTCGCCAGTCGCTGCGTTGTCACGCGACGTTTAAGCCTCGAGAGAGAACGCCGGTAATTTTTTCGCCGTGAGTTCTGCTTTCAATCGCGTGTACTGCGGCAGCCCTTGCTTGTACCTCGGATAATCCTCGCCACGAATCAACGGCGCTAAATAGCGTCGTGCACGCGCGGTAATGCCAAATCCATCCTGCGCGATGTACGACTTTGGCATCGTTCGCTCTACGTTCGCGACTCGATGAAGAGGCGCTTCACCCACCGTCCACCGATAGGGCAAATCCGAGGTTCTGCGAATCGTCATCATGATCCCGTCTTTGCCCCGAATCGCACGTTCGACGGCCGCCTTTCCCACCGCGTACGCCTGATCGACATCGGTTTTTGATGCGATGTGGCGTGCGGCGCGCTGCAGATAATCGGCAACTGCCCAATGATACTTATAACCGTGTTTATCGTTGATCATCGCCGCAATCGTCGGCGCTACCCCGCCCAACTGAACATGACCAAACGCGTCAAGGTTGCCGGTATCCGCGAGAAACCGTCCATTAGCGTAACGCGCGCCTTCCGACACCACGATGACACAAAATCCACGCGTATCGACGGTCTTCTTCACCTTTCTAAGGAACTTGACCTTCGAGAACGGTACTTCAGGAAACACGATGACGTGGGGTGCGTCGCCCGGTTTGTCAGCCGCAAGACCACCCGCCGCGGCAATCCAACCTGCATGTCGACCCATGACCTCCATGATGAAGACCTTGGTTGAGGTCTCACACATTGACGCCACGTCCATTGCGGCTTCACGCACAGAAACGGCAACGTATTTGGCAACGCTGCCAAAACCCGGGCAGGTATCGGTAAACGGCAAGTCGTTGTCGACCGTTTTTGGAATACCCACGCAGCGGATGGGATAACCCAATCGCTTCCCAAGTTGGGAAACTTTATGCGCGGTATCCTGCGAGTCTCCGCCACCGTTATAAAAAAAATAGCCGATATCGTGGGCACGGAATACTTCGATCAGCCGGCGATATTCACGTTCGTTTTCTTCGAGCGATTTCAGTTTGTATCGGCACGAACCAAAAGCGCCACTCGGGGTAGACCGGAGACCCGCGATTGCACGTGCGCTTTCTCTGCCCGTATCTATTAATTCTTCTGTGAGCGCACCAAGAATCCCGTTATTCGCCGCAAAAACACGCCCGATGACGTCTTTGTGTTTGCGCGCAGTTTCGATGACACCGCAAGCACTGGCATTGATCACGGCGGTAACCCCGCCCGACTGCGCGTACAGCGCGTTGCTCCGCGTCATGACCATTCCCAAAGTGTGAATGTCGGGATTCTCAGGGATCCACACAATTTATGCGACAATTTCCGCATGCTCGCCGTTGTTCAGTTGTTTTGGAACATCGCCCTGTTTCGGGACGGCCCGGAAAAGGCACCTTCACACCCCTACTTCATTGCTTTGTTGGTAGCGCTGCAGACGGTGCTCACCGTATTCACCCAGTTGTTCGGACCAGGTGTGATGTCCGAAAGTTCTGGTCTAAACGGGATACAACTCCTACCCACCTACGGTGCGCTCGCCGTCACGGCCCTCATGACATGGGGCGCACTCCGACTCGTTGGATTCCATCAAAGGTTCTATCAAACTTTCGCTGCGATGACGGGCGTTGACCTCGTCCTCGGTATTCTGATGCTGCTCGTGCTCCAGCTCACGGGGAGCGTCCTGATCGCAATCCCCTTCCTTCTTTGGAGCCTCGCTGCGTCGGGATTCATTCTTCACCGAGCAATGAGTGTCGACATGACGCGCGCCGTTGGCATCGCACTCCTCATCGCAATCGCGAGTTACAGCGTAAGCTCAACGTTAGCAACATGAGCGAGCGCGTCTACTTTCTCGGAATCGGTGGCACCCTCATGGGTAGCTTGGCGTTACTCGCGAAGGAATCCGGTTTTGAAGTGGCTGGATCAGACGGTCCTATTTATCCACCGATGAGCGAGCAGCTCGCAAATGCGGGGATAACGGTCAATCAAGGCTTCGCCCCATCACACCTTGATCCAATACCCGAAAAAATCGTCATCGGTAACGCCGAGCGCCCAAGGGGCGATCCCGCTGTGGAATTCGTACTCAACCAAAATCTCGACTACACCTCGGGTGCCGCTTGGCTCGGTGAAAACATTTTACGAGATCGATGGGTGATTGCGATCGCGGGAACTCACGGCAAGACTACGACAACGAGCATGGTTGCGTGGATTCTGGAGTACGCTGGACTTGATCCGGGTTTCCTGATCGGCGGTGTCCCCAACAACTTCGGTATATCGGCCCGCCTTGGGGAGAGCCCATTTTTCGTCGTTGAAGCCGACGAATACGATACTTCGTATTTCGACCGGCGCTCGAAGTTCGTCCACTACCGTCCGAAGACGTTGGTCATCAACAATCTTGAGTACGATCACGCCGATATTTTCAAGGATCTCGACGCCATCCAGACCCAGTTCCACCACCTCATCCGCACTGTCCCCAGTGACGGATTGATCGTCGCCCCACGACAATCATCGGCCGTCGACGAGGTGTTACGACAAGGCTGTTGGACACCGGTCGCTAGATTCGCTGCCATGGAAGAAAAAGGATTACAACGGATCGACATGGACAACGGCGAATCGTGGCACGCGTCCGCGATGACGTCAGATGGAAGTCGCTTTACCGTCATCTTAGACGATGCCGCGCTAGGAACGGTCGAGTGGGCGCTACTCGGCGTGCACAACGTCGATAACGCACTGACTGCTATTGCCGCAGCTCGCCATGCGGGCGTTCCCACCGACGTTGCCATCGAAGCGCTGGGCCAGTTTAAAGGTGTCAAACGGCGGTTGCAGCTCTTTGCGGAGAAAGATGGGCTTCGTTGTTACGACGATTTTGCTCATCATCCCTCTGCCATTCGTACGACACTGCAGGGCCTTAGGAATCACGTGGGCAGCGAGCGCATCGTTGCAATCATCGAACCGCGAACACACACCATGTCCCTCGGCACCCTTCGCGAGGATCTCTACCATTGCACCGCTCCAGCGGATGAGGTCATTTGGTTCCGCAGCGAAAACATCCAGTGGGACTTAACCGACTTGGTTAATGCGAGCCTAACCGCTGCGTCCGTCGAAAATGACATCGATCGACTCGTCGATCGAATCAGCGCATACGTCGGCAATACCTGTCATGTCGTGATCATGAGCAACGGGGGCTTCGGCGGCATTTACCAGAAAATCACCCAACGGTTATCTGCGTGATCCGAGATCGGTCACGAGGTCGGAACGACTTTCTCTGGCGTTGCCCAGCGACATTTATCCCGTACGAATCGTTTTAGATGGAATTGTCGATCGCGAACGCGGCAAATATCGCTGATTTTTCAAGGGATAGGGGATGGCTCGACGGCCGCTTTAAGTTTGCCGAAATCGCGGGGGAAGGAAACATGAACCTCACCCTACGCATCGTCACCGACGCCGACTCGATCGTACTGAAACAATCCGTTCCCTATGTCGCGAAATATCCCAACATTCCTGCGCCGATCGATCGGGATCGTGTCGAAGCCGCTTTTTATCAGTCCCTCAAAGGGATGCCCATGGCGGCCGTCATGCCAATATTTATAGGACATGCACCCGAGTACCATCTACTGGCTTTCGAAGATCTTGGGCCCGCCTCGGATTGCACCGACATTTACAGCGACGTGGCGCTCGATTCTGATATTCCAGAACTCCTTTCATGGCTTCGTGATTTACACCAGTTGCACATCGAATCTAACGTATTCACCAACCGAGACATGCGTATGCTAAATCACGCCCATATCTTTGAAATTCCCTTCGAAGATCACGGCTCAAACGATCTTACTTTGCGGGCGAAAGAGCTTGGAAACGTTTATTTGAGTGATGGGCCTACGTTACTTCACGGCGATTTCTATCCCGGTAGTTGGCTGCGCACGACCCAGGGTGTTCGCGTCATCGACCCGGAATTCGCATTTGCCGGAGCAGCGGAATTCGATCTCGGCGTCTTCGCCGCTCACTTGGCCTTCGCCGGATTGGACGATGCGGCGATCCGAGCTGCCTTCGACCATTACCAGCCCGCCAACCCGTTCGACCTGCGTCTCGCGCTAGGCTTCGCCGGCGTTGAAGTTTTACGCAGACTTTGGGGTATCGCCACATTACCCTTACCGGAAAACCGGGGGGACCAAGATTTAGTGTGGATCGAGTGGGCAACTGCGCGCGTTCTGGACGTATGAACCTCATTATCGATACTGACGTCGCGCTCGGCGTCGTCCACGAAGATCGTCCCCGCGATATCGACGATGCTTTCGCAATTATTGAAGCCATCAACGATAACGCGCTCAACCTACTCGGTATCACCACCGTTTACGGCAACGCTCCCTTGGACTTGGTTAATCGCGCAGCGCAAGAACTACTTACGGTAAAGAATGTGTCAATACCGATCGTGTCAGGAGCGGTGTCCGCAACACGTTCCGGCTCTAACGATGCGGTCGAATTCATGGCGGAGCAGCTTGGCAGGCAACGTCTTCATATTGCCGCCATTGGACCACTAACCAACGTTGGCCTCCTAGTTAAACGCTACCCCGAACGTGTCGCAAATATTGAATCGGTAGTGATCGTGGCAGGTCGTTCTCAAGGCCAGTCTTTCTTCATTGGCAATCAAGGTCCGGTCAATGACTTTAACTTCGAAAATGATGCAATGGCGGCAAGCGTCCTTCTGGAAAGCGGTGTAAGAGCGGTGCTCGCGGGGTTTGAATTGACCAGCCAGGTTACTGTGACGGCCCGAGACCTATACCCTCTCACGCAGCAAGGCGGCGTTGGCTTGCATTGCTACCAACGTTGCCAGGATTGGATCAACTTTTGGCTCGAACGTTTTCCAGAAGACAACGGTATTCATCCCTGGGACTCTGCCGCCATCGCGTGGCTCAGCCACCCAGAATGGTTTATCGCAGAACAGCGCGGCTGGCGCTTACGCCAGGAAGGAGAGGTCCCACAGCTCGAAACCGATTCACATTTCGATGGCAAACAGGTGACCTTTTTGACGGGTTTCGCTGGTAGTGGCGCGACCGATTTCGTGCAAAACATTGTCTCCAATATTCGATAAGTAGTGCCATTGAATCCGATCTAACGAACTCTTCAGAACCAGTCAGATGACGGTTGCATCAAACTCGCGGAACCACCGCGGATCGAAGCCACAAGTGAGTAGTACCGAGGTAGTAGCTTGGCAAAGTAATAATCCGCCACATAACGTTTATCCGTACTACCGGAAACGCCTGCCATTCGTGCCCACATCCACGCATAGAGGACGTGACCCGTCACATCGAGATAATCGACTGACGCCGCGCCCGGGAGGTTACTGTCCGAAGGCGCCGAATCGCATAGCCATCGCGTGACTTCTTGCCACGCGCTTAATGCCTCATCTAACGCCGCCGTATAACGTTCCGGTACCTCGGTTTGACGGATATCGTCAATCAATTCACCCACCGTCGCACCGCCATCTCTTAGAACTTTGCGTGAAACCAGATCGAGCGCCTGGATCCCGTTAGCGCCCTCATAGATCTGCGCAATACGTACGTCTCGAACAAGTTGCTCGACGCCCCATTCACGAATATACCCGTGACCTCCAAAAACCTGCTGCCCCAGCAGCGTACACTCCAACCCGCGATCGGTGATAAACGCCTTAGCGACGGGCGTCAGCAAATCAACAAAGCCCGATGCTTTCTCGCGAACCGCCTCAATAGGGGCGTATTTCGCTCGATCAAGCTGCAACCCGACGTACATTGAAAATGCCCGACCACCTTCGTTGTATGCGCGTTGCGTCAACAACATTCGACGTACGTCCGGGTGCCCAACGATGGCATCGGCGTCGGTGTTTGCAACGCGTGAGCCCTCCGGTGCGCGTCCTTGGACCCGTTCCTTGGCGTAGGAAGACGACGCCTGATACGCCCGCTCGGCGAGTCCAAGCCCCTGAATACCGACTGACAAGCGCTCGTAATTCATCATCGTGAACATGCAAGCGAGGCCCTGATTGGGTTCTCCAATAAGGTACCCGATCGCGTCTCCGTAGTTGATCACAGACGTAGCGCTCCCTTTGATACCCATCTTGTGTTCGATCGAAGCACTTTCAAAACCGTTGCGCTCTCCCAGCGATCCATCGTCACCGGGTATGTATTTCGGTACTAAGAACAGCGATATACCGCGACTACCAGCTGGCGCATCCGGCACTTTTGCAAGAACCAGGTGGACGATATTTTTCGCTAAATCATGTTCACCACTGGTGATGAATATTTTGGTTCCCGTGATGCCGTAGCGTCCGTCGGAACGTGGCGTCGCTCGTGTTCGAATGAGTCCGAGATCGGTCCCGGCATGCGCTTCGGTAAGGGCCATCGCACCAGTCCATTCGCCACTATAGAACTTCGGCAGGTACAAACGACGCGTGTCCTCATCGGCATGGGCATCCACACAAATAGCCGCCCCCACCGTCAACGTCGCGTACAGCCACAAGTTGGTATTGGCTCCCCAAAACATCTCTTCCAAAGACGCCGTCAACATCTTCGGCAAACCCTGCCCGCCGAATTCCGGATTGCCCGACACGCCCAGCCATCCGCCTGCGGCTAATGCAGCGTACGCGTCCTTGAACCCTTCAGGAGCCGTGACAACCCCGTCACTCCAATGTGCCCCTTCCTCGTCTGAAGATTGAGATAAGGGCGCCATAACGTCACGAGCCAACTTCCCGCATTCGGTCACAACGGCCCTGACGGTGTCTCGATCAAACGAATCGAACGCTGGGATCTGCGCCCATTCGGTTTCGGCGTCAAAGAGGTCGTATAGAACAAATTCAATGTCGTTCCCCGGGGGCATGTACGGCAACATCAGTGGTGTCCGAATTCGTTTGCCGAGACGTCCATTAGCGAGTCTGCACCCGATAATGCAGCCCGATGATGGGCGTTCGCCCGCGGGAGTATGCGGTCAAAAAAGAACTGGGCTGTTTTCACTTTCCCTCGCATAAAGGCGTCGTCTTCGTGGGCGCTCGCCACACGCGCAATACGTGCCCAGAAGTACGCCATGGTGGCGTACCCGCTGTACATCAAGAAATCAACCGACGCCGCCCCAATCTCGTCTACGTCTTCCATGGCCTTGCCACCAAGTCCCAACGCAAGCTCACCCCACTGATCGGCGAGTTCCCGCAACGCGGAAGCGAATGGTCCGTCCGATTGCAAATCGGCTTCGGCTCGAATCATCTCAATAAAACTCGTTAACGCTTTACCCTGATTCATCACGACTTTTCGACCCAGAAGGTCAAGCGCTTGAATTTGGGTGGTGCCTTCGTAAATCAAGGTGATACGGGCGTCCCGTACCAGTTGCTCGACACCCGTCTCGCGTATAAAACCGTGTCCCCCGTGTATCTGCAACGCATGGTTTACCGCTTCGAAAGCCGTCTCAGTTACAAATCCCTTAACGATCGGTGTCATCAGATCGAGAAGGCGCTCGGCACTTGCGCGATCGTCGCCGGAACCGCGATGAGCGATATCGGAAAGTTGGGCTGCGAAATACGTCATCACCCGACCTCCTTCCAAAAACGCCTTCTGTGTAAGCAACATGCGTCGCACGTCAGGATGAACGAGGATCGGATCGGCTGGCTGATCTGGGGATTTGGGGCCCGATGCAGCACGCATCTGCAGGCGTTCCGTCGCGTACTGAAGGGATGCCTGATAACCCAATTCCATCAGACAAACGCCTTGGGTACCCACAAGGATGCGCGCCTCATTCATCATCGTAAACATGCACCGCATGCCGTCGTTGGCTTGGCCTACCAAATAGCCACAACTGTCTTCAAAGTGCAGCATGCAGGTGGCGTTCCCATGGATGCCCATCTTGTCCTCGATCGCACCACAAACGACGCCGTTTAACGCGCCATCGAGTAATTTCGGCACCACAAATAGAGAAATTCCCTTGGTTCCCGCAGGGGAATCGGGAAGCCGCGCGAGAACCAAATGCACGATGTTGTCTGCAAGATCGTGATCGCCCGATGAAATAAATATTTTGGTTCCACTAATGCGGTAGGAACCGTCCGCGTGGGGCTCGGCACGTGTATTCAGCAAACCAACGTCGGACCCGCAATGCGGTTCGGTCAAGCACATGGTTCCAGTCCATTCTCCCGATATAAGACTTGGCAAAAACGTCGCCTTCAGGTCATCAGAACCGTGCGAATCGATGGCATTGATAGCCGCCCGTGACAAACTACCGTACATCGTCCATGCCATATTCGCGCTGGCCATGATCTCTTCAACCCAGAGACTGATGGACCGTGGCAATCCCTGGCCCCCGAACGCCGGATTCCCTGCGATGGACGGCCATCCGCCTTGCACGTACGTGGCATAGGCTTCGGCAAACCCCGCTGGGGTCGTTACCACGCCGTCGTTCCACGAACACCCAGTCTTATCCCCCGACGCGCGCAAAGGGAACAATTCGTTCTCAGCAAAGCGCGCACACTGCTCCAGGACGGTGTCGACTAGATCCCGGGACGCATCACTTTCTATCGCCTCAAAATGACCGTCAAAGTCGAGGACATCGTTAATGAGAAAACGCATGTCGCGAAGCGGCGTCTGATAATCCATATCCAAACCCATCGATTTTCAGCGCGCATAATAACTAACTTGGATCGCGCTTTTGGGCCCTTCCGTCAGATCACCACGAAGACAAACGCGCCCGCGAACGTGACGAATCGAAACCGCTTGGCATACACTGCCGTCGCCTTACGACTACGGGCGGGAGCCGCGAGTCTGGTTGACGGATACACCCTACGAGCATTTGACCCCCGAGATCATTCTCGACGCGATCGAGATCTTGGGCTATCGCACCAACGGAACGCTTACCGCACTCAACAGTTACGAAAATCGGGTATATCAGGTAGGCGTTGAAGAAGACGAACCGATCATCGCCAAATTCTATCGGCCCGATCGTTGGACGGATGAATGTATTCGTGAAGAGCACGACTTTACGCAGGAACTTCTGGACAACGAAATCCCTTGTGTCGCGCCCGTGCCCGTTGGTGGTCAAACACTCTTTCACGTCGCCGGCGCCGAATTTAGATTTGCTCTTTTTCCACGGCGCGCTGGTCGACCTCCCAATATCGAAGATCGAGACGTACTCTCCGTCATGGGGCGCGCCGTGGCTAGAATCCACTCGACCGGTGGAGCGAGACATTTTGCACACCGTCCCTCACTGACGCCCGAGCGTCTTGGGCATGAGAGTCGGGCTTTCCTACTTTCTTCCGATTTCATCCCAACGGAGCTCTTCGACGCCTACGAGTCGATCACCAACCATTTACTTCAGCGCATCGACTCTGCCTTCGAAAACCAACCCGCTGGCGTGCGCATTCACGGCGACTGCCATCTCGGCAATTTATTGTGGCGTTACGACGCGCCCAATTTCGTCGACTTCGACGACACGCAAACCGGGCCGCCGATCCAGGATTTGTGGATGCTTCTGTCGGGGGATCGTGAGGACCAAGAATCCATTCTGTCCGACCTGCTCGAGGCGTACTCGATGTTTTGTTCGTTCGACTCGCGAACGATAGTGCTGATCGAGCCGCTTCGAACGCTCAGAATGATTCACCATGCGGCATGGATCGGGAGGCGCTGGAACGACCCCGCCTTCCCACTCGCGTTTCCGTGGTTCGATGGAATCAAATATTGGTCCGACCACGTCCTGAGCCTCCGGGAGCAACTCGCGATATTGGACGAACCCCCTCTTTCAGTCTGATCTTATCGTTCGCCAACCTTCAGGAGCTCGCGTTTATTGCGGATCTGATTAGCGTACTGCAGCAGAAAGAATGGGCGCTGGTTATCTGGTAATTGCTCAAGTGCGTCATCAAAGGCGCCGGCCACTTGCCCACGAAGTCCGACAACGTTCTCCTGTCCCGTGAGCCGATTCTCTGATTCCAAGTAGGTGGGATAAGACTCAATTCCACCCGCGATACACCTGTCGATCTCCGTCGCTAGCGCCTCGACAGTATCGAAATCGCTACGAAGGGGTTTCGAAAAATTCAAATGAACACGGCCCTTAAATCCCAAGATGCCCGCGACGATACTTTCGAGATCCTCGTTCGCACGCTTCTCGTATTTTCCATCACGTTCCGTCAAATACAGTTCGCGAGCCTTCATACCCGCGCAAGGATCGACCTCATATGAAATCGAGACAGGCACCAACTGCACTTGGTTCAACCAAGCCGATACGCTTTCGTCAGCCTCGTTCCGATAGGCAAGCATGAACATCTTTAGAATGGCCGGTTCGGTCCGATCAAACCCATCTTTCGAACGACCCTCGCGTTGTGAAATCCACACCGAATGACCAGCATCTAGCGTCGACCGGATGTACGCCGACGTGCGCAAAAGGGCCGCATATTGTGCTTTTAGGCCCTTCTCGTTCCGAACAACGACGAAACTTTTAGTCAGACGCATCAGGTCCGATTCGAATCCATGACTAAAAAGATTGTCCCCAACAGCAATCTGAGAGGTCGGGAAGTCATTCGACCAAAGGGCATAATTCATAAAACCAGAATCCATCGCAATGTCTCGATGGTTGGCAATGAATAAATACGGCAATTCACGATCCAAGCGTTCGATGCCAGAGCACGAGAAACCGTCAGTCGTCCGACGAATCATATGTTCGAAGTACCCCGACAGCAAAACCTGCACGTCGCTAATTGTGGTTAATCCCTTCGCGCGTCGACGAAGTAATTGACGGGCGAACATCCGCGCAGAAAGAGGAAGAAAACGGTACCAGCGAGGCACCAAAAAAGCCGCCACACTGCCCACCATATCTGGATCTTGAATTAGGCGCTCTATCACACCAGCTACTTCAGCATCCTGATACGGGCGGATATCATCGAAATTGTCCACGATCACGCTAAACTAGCGGATAACGCATTCCGATACGAACCCGCGTTAGGGTTCGTATCGTCTAGGGAAGACGTATAGGAAGTCCACATGACGTTGTCGATCAGACCATTCACGCATGGATTACACGACCTCGGATCCGGCGGATATGCGTGGATTCAGCCAGACGGCGGTTGGGGATGGAGCAATGCGGGTCTTGTCGTAGACGGTGATGAATCGCTTCTCGTCGACACCCTCTTCGACTTAAAACTCACCCGCGAGATGCTGAACGCCATGTCACGAGCCGAACCCACCGCCGCGCGTTCATTCAACACGCTCGTTAATACTCATGCGAACGGCGATCACTGCAACGGCAACGAACTCGTCCACGGGGCGGAAATCATCTCCTCAGCAGCTACCGCAGCCGAACTTGCCGAGGAATCCCCTGATCGATTGGCAACAATGATGCGCAACGCCCCCTCGTTGGGCGAAACTGGGGAGTTCCTACAGCGCTGTTTTGGCGCATTCGACTTCGAGGGCATCACGCCGACATTACCTACTCGAACCTTTGAAGGGACGATGAACGTCTCTGTTGGGGATAAGGAGGTCCGGTTAAAACAGGTTGGACCTTGCCACACCAAAGGCGACATTCTGGCGTACGTTCCTGACGACAAGCTCATTTTCACCGGGGACATTCTCTTTATCGAGGGACACCCCATTCTCTGGGTCGGACCCATCGCCAATTGGATCGACGCGTGCGATTACATGCTCGGAATCGACGTTGAGACCATCGTACCGGGACACGGCCCTATTACCGATAAACGGGGGGTAACGGCCGTTCGGGACTATCTCGTGTACATCCGAGACGAGGCCAACAAACGTTACCGAGCTGGTCTACCCGTTTACGAAGCAGCCATGGATATATCTCTTACCGATTATGACAATTGGGGTGATGCCGAACGGATCGTGATCAACGTCGCTACGTTGTATCGAGAATTCGGTTCCACTGAAAAAACGGGGGATCTATTTGGCCTGATGGCTAAGGCCGACAAAGCGCGGCGTCAGTCTACTTAAACGGTCACCGTCTGCGTTAACGCAAATACGGCTGACGCGATAATCCCGATCCCCAACAGCAGAAGTGTTGTAAACGCGACGCGACGCATGTTTCCTTCGTCAAACAAAGCCGCGTGACGACGGGCTAGCCAAGTCCCGAGGACGACGGCCGGTAACCCCAGCGCGGTTAATTGCCACACGATCTCGGATAGCCCCCCGCTAAAGCCGACCACCACCGAACGCGTACTGGTCGTTACGAGGTACCCCGCCAATAGAGTCGCTCGCACAGTGGCCACGGGAATAGGTTGGCGATATGCAAACCAACCAATCACCGGTCCTGACGCGGCGAACATACCGCCAACAAGTCCCCCTCCAGCGCCCGCTACCACGGCGGACCATATCGGCGATCTCGTCGACCGCGGCGTTGGCCGCAACACCATCGACGCGCTTCCGCCAACGATGAAGACACCAAGGATCAAATACAGAACGTTTTCGGCGTTGGTCGAAAGCTGATGCAGTAACCAGATGCCAGCGCCGATCGCAGTAAGTTGTCCCACCGAAAGACTTAGCCATAGACCCCAATCAACGTCTCTCGCGTGGCCATAAAGTGCGACCCCGACATTGACGAACGCGAGAAAACTGACGACCGCAGCCGTGACCGCCACGTCATAAACCTGCGCCGCAGCCACAATCGCCATGACAACGATACCCAGCGCAAACCCGGTGATGCCTTGCACGTAACTGCCAAGAAACACCGCCATGAGAAAAACCGAGACGGGCCATACTTCCACTACAACAGTGTATTCTGACGGACAACGAGATGTTGGGATTTCCATGGATTTGCAGCTTTCAGGTCGCCGCGTTCTCGTAACCGGGAGCTATCGGGGTACCGGCATGTTGATGGCAAAACGGTTTATCGAAGAAGGTAGCGACGTCGCCGTGCATGGATTCACCGAGGCGCAGGCGAGAGACGCCGTGGCTGAGCTGGGGGGTGGCTATCCTGTGTTCGGGGACATCTGCCGCGATGACGGTACTAACACGCTCATCGAGCAGCTCAAAGCAACCCCTGAAATTCTCGTGAACAACTACGGCACGGCAGAATCAGGCCGGTGGGAGACACTCAGTTCAAGCGATTGGGTCGACCTCTACCAAAAAAACGTACTCTCAGCCGAACGGCTCATCCAAGCATTTTTGCCGGATATGAAGGCCATGAATAGAGCACGCATCATCAACTTAGGTACCGTTGGTTCTACGCGTCCTAATTCAAGAAATCCGCACTACTATGCTGCCAAGGGGGCTCTAGCCACGATGACCGTCAGTCTCGCAAAAGAGGTGGCCGGTACCAATATCCGAGTGAATCTGGTGTCACCCGGCATGATTTTGACACCCGAGGTGCAAGAGGCGTACATGCGCCGAGGTGCAGCCAACGGCTGGGGCAAGACCTGGGAAGAGATTGAGCCTCGTATCGCCGCCGATGTTCCCATCGGCCGTATTGTCCGACGCGACGAGGTCGCCGACTTGATCGTGTTCCTCGCGAGTGCGAAAGCCGACGCCATACACGGACAGAACATTCGTATTGACGGCGGCGCTCTGGACGTCGTCACGTAGTGCGTACGGCCGTCGTTACGGGTACCACGCACGGCATCGGCACTGTAACGGCCAACCGCGTCGCCGCAGCTGGCTACCGGTTGATTATGTTGGTCCGGGATTTGCAGCGGGCAGAAACGTTAGCGACCGCGATTACCGAGATAACAGGCAATGACGCGATTGAGTCTGTACATTGCGATCTTTCGTCGATCCATTCCGTAAATGCTGCGGTGGCGGAGGTTCGTCAACACGCGAGCGCTATCCATCTGCTCATTAACAACGCTGGCATTGTTACTCGCCAACGGACGATGTCAGCAGATGGGATTGAATTAACGTTCGCCACCAATCACTTGGGGCCGTTTGTGCTGACGACGGGGCTACGTTCCACGCTCGAAAGTGCTGGTGCCAGCCGAGTAGTGACGGTCGCCTCGGCCGCTTACCAGGGCGGTTCAGCCGACTTCGAGGCGGCGCTCGACACCGCTGGTGCGACCGGCCTCCAAGCCTATGCGACATCAAAACTCGCGAACGTACTTTTTACCCTTGCGTTGCATCGTCGGACCCGTGGAACAGGAATCACGACTAACTGCCTCCACCCAGGCGTCGTGGCAACCAACCTGGGAGGCGACAATCGGTTATTTCGTTGGGGCATGAAACTCGGGAGCGCACTACGCATCATGCGTTCACCAGAACAGGGCGCTGATAATACGGTCCAATTGGCACTCGCACCTGAATATGCCGAGACTAGCGGCGGCTACTACGATCAAAATATGCGTCGTACGGTCCCGAACGTAACTGCTCTAAACGAAGAACTGCAAGACCAACTGTGGCACTTTTCCGAGCAACTGGCGAAGAGATCGGTATGAGCGAAAACAATGATGACCTGTACGCCGACGTTATCGGCCCAACAAACAAGAATTACTACCTCGCCTATTTCAGGCGCGCGGATGAACGCGGTTACACTCCACTTGCCTGGCACTGGCCCGTGCTGTTCGCTGACGTTTTTTGGTTCTTATACCGCAAGCAATACCGCTGGGCCGGCATCGTCACCCTCATTTCTCTGTTAATTCTTGTGGTTGCCGGGCAAATCGGACGGATGGGTTATCCAGACCTCGGCGTCGCTGTCCAATTGATCCTGTTGGCCGCGTTTAAGCTGGTCTACGTTCCGTTACGGGCCAACGCGCTCTATTACGACTGGGTTCAACATCGAATCCGATTGGTCCAAGCGGCACTCCCGGGAAATTTGACGGAACAAAAATCGATGCTCACGAAGCTCGGTGGCACGAGCTTCACGGCGCCTTTAATGATTGTCGCACTGCTGTTTATGCTGGCAAGCTTCCTGCCGCCCCCGGGTTAAACGCGAACCTTTATCCGGCGACGACGTATAGTCCCGGCGTCCGCTCAAGAACTTTACCGACCAGCAAGAATTCCTTCGTTCACGCAGTTTTCGAGCCTGCCATCCCTTAAATACCGGGCCGCGGTTCGCGCTGAAAAAGCCCGGATATCGCGAACGCTCTCCGGTGTAAAAAACGCAGAATGCGGCGTGACAACAAGTCGGTGACGAATCCAGTCTTCATCCGCCTTCCATGCGGCAATCAACGGACGCTCTAGCTTCGCCGGCTCTTCCGGTAGAACGTCAAGTCCGGCAGCGAGGACCACGTCATCCTTCATCGCGTCATGCAGAGCATCGATATCGACGATTGGACCTCGCGCCGTATTCACAATAATGATTCCTTTTTTTGCGTGTGCGAGAGCCTCCGCATCAATGAGATGAGTGGTCTCTTCGTTCAACGGCGCATGCACACTAACGACGTCTGACTCAGCTAACATTTCCGTTAACGAATCGGACCGACGAATACCGAGGGCGAGCTCCGAACCGTTCGGTTTGTAGGGGTCGTGAAAGGTCACATCCATATCGAATGCCTTGGCGCGCATCGCCGCTGCAGTCCCTATACGGCCGAGGCCAACAATGCCCATCGTGCAATCGGCCATGCGTTTACCAAACGGATTCAATGCCGGGCGCCAGTTGGCCAACGGGTCAGCTCGTAGCGATTCGTCATGAAAGGCAATACTTTTGGTTAACGTCAGCATCAGGGCGATGGCGTGATCGGCGACCTCACGCGTGCCGTAATCTGGCGTGTTGCTAACGGCAATTCCGCGATCGCCGAATGCTGCAAGATCAACGTCGTCAAATCCCACCGCCGGTTTAACGAAAATGCGGCAGTTGTCGAGCATGTCCATCACGTCAGCAGGCACGTGTCCTCCAACAATGCCCTCGCAGTTACGCCATTGCTCCTCGGTAACAGTGTCAAAGCCACGGCAAAACTCGCCCGTCACACCTTCGCCGAGCGCTTCAATTTCGATCTGGTTGTCGCGCCCGGTTCGCGGAAAAAGTACTCGAATTGTCATGTGGTTGTCTCCGTCAAACCGTTACAGCTTCCAAGAAGTCTAGCCCCGGTCACGCACCGAACGTGCCAATGAGGCCACGCACTAACTCAATCAGTGGCGTTGGATACACACCGAAGAGAATCACAGCCGCACCTAATACCCCTACGGTCACGATGGTTTCCACGGGTATCGCGTTAGCTCTCACCGAACCATCGGTGGATTCGCTTTGCGTCATGGTAAATACAATTCGAAGGTAATAGTAAATGCCGATTGCACTGCCAATAACGAGCGCCCAGAGGAGAACCCATAGCGCGCCTTGGACGCCCGCTGCGAAAAGGTAAAACTTGGCAATAAAGCCCATGGTTAATGGAATACCCGCCAAAGAAAGGGCCGCCGACGTCAACACTGCCGCAAGCACTGGGTGGCTCCAAAATAAACCCCGGTAGTCGGCCAACTGCTCGGTGTCCTGGTCACTCGCCGAAATCGAAAGCGCGCTGATCACGCCGAACGCTGCCAAGGTCATAAGAAAGTAGCCAGCCAGATATACCATCAAGGTCTCGCGAGCGATCTCAGAGTCATCCAACGCAGCGACCACCAGCAGCGCAATCAGTAAATAGCCGACATGAGCGATCGACGAGAAGGCCAAAATTCGCTTGATGTTTTTCTCCAACAGCGCCAGAAGATTACCCACGACCATCGAACCCACAGCGATGATAGAAATTCCCAATGCAATGGATGCGTTGGACAGTACATCCGAAATCACGGCGTAGCGGAGTAGCGCAGCAAACACAGCCCCTTTGGATACCGTCGCGATAAACCCTGTCACCGGCGCGGGCGCCCCTTGATACACGTCAGGGGTCCACATATGAAAAGGCACGAGGGACAACTTGAATGCCAATCCGACGATCAGCATTCCCTGCCCCAACCAGTAGTAGTTCTCACCTTGGTTATCAACTGGTTGACCCAATGCGCTGAAACTCAGTGATCCGGAAGCCGCATAGATCAGGGCCATACCGAATAACATCGTGGTCGAGGCAACCCCGGATAGCACCAGGTACTTCGTGGCAGCCTCGAGTGGAAGTCTGCCTTCTTGGGGATAGCAGATCATGGCATACAACGAAATCGATAGAATCTCGAGTCCTAAAATCAACGTCGCAAAATGGGAAGCCACCGCCATGACCATGGCTCCCAGGGTGGCCGTTAGAATGAGCATGTAGAATTCTTCACAACTCGACGCTCGATGATCAAGATAACGAAACGAGATCAATACGGTGACAATGGCGGCGAGCAGGAAAAGCCCGCTAAAGAACTGGCCATAGCCGTCCACGCGGATCAGTCCAAAGACGTCCTCGCTACCTGCAGCGAGCGACTGCGGGATCAGGGCTCCAGCAACGACCAAAATCAGGAATGTCGACGTCATCGCTAGTGCGTGGCTGCGACGGAACGCAACCACCAGCAATAACACCATTAGACCCACCGTCAGTACCAGATGTGGCAGCACTGAGTTAACCCATGTATGACTCACAGCCCTGCCACCCCCAGTGACGTGATAACAGGTGCTGACAAATCGAGCACGAGTTGGGGATATACACCCAGCCATACCAGCCCGATCATCATCAAGATCATGACGGTCATTTCACGCGCTCCGAAGTCCTCGATCTCTCCAACATCCGGATTGGGGACGCCTTGAAACGCTCGTTGCATCAGCGATAAGCCGTAAACTGCTGCAACAACAATGCCGATCGCGGCAGCGATGGTCAGTGGAACGTGAGCTTGGAATGCCCCAAGTAAGGCAAGGAATTCACCCACGAAATTTCCTAACCCCGGCATCCCGACTGAAGCAACAACAAAAAACAGCGTCATCGCACCCATCCGCGGCGCACGCACCCAGAGCCCGCCCATCTTCGACATTTCGCGCGAGTGCAAGCGCTGCTGCAGCGCTCCCGCCATCATGAACAACGCCGCGGTTGAGAAGCCGTGAGCAATCATGGTCACCACCGCGCCCTGCATAGCAATTTCATTGAATGCGTACACGCCGAGCAAGATGAATCCCATGTGCGCGACTGAGCTATACGCGACCAAGCGCTTGAAATCGCTTTGGCTGTACGCCATGTAGCCGCCATAAACAATGCTTAGAGCGCCCAGCAACATGCCCACCGTTGCAAAATCTTGCGACGCTTCCGGAAAAAGTCCCACGGCAAATCGAATCACGCCGTAGCCACCGGTCTTCAACAGGATGCCAGCTAAAATCACGGATCCCGCGGTCGGCGCTTGGGTGTGTGCGTCAGGCAGCCAGGTATGGACGGGCACGCTCGGCAGCTTGGTAATAAACGCAACAAAAAACCCCAACATCAGCCACCACGCAACGTCCGGATCCAAAGATGCATTCCGAAGTTCAAAATAGTTGAACGTAATGACTCCGGTAGCTTGGTAGTTGAAGTACACCAACGACAAAATCGCGAACAACATCAGCAGGCCGCTAATCTGGGTGAACAGAAAAAACTTGGTCGCCGCGTAGGCGCGATTCTCGTGTCCCCATATCGCGATCAGGAAATACATGGGAATGAGCATCACTTCCCAGAAAAAGAAGAATAGGAATAGATCGAAGGCCGAAAAAACACCGACAACGCCGGCCATTACCCACAAGATGTTGAACTGGAAAAATCCGTGTCGCTCGCTAATTTCCGACCACGATGAAACGACCGCGACGATGCCAAGAAAAGCCGTGAGGGCGACCAGCATGAGCGATAGTCCGTCAAGAACTAGATAAACCTGGATGCCAAACCGCGGGATCCACGGCAATACCTGCCTCGCGTATTCCTCGGTCTCCGATCCTGCACCCAACCACGCACTGCTCGTATAGATAAGTGCAACCACAAACGCGATCAACGAAACCCAGCGAGGCGCGTGTTGGTGAATACGTTCCGAGAATGCGGCGACCACGCCGGCGGCAAGCAGTCCCATAATGAGGGCGAGGATGTTCAACCCAGCACCTCCCACATCACGACGACGACGACAAATGCCAAGCCCAGCACCATGTTCCATGCGTACCAGCGGAGGCGACCATTTTGGACGACGGCCAGTACGTGATGTATGCCGCGGGCGATACTAGCGGTTGACTTAAACGCCAGATCGACGAAATCGTTCTTGTTCATCCGCGCGAGCGCGACGAAAGGAGCAACAACGGCCCGATCGTATAGCCAGTCGAACCCCCAACCGATATACCAAAACCGTCGTACATTCTCGGCGAACTCTGTTCCGAGGAGTCGCGTCGAACCGCCGCGCGAGGCACCAAACACAAACCAACCAGTGAGAATTCCCAACAGCGGCATCGCCATCGTCACCAGTGCGATCCAAGAGAAGTGGTCATGCGTCGCGATGCCACCGTCTGGCAACACCCCCGAAACAATACCCAACCCAAACCAGCCGCCACCCAGTGCGAGACCACACAGAATGACGAGCGGCACGTTCATATTCCATCCCGATGAATCGTGGGCTGCGGTTTTCGCCTCACCAAAAAAAGTCAGAAGAATCATGCGCGTCGTGTATAACGCGGTCATAAACGCAGCAATGGCTGCGCCGCCCCAAAAGACCATCCCAGCCGTTGGGTTATCGGCCGCCGTCAACATAATGGCGTCCTTACTGAAGAAACCCGACGTTAGCGGCAATGCGGCGAGGGCGACAGACCCCACCAACATACTCACGAACGGAATAGGCAGTTTTCGCCAGAGCCCTCCCATCTTGAACATGTCCTGTTCGTGATGCAGTGCGAGGATCACGGAACCACTCGCAAGGAAAAGAAGGGCTTTAAAGAATGCGTGGGTCATCAGATGAAAAATTGCCGCCGACCAAGCTCCCACACCAAGCGCCATGATCATGTACCCGATCTGACTCATGGTCGAAAATGCGAGCACCCGTTTGATGTCGGTCTGCACGAGCGCCGTAAATGACGAAATGAATAAGGTGACCAGTCCGGTGACCGCGACCCAAAACTGCGCTTCGGGCGAAATAAGGTAAATATCGTGCATCCGGGCGATCAGATAGACGCCGGCAGTGACCATGGTGGCGGCATGAATAAGCGCGGACACGGGGGTCGGTCCCGCCATTGCGTCGGGAAGCCAGGTTTGTAACGGCACCTGCGCCGATTTCCCCATCGCGCCACCCAGGAACAGAAGTCCAATGACCGTGGCCATCGTCGAACCCTCGGGCCAGGCGACATTCGCCGCCGTCAACGAAGCCTGGATTTCCGTGGTGCCGAGTTCCCGGAACAACAGGAACAATCCGAGAGCCATGAACGTGTCCCCCACGCGGGTAACCACAAATGCTTTGCGCGCGGCGTAGCCGTTGTTTGGATCTCGATGGTAAAAGCCAATTAACAAATAACTACACAAACCAACACCTTCCCATCCCAGGAAAAGCACTAGTAGGTTATCGCCTAGAACAAGCATCAACATCGCGAACACAAACAAGTTCATGTACGCGAAGAATCGGCTGAAACCCTCGGGTTCCTCAGGGTCATCCCACATGTAGCCCGTGGCGTAGAGGTGAATCAAAAAACCAACGCCGGTAATGACCCCCGTCATCACAAGCGCTAGACCATCAAGATACAGCCTGATCTCAGGAACGAACTCGCCGACCCGCATCCACGTCCACAACTGTTGCGACTGGGGCTCGGCGCCACCATCCACAAACGCTTTTCCCACCACCACGGCAACAATTGCGGCGAGTCCAATGGAACCTGCCCCGACAACGGCAACCACCACCTTCGGCAGTTTGCCTTGGGACAAAAATAAGACCAAGAAGCCCAACAGCGGAAAAGTCGGTATTAGCCAAAGCGCGTCCATCAGCTGTGCATCTCGTCGGCCGAATCGACATCGAGGCTGTCAAAGCGCCGTGATAACTGCAGCACGATCCCTAACGCTACGGCGACTTCGGCGGCGGCCAATGCCAAAATGAACATGAACATGATTTGCCCGTCGGCTTGCGCCCAGCGAGCACCAGCCGCCACGAAGGCCAGTCCGCACGCATTCATCATGACTTCAAGCGACATCAACACAAACATCACATTTCGCCGGACCAAAACGCCGGTAAGACCTATACAAAAGAGCGCCACGGCTAGGACAAATACATGTTCAAGTGGTATCGATAAGGCGAAGTTCACACTTCCTCCCGCCGCTCAGACAGGTAACGACGTCCAAGGTGATATGCACCCACCAGGGCGGCGAGTAGGAGAATCCCCGCAAGCTCTACGGCCAAGAGATACGGCCCAAAAAGTTGCGTGCCCACCGTTTTCGGGCCCACCATCACTGCCGCCGTCTGCACGGGTTCACCACTCAACGCGTAGACCAAGCCTAAAAACAGAGGGACTGTAAGCAGGCACGGCAATATCCACATGCTCGGGCGCAACCACGCGCTCTCCCGCGCGACCGATCCTTTCCCGAGATTGAGCATCATCACCACGAACAAAAACAGTACAACGATCGCTCCGGCGTAGACCACCACCTCCAGCGCTGCTGCAAATGGCGCTCCGAGCAAAAAGAAAATGACAGCGACCGATAGCAGCGAAACGATCAAATAAATGAGTGCGTGCGAAGCGTTCTTTCCAGTGACGACCAAGACGGTCGACGCCAAAGCGGTCACGGCAGCAATGTAAAAAAGACTTTCCATATCGGTTATGCGTTAGCGTGAACTACGGCATCAAACTCCGAACATTCGTTGGCGACGCTTCGTTCTGTGCATCACCTTTTTGTTTTCCATCAATGGTTTTACCCGCCACATTCCAGAAGCTGTATTCAGGATATTTACCAGGACCACTGATGAGCAGGTGCTCTTTCTCATACACCATATTGGTGCGATCAAATTCAGCCAACTCAAAATCCGGCGTCAATTGAATGGCATAGGTGGGACACGCTTCCTCGCAAAGTCCGCACATAATGCAACGCGAAAAGTTGATACGAAAAAATTCTGGATACCAACGTCCATCCTCTTCCTTTTCGGTTTTCTGCAGGGCGATGCAATCGACTGGACACGCGACTGCGCACAAATTGCAGGCAACGCATCGTTCTTCACCGTCCGGATCGCGCGTGAGTACGATCCGACCGCGGTATCTCGGCGCCAGATAGGGCATCTCTTCTGGGTATTGAACCGTTTCGCTGCGCATGCCGAAAAGACGCCGAAAGCCAGGCGTGTGCTGCAAGATGGTCCAGATCGTTCGTAGTTGGCTAATCATGATTCTTGCGCCCCTAGCCCGTCCACAACATCCACGCACCCGTCCCGAGCACGTTAACGAGAGACAACGGCAGCAGAATTTTCCATCCCAACGACATCAGTTGGTCGTATCTCGGTCGTGGTATGGCGGCACGCAATAGGATGAAAAAGTTAATGAACACGATAATCTTGGCGGCAAAGACCCCCAATCCGACCAGCGTCGACGTCAGGCCCGTTGGTACCATCGCCTGTAACGCGGGTGGTAACAGCCAGCCGCCGAAAAACAATAAGACGATCATCGCAGAAGTGATAATTAGCCCTAGGTATTCAGCCGCCATGATCAAGCCGAATTTCATCCCTGAATATTCGGTGTGAAATCCCGCGGTTAGTTCATGCTCCGCTTCCGGTAAATCGAACGGTAAGCGGTGCGTCTCGGCCAATCCGGCGAGCAAGAAAATCACGAACCCAACGAACTGTGGGCCAATGTTCCACAGCCCAGCTTGATCTTCGACGATGTCTAGTAGGCTAAATGATCCCGCCAAGATCACAACGCCCATCAGCGACAACGCCATAAACACTTCGTATGTCACCATCTGTGCAGCCGCCCTGAGGCCACCCAGGAGGGCGTACTTATTGTTGCTGGCAAATCCTGCCAGAAGCACGCCGTAAACGGCGAGGGATGACATCGCTAGGAACCAAAGAACGGCGATATTGGAATCGGTGATGATGAGTCCCGATTCTCGTGGTGCCCATGGGACAACGACGTACGCCATGAGCATGGATCCGGCAACAATGGCCGGGGCCAGAACGAAAAAAAGACGGTCCCCAAATGGGGGTACCCAGTCGTCTTTCGCGAGCAGCTTGACGGCGTCCGCTATGGCTTGACCAAAACCGCCCGCCCAACGCCAAACACGATTCGGCCCTTTTCGATCTTGCCACCAGCCTAACAACCGTCGTTCCCACCAAACGAGAATCAGAGCCGTTACCAGCGCGCCCACTGCGATTGGCAGAATCAGCACGTAGGACCAAATGTTGGGAGGAAGCTCCATTAGCCTCTAGCAATCACGTCAGAAGTGCCGTTCGGGCGTCGGACAAAGTTCGAATCAACAGATAACTCGATGCGGCCCGTGGGCATCGTGCGTGTCCCGGGTAGACCGTGTACGACACCCACGACCCCAGCCGGGATTCGGTCATCGATGAGGACTTCAAGACTGGCATCTAACCCTGGTCCCGAAACCCCTCCACCGCCTTGAACGCCAAGCCTGTTCGCGTCGGCAATGTTGAGCAACGCGAACGGAGCCGGTATTCGGCTGGCGAGGGGCCATGAAGCATTTGACAGTTCATCACTCCCAAAGATCGCGTGGATCGGGACGACCAAGAACGCCTCGGTGGCAACAAATGCATCCGGCACGTCTCGAAATTTCGTGGCTCGCGACGCCTCGTCGGAGTCAGACTCGGGCACGACCAACAGTGTGCCTGGATCACCACCGAGGAGCGCACCACCCACCTCTTGCTGAAACTTAAAAACCGACTGATTGGAATTCCAGCCCGGCGACCACACGAACGGAACCGCAGCTCCATCTTGTGTGCCAAGATTTTGTCCCTCCATCGAATAATTGAACGGCGTTTCGTCATCGACCGTCGCTTTCGGTTCATGAACAGATATTTGGGCTCGCATCGCGGTGCGTCCGCTGTATCGATGCGGTTGGCGTGGAATCCTGGTGCCGCCCTCAACGCGGTAGTCGGACGGTGGGGATATGGTGGCGAGAGCCGCATGAGTAGCCTTGGCACATTCTTCAATGAGGACGTTAATGTTGGCCCAGCCAGCACCGCTTGAATCGAGCGCATCAGCGATGTCGCTTATCCAACGCCATGCCGGCCGAATCTCGTCATCGGGCTCAAACACCTGGTAAAACCTTTGCGCCCGGGTTTCATAGTTGACGTAAGTCCCCGTGCATTCGGCGTAGGTCGATGCAGGCAACAAGACCGCGGCGTGTTCCGCCGTTTCGTTTTCTAGAATATCCAGCACCAGCATTTTTGACTCGCTGCAAGCAGCGGTTACCCTTTGTGCATCACCACGTCGGTATAAATCGTTCTCCATTACGATGGCAGGGCTGCCGTCCGTCATGGCGTCCAACGCATCCGCCATCGACAGTCCGCCGCCAAGCAATGCGACGCCATAACTGTTGGCTTCCATTGGCGATAACAATAACGCAGGGTCCGATCCCTGTGCCTTTAACGCCCACGCCACATTCGCAGCAGCACGTAACACGTCCGGATCTCCGGTGCCCGTTCCCGATACGATGAGCGGTCGTTTGGCGGATCCTAGGGCCTCGACCACTTGGCGCGAAAAATCGTTCCCGGTAGTGGATAGTTCAATATCCGCCGCTGCGTAATTCGAATCGATCTCATGCGCAATCGCTGCACCGACGCGAGCGATATCTTGTGGAGCACTGCCGAACGTCGCCGTCGCGACATCATCGATACGCGTTGCCGCAACCGACGCAATATACAGTGGGCTTAACGCTTGTTGCGCGTGGCCTCGGACACCAGCGTCTTGCCAACCTGGGATCCCTGCCTCCTCGGCCATTGAGAGGGACTCGCCACGAACCGCTTGCCGCACGGCCAAGGCAATTCGCGGTGCAGTATTCAGCACATCCTCTCCTAAAATAAGAATCGCATCGGCCGCTTCAACATCGGTAAGTGAAGGGGTACGGGCACTGCCTTCGCGCTGAATGGACAAGGCGAGTTCAATCAACATTGCCTCGTTATCACTAAGCCCGGTACAAAAACGCTCCTCCCCGACCAATTTCTTCAGCGCGAAATTGGCTTCAAAACTTGCTCGAGGCGAACCGATGCCAATGGCATTGGTTTTAGCTAATTTAGCGGCTTCGGCGACCGCGTTTGATGCGCCGCTCGCTTCGAAAATACCGTCGTCAGCTCGGATTCCAGCGCGTCGGATTCGTTGGTCACTGTTAATAAAGTGCGATCCAAACCGGCCTCGATCACACAGAAAATAGCCGTTTACTTCGCCGTGATATCGATTTTGAACGCGTTTAAGCACGCCATACCGCTCACCAGGAAACACGTTGCAGCCAACGGCACAACCGGGGCAGACAGAGGGCGCTGACTGAAGGTCCCATTTGCGCGTGTAGTGCGTCGCAAAAGGTTTATCGGTAAACACCCCCGTCGGGCAAACCTCGACCAGATTTCCCGAAAATTCACTCTCTAACGGGCCATCTTCAGACCGGCCAAAGTACATCCGACTGCGTGAGCCGAACGCCGACAGATCGGTGCCACCAGCGTAATCGCGGTAATAGCGTACGCACCGGAAGCAGGTAATACAGCGATTCATTTCGTGGCCGATGAACGGTCCGAGATTCTGGTTCTCCCAGGTCCTCTTGGTACCGCGGTATTTGCGCACGGAGTGTCCTGTCATCACGGTCATATCTTGTAAATGACATTCGCCCCCTTCCTCACAAACCGGACAATCGTGCGGGTGATTTTCCATCAACCACTCGATGACCGATTCGCGAAAATCAGTTGCCTGCGGGGCCTCGATGGAGATCCGCATTCCGTCAACCACGTCGGTCATGCACGCCATACCGAGTCGACCTCGTTCGTCGTCCTCATCCGCGTATTGAATGACGGCGCACTGTCGGCACGCGCCGACCGAGCCCATCGCCGGATGCCAGCAAAAATAAGGAAGATTTAGCTGCTGCGACAGCACCGCATGAAGCAGATTTTGGCCTTCTTTAACCTCGTATTGCTGCCCATCGACGTTAATCGTTGCCACTACAAACGTCTCCCGTGATAAGGACACTTGCCAGTTCGAATGTGCTCGTCGAAGTCCTCTCGAAAATACTTTAGGGCCGATTGCAGCGGTTCAATCGCGCCAGTCGCGTGCAAACAAAACGTATTTCCCGGCGCGCCGATAAATTGCGCATTGCGATCAAGTACTTCTAGATCCCCCTCTTGACCGCGACCTTCCTCGATATCCAGAAGCAGTGCTTCAATCCACGGTAAGCCTTCACGGCACGGCGTACAAAAACCACAAGATTCCTGTGCGAAAAAGTGTTGCAAGTTACGCGACATATCCACCGGACAAATGGAGTTGTCCATGAGAATCATGGTACCCGTACCCATCCGACTGCCGGCCGCTTGAATGGTGCCGTAATCCATTGCTAAGTCGAAATGTTCCTCCACCAAAAAGTCCGTCGACGCACCGCCCGGGAGAATCCCCTTGAGCTCGAACCCTTCGCGCATACCACCGGCATGCCGCTCAACCAGTTCTCGAATCGGGGTGCCAATCGGTAATTCCCATAGTCCCGGACGGTTGACCCGGCCAGAAATTCCATAAATTTTGGTGCCTGCATCTTCCGTCAGACCCAGGCCTTGATACCATTCAACGCCATTACGCACGATCCCTGGGACGTTACAAAACGTCTCAACGTTGTTAACGATGGTCGGTCTTCCCCAGGCACCGCTTGCCGGTGGAAAGGGAGGTTTGGTTCGGGGTTGTGCACGTTTGCCCTCGAGTGCGTTCAGCAACGCCGTTTCTTCTCCGCAAATGTAGCGTCCACCCGAACTGTGAATACGTAAATCAAGATTGAAATCGGTCCCAAAAATACCACGCCCTAAAAAACCCCTTGCCGTCGCGTCTGCAAGTGCCTCGACGAGACGCCGATAGGGTTGATGGTATTCGCCGCGTAGAAAAATATAGGCCTTCTCTGCTTGAATCGCGTACGCGCCAATGATCATTCCTTCGATCAAAACGTGCGGATTGTTCTCTAGGAGAAACCGGTCCTTGAAGGTACCCGGTTCCATTTCATCTGCGTTGCAGACGAGGTATTTGGCGCCTTCGCCCGCCGCATCCCCCTGAGGGACAAAACTCCATTTCAAGCCTGTGGGAAAACCAGCGCCACCTCGACCCCTTAGATTCGAGTCCTTCACTAGATTGACGATTTCTTCGGGACTCATCGAGGTTAGCGCTTTTCGAGCCGCCCCATATCCCTGCCCGGCCTCGTACGCATTCAGGTCGACGAACCCCCCAACTTCTTCGACTCGCCCTAGCAAGGGTTTGGTATCCATTAGTGACACTATTCGAATCTCCCGAAAATCTCTCCGAGACGCTCAGCAGTCACGTTTTCGATAAGCTCATCATCAATCATCATCGTCGGCGCCTTGTCGCAAGCCCCGAGACAGACGATCGGCAGTAGGGTGAACCGATCATCGTCGGTCGTTCCCCCGAACGCGATGCCGAGGTGCTCCTCGATCGCCTTACCGAGCCCATCGGCACCCATCACATAACAAGAGACGCTGTCACACACCATCACGACGTGGCGACCAACGGGTTGGCGGAAAATCAAGTTGTAGAATGTGGCGATGCTATCCAGCGCGTCCGAAGACATCCCCAACAGTCGGGCGATGGCGCGAAGGCTCGTATCAGATACCCAGCCACGGTGCTTCTGGACAATCATCAACGCATCGATCGCCGCCGATTCGCGGTCTGGAAGATGTGCGATCTCTGCTTCGATTTCAGCGATTTCTTCACCCGATAACACGTGTACCAGCTCGGCTGCACTCATCGGTCGACGTCCGCCATGACGAAATCGATGCTGGCAACGATGGCGATCAGATCCGACACCATAAATCCATTGCTAATCACTGGAATCTGCTGAAGCGCTGGGAACGACGGTGACCGAATGCGCGTGCGATACGACATGGTGCCCCCATCCGATATTGAGTAATACGAATTCCAACCCGTCCTCGCCTCGACAATGGTCGACGATTCGCCCGGTGGAATCACAGGTCCCCAACTGACATTTAGGAAGTGATGAATCAACGTCTCGATATCCTGCATCGTGCGCTCCTTAGCAGGAGGCGTCGCCAGCCGGTGATCCGCTTTGTACGGTCCGGAAGGCATGTTTTCGGCGCACTGTCGAATAATCTTTAAACTTTCCCGAATCTCGTCCACGCGGACACGGCACCGATCGTACGTATCGCCATTGCTCGCCATCGGGATCTCGAAATCGAACTGATCGTACATGCTATACGGCCGCTTCTTGCGCAGATCCCAGTCGCTACCGGTGGCACGTAGCGACGGGCCGGTGATGCCCCACTCAAGTCCCTCCGCGGTGTTGTATGCACCAATACCTTTGGTCCGGCGTTGCAAGATACCGTTTTGCATCGCCATTTTTTCGTAATGATCGAGCCGCTTCGGCAGGTAATCGCAAAAATCCAGCACCATGGCATCCCAACCGTCGGGAAGATCTTGGCAAACGCCGCCGATTCGGAACCAGCTAGGATGCATGCGACCGCCAGTAATCGCTTCAATGATTGAGAACAGGCGTTCACGGTCGGCAAACATATAAAACACCGGCGACATCTGCCCAACGTCCTGCGCGAACGTCCCATAGAAGAGCAAATGGCTGGCAATCCGAAACAGCTCCACCAGCATCACGCGAATGACCTGGGCGCGCTCCGGCACTTTCATACCGGCCATGTTTTCAACATTCATGACGTACGGAAAGTTGTTGATTACCCCACCCAGGTAATCAACGCGATCGGTGTAGGGAATGTACGTGTGCCAGGACTGACGTTCGGACATTTTTTCCTGCGCTCGGTGGTGGTAGCCGATATCGGGGACCGCTTGCACGATGACCTCGCCATCAAGCTGTAACGCAATCCGAAACACACCATGCACGCTTGGGTGATTCGGACCTAAATTGAGGAACATGAAGTCGGTATGTTTCGCGTCCGTTTTCATCCCCCATTCTTCGGGAACAAATTTCAGCGCATCTTGCTGTGCTTTTTGGAATTCTGGCGTCATCTTGAACGGGTCCATCTCGGTCGCCCGGGCAGGATGTTCTTTTCGCAGCGGGTGCCCTTCCCAAAGAGGTGGCGTCAGAATTCGACGCAAGTTTGGGTGATCCTCAAAGTCGATCCCAAACATGTCGAACGCCTCACGTTCATACCAATTGGCCACCGGATAGATCGACGAAACACTCTTAATGCGGTTATCTGCTTCGGACAGCGGGACCTTAATTCTTATGTCGTTATTTCCCGACAGTGAAATCAGGTGATAAAACACGGTGAAGTCGGAATCCGGTTGATCTACCCGGTGCTGCCTTGTCCGCTCGTCAATCGCGGAGACGTCAAACAGCAATTCGTACGGTGCGCTCACCTCGTCCTTCAGATATCGGAGGACCGATTGGATCTCTTCCCGAGGAACCCAAATCGTGGGTATCTTGTCTGCCGTTTCTTGAACCACACAGCGTTCGGCACCCACCTTGGTGGTGAGATCGTCGACCACCGTCGACGCAGCGATCTCTGTTGTTGATTCAGCTACTTCAGACACTTCTTAGCTACCGCGCTTCTTCCCCAATAAGTCCGTCGTCAGCGGGGCGTCCCCGACGGTCGTCGGCTCCGCAAGATCCGTCGCTTTCATACGCTCGGGCGTGTGTTTGTCTCGTTGACTGGGGTCGTACTTCGCCACGCTGCCATCGTTTCCCATCATCCATGACAACGGTCGTTCGGTGTTTTTCACGGACTCTTGCAGCAAGGTCAAACCCTGCATAAATGCCTCCGGACGAGGTGGGCAACCGGGTACATAGACGTCTACTGGTAGAAATTTATCGGATCCTTGAACGACGCTGTAGACATCGAACATGCCGCCCGAGTTAGCGCACGAGCCCATTGAAATCACCCAGCGGGGTTCCAACAACTGTTCGTATAGGTGTTGGAGCACCGGTGCCATTTTCCGGAACACGGTGCCCGAAACCACAATCAAGTCAGCTTGGCGAGGGGTAGCCCGTATCACCTCCGCGCCGAACCGCGAGATGTCGTGTCGTGACGTAAAACTAGTCGCCATTTCGACGTAACAGCACGACAGACCAAAATTGAATGGCCAGATGGAGTTGGACCGTCCCCAGGCCACCAGATCTTCAAGTTTAGCGGTCAAAAACCCCTTCGCAGCATCTTCGATGTAGGCATCTTCGACCGGTTTCATCGACGCACCAGGCTCCGTTTTTATCAATCGCCACTGCACTAGCCATTCTCCACGACGGCATATTTCGAAGGTTCGGAATGGCGCGATTTACGCCCCCAGTCGAGCGCGCCAGATTTCAATTCATACACCAGTGCCACCAACAAGATGCCAATGAATATTGCGACTCCTGCGTAGCCTGCCCAGCCGACTTCTTCAAAAGCGACGGCCCAGGCAACAATAAAGATCGTCTCAAGATCGAAGATGACAAAAAAAATAGCGACCAAGTAGAACTCGATCGACAAACGCATGTTTTCCGCCTCGCCCACCGACACGATGCCGGATTCATACGGGACGTCCTGGGCCCCACCGTGTCGAGCCTTTGATCCAAAAAACCAGGAAACTATCAGTGTTGCGGCTAGAACAACGCCTACTACTAACGTGTAAATAACGAACGGCCAAATATCGCTCGTCGTCTCTTCAACACCCATGAACTCCGCATCCCCCAGGAGCAAAAAAAGCGCGGTCTCGAGCCGGCGTCACAATACAGTCCGCACCCTGTGACGGCAAGTTCTGAGGTGTCATTTCGGTGTCCCTGGTGGCTCGGTATTTACGGTAAACCTGAAAAAAAGTGGTGCGGCGGGTAGGCTATCTCAACTGATTTGAAGGAGTTCACGATCATGAATTTAGAAGGCGGATGTTTTTGCGGATCGATCCGGTACCGCATTACGGAAGGCAGCTACCCGTCGGCAAACTGCCATTGCACGATGTGTCGGCGCACGTCCGCCGCCGCGTATGTCTCTTGGATTGTGGTGCCAACAAAGGACTTCGACTACGTTCAAGGCGAGCCCGAAGTTCTCCAATCTTCCTCACACGGAACGCGTTATTTTTGTGGTAGTTGCGGTACGCCGGTCGCCTGTGTACTCGCCGAACACCCGGATGTAATCGATGTAACGATCTGTAGCCTCGACGACCCCGGACAACATCCTCCACAAAGCGACGTTCACACCGATACACGACTGTCATGGGTTTAGTGGACGATTCGCCGTCCGCTGCAATCGGCGACCGACCCACGGCTATCCGGGTGGCATCAGGATTGCTCGCGTTCAACGCCGTGGTCCTCATCTTTTCGTGGGTTGTTGAACCTAGCCTTGTTGACAACCACGGCGGTGAAATTTTTTTCATCGCACTCTGGAGCTGCCTAGCCTACGCAACCTTTAATGCATGGGGTTGGGTGCGGGCAACCATTACGGGCATTTGGGTCGCCTACGCTTGGGGTCTTCTTAATACAGGAAATGTCCTCGGCAGCATCGCAACGACAACCCTCGCCGACCTCCTGACCAAAACACTAGCGTTGATCGCCTTCACACTTTTATGGCTACCGGCCGCGAGAACCTGGTATGTACAGCGGATACAAGAACGGGCAAAGAACTGATGGGTATGGCATTAAATACCCGAGGTCTCGGCCCCGATCGTCTCGACGCGAGCCTTCGCATCCACGCCGTGAATTCGGCGCAGCAATGAAGCCGCGCGCTGTCGAGTGGCTTGATCTCAATCGCCTCAACTACGTCTACCTTACGGCCATTCGAGAGCCGAAGGACAACGTTCTCGAGCTGGTTATCGAACAAGCACCCGCCGCCGACTTTAGAGAGGAACTCGAGGGGTTGGGGATGAGCCCAGATGATCCGGTCGACCTAGATCCATTACTTGAGACATATCGAATCGAATTTCCCAATTACGTCGCGTACGCAATACGCGACGAATCGTTCGCGCGTAACGACACGTCCGAAGACTACCTAGGAACCCTGGCTCGACTCTATCGCCAGTCGAATTTTCTGGACTACGTCGATTCCACCAGCACCGGGTTGCGGACGAACGACAGGCTTCAGCATTACAGCCTTCTTTGTCTCGAACACGTAGTCGAAGTGGTATCGATGGGCAAGCCCAACCTAACCTTGCTGGAACCTCAGTAAGCCCAACGAGCGAGTGGTTACGCCATCTGACCCCGTCGTTCTATTGACGGACCGATAGCTGCAGCAGGATCCCGTGAGTCGATTTTGGATGCACAAATACCTGCGGGCCACCCTCGCCAATCAGCCTCGCTCCGCCCTCTTTCATGGCCTCGCAAGTCGCGTCTAAATCATCGACCTCGAGAGCGATGGTATGCATGCCTTCGCCTCGACCTTCGAGCGCCTTGCCCACCGCCGAATCGGCACTGGTTGGTGCAACAATCTCAATGAACCCGCCATTGGGCATGTTGAAGAACGCTTGCTTTATCCCCAACGCTTCGCTTTCGGCTGTTCGATCAAGTGTCAAACCCAGTCGATCGCGATACGTCGCAATGCCTTCATCTATGTCGTTGACGCGCACCACGAGGTGATCGAACCCTGTTAATGCCATGATTTCCCCCTATCGAAATTGAATGCACGATCATAGCACCGCCATTATTTGAGCCCCAGCAAGGGATCTCGACGGATTACATTGGGCGCCGATACCTATAAAAGGGCTTAGGCGATAGAATCAACCTGCAATATCGATCGCCGCTTGCAGCACAAATGCCGGACCAAAAAAGGTTTTTCTAGAACATGATCGAACCTGTATCGATTGGACTTATCGGCTGCGGGGTGATCAGCCCCGCGTACCTAAAAGCGGCATCGACTTTCAACGTCCTTAACTTCGCAGCGTGCGCTGATATCGATGCTGAGGCATCCGCAAGATGCAGCGAAAACTTTGATATCCCTTCAATGACGGTCAACGAACTCTTGGCCCGTGACGACATTGAGGTCATCCTCAACTTGACCATTCCCAGCGCCCACGCCAACGTCAACTTGGCGGCCCTCCAATCCGGCAAACACGCCTATTGCGAAAAACCTTTTGCTTTGAACACCGTCGAAGGAAAACGCGTGATTGAAACAGCTCACGAGCGCGCACTGAGAGTTGGATGCGCACCCGACACGTTCCTAGGGGGAGGCCATCAAACGGTGCGCAATGCCCTTGATGAAGGCACCGTCGGGATGCCGATTGCCGGCACGGCCTTCATGATGAATCACGGCCACGAATCATGGCATCCCAACCCCGCGTTCTATTACCAGGAGGGTGGCGGTCCTCTGTTCGACATGGGTCCGTACTACTTGACTGCCCTGGTTAACGCATTGGGGCCGGTACGTCGCGTGGCTGCGCTGACAGCCAGAGCCTTCGACACCCGCACCATTGGATCCGAACCTCGCCGTGGCGAACAAATCGACGTCGAGGTCGATACCCACACGGCGGGGACACTTGAGTTTATGAACGGCGCGATCGTGACCGTGGTTATGAGTTTCGACGTATGGTTGCACTCAAATCGTTTTATCGAAATTCACGGTACCAACGCCAGTCTATCGTCGCCCGATCCCAACGGTTTCGGTGGAAGCGTTCGCGTGTCCCGAACGGACCGCACATGGGACGAACTGCCGCTGACCCACGGCTATCTGGAGAATATGCGAAGTATCGGTCTTGCTGACATGTGTGTCGGTATTCGAACCGGTCGATCACACCGTTGCAGCGGCGAACTCGCTTACCACGTCCTGGAGATCATGGAGGCGTTCGGGCATTCGTCCGCAACGGGCGAACACATTGAACTAACAACAACACCCGATAGGCCAGACCCGCTACCGACCGGACTGGCAATCGGCGAACTCGATTAAAGGGGCTAACGCGTATGACTAAGAACGCATTCATTACGTGGGGCGGTTGGGATGGACACGAACCGGAGCAAACTGCCGCGATTTTTGCCGAGGTTCTGCGTACCGAGGGCTACCAGGTCGAAGTATCGAATGCACTGGACGCGTTCGAGGACCAGGCCTTTACAAATTCTCAAGATCTCATCGTACCGGTTTGGACCATGGCCGGGATTTCGCGGGAACAGGAAACTGGTCTACTTCAAGCAATTCGTGCTGGGACTGGTTGCGCAGGCTGGCACGGGGGTATGGCGGATTCGTTTCGTCAAAACGTCGAGTACCAGTTCATGGTGGGAGGCCAATTTATCTGTCACCCCGGGGGCGTTATTGACTACGAGGTCAACATCACGAGCACAGACCCCATCGTGAGTGGCCTTTCCGATTTCACGATGCACTCCGAACAATATTTCATGCACGTAGATCCCTCCAACGAGGTGCTCGCAACCACAACCTTTAGCGGCAGATACTGGAACATTGATTGGGTTAAGGATGTCGTCATGCCCATCTGTTGGAAAAAGCGATACGGGGCAGGTCGCGTTTTCTATAGCTCACTCGGCCACGTTGCCGCTGACTTTGACGTGCCACAAGCGAGAGAGATCATGAAGCGCGGCTGTCTTTGGGCGACCCGTTGAGTAAACGGGCTCGCATGTGACACCGCATATTGTTTCCGTCACTTCCTCGCTAAAGGTCAGGCTGTCCAGAAAATTCCGGAATTTGACCGGATGTCTCTGCCCATGCTGGACTGCTGTCGGTCCAGATATGCATCGCCGGGGTTACGCGTCCAGGATCATCGAGGCTTCCAGCTTTCAAAATGAGCATCCCAGGATTGGCAGATAATTCGGAGAAAAGCGGCGACCCACAACTCGCGCAGAAACGCCGCGTCACGGTATTACCGCTCGCTGCATCTACAGTAAATGCGCTCGTTTCACCCTCGATCGTAACCGATTCGCTTGCGACACCGACTACGGTCGAATAGGCACCTCCGGAGGCGTACTGACAATCGCGGCAATGACAGTGTCCGGCAAAGATCACCGCGTCAGGACATTCATACCGAATCGCACCGCAACGACAGCCACCAGTTAAATTCTCGCTCACATTCTCCCTCCTTTGTCTGATCATTTAACCACCTTTGCGATGGCCGTGCGACGCGCGCACAATGCCCACCGTCCGCGACCGACTATGGGGCGTTTTGATGGATCATGTGACGACCGCGCGCAACGAAATTGAGCCGTTACTGACGCAGTTGATTCACCAGCTAGGGATCGAAGGTCGGGCAACGGAGATGGCCGTATACAGTCGTATCCAACGCTACCTCCGTACCGCGAAGCACAACCACGAGCTCGCTCGTCCATTCAGCGATCTCTCCACTACCGCCAACGTCTGCTTTACCTTGCCCGGCGAGGCTAACATTCTGCTCGAACGTATTATCGAGAAAGCGGAAGTGCTTGTCCGCGAGATGGAAAACCGAACCGACGCAATCCACTGATCCAGTGAAACTTCTGTTCTTGTGCACGGGCAACTCTGCCCGAAGTATTCTCACGGAGGCGATCACGCGTTCACAAAGGACCAACGCCCTCAGTGCGGCAAGTGAACTGTCCGGCCAATTTAATCCATTGCCAGTCGAGTTCCTTGAGCGTCATCGTGTCGACACGTATGCATCCGGTGAAGCGATGCACGTTCGCGCCGCCGTGTTGGGTCGAGGCTAATTCGAACCGGTTGGGATCTCGTTAAAGGGAATGCCTTTATCCAAACGTACATCCTGAGGCATACCCAGTACGCGCTCTGCAAGAATGTTGAGCATAATTTCGTCTGACCCCCCTGCGATTCTTCCGCCCGGAGCACCCATGTACGTTGCCGCATAGATTCCCGATTCTTCCCCGTGCTCGGAATCCAATACGGCGCCTGAAAGTTCTAATAAGTCCATCGCAAAGGACGCCATGTCTTGCGTCTTCGACGCTCCCACGTATTTGCCGATGGAATTTTCAGGGCCCGGGGTATCGCCACGCGACAGCGCCGACATCGATCGGTACCCAGTAAAACGAAGCCCTGATTCTTGGCAGTACCAGTCTGCAAGTTTAGCCCGGACTTGTCGGTCCTCGATCGCTGGGCGGTCGTCAATATTAACTCGTTTGGCGAGTTCAAAAATCCGGTCGAACCCGACGCCCATGCCACCACCACCAATCGCCGCACGCTCGTTCATGAGGGTGGTGAGCGCGACTTGCCATCCCTGTCCGACAGCACCAAGTCGTTGGCTATCCGGAATACGCACGTCGGTGAAATAGACCTCGTTAAAATTCGCTCCGCCTGAAATCTGTTTGATCGGCTTAACGTCCACTCCCGGTGACTTCATATCAAAAAAGAAATAGGTTAGACCCTTGTGCTTGGCGACGGTGGGGTCCGTGCGTACAACGAGGATGCCGTAGTCACTGAAATGTGCACCTGACGTCCAAATTTTTTGGCCGTTAATTACCCAATCGTCACCGTCTTTCTTGGCCTGAGTGCGCAATGCGGCAAGATCGGAACCACCGGCTGGCTCACTAAAAAGCTGACACCAGATGTGTTCGCCCGACGCCAACGGCGGAAGGTGCTTGACCTTATCTTCCTCAGATGCCCACGCCATCATCGTCGGTGCCGCCATGCCTTGACCAATCGCAAAAACGCCGCTTGGTACGTTGAACCGAGACTCTTCCTGGTTCCAAATCACTTGTTCGATCGCTGAAGCGTCGCGGCCACCGTATTCCTTCGGCCAGCGAATACAGGCCCACCCAGCGTCGTACTTGCGTTTCTGCCAGAGTTTGGACCGTTCGATTTCATCGAGTCCCTTTAACGCGTCATCCGCGGGCACATTGGCTTCTAACCATTGTCGTGCTTCGTCGCGAAAGGCCGCTTCTTCAGGTGTGTCTTTGAAGTCCATGGATATCTCCTATGCCGCCTGGCCGCGTTCAATCGCGGTAATTAATCTGTCTTGCCACCAAGATTCGCTGCCGATGGCGACGGAAAGTAGCTTGGATCGTCGATAAAAGAACTGGCAATCAAATTCCCACGTGAAACCCATGCCACCGTGCGTTTGAATATTTTCTTTAGACGCAAAATAGTACGCCTGTGTTCCGCTCACACGCGCGGTTGCAGCAGCAATCGGTAGCTCCGGCGCATCGGTTGAGAGCGCCCAAGCTCCGTAGTATCCGTTTGACCGCGCAAGCGTATTCTTGACGTAGACGTTAGCGAGTTTGTGCTTGATTGCTTGAAAACCAGCAATGGGTCTGCCGAACGCGTATCGCCCCATCGCGTATTCCTTTGCCTGCTCGAGAGCCGCCTCGGAACCAGCGATCTGCTCCCACGCATAGAGCACCGCCGCGCGGTTGAATAGTTTCTCCACCGCAGCCCAACCTTCCCCCTCAGTACCCATTACCGAAGCTGTAGCACCGTCGAAGGTCAACTTCGCGTGTGACCGGGTCGGATCGAGAGTGGCGACGCTCGTGCGTTCAACCCCCTCCAATTCCACCAGGTATAAACTCGCCCCATCGCCCCTTTGGCTGGCGGCTACCACAACAGCGAAATCCGCAATATCGCCATCGGGCACCGGAATTTTTGTTCCAGAGACCGTGCCATCAACCGCCGTAGTGTTTAGGTTAGCCGGCGACGGTCGCCCACTGCCCTCGCTGATCGCAAACGTGCCAACGACCTCGCCGGTCGCAAGTTTAGGCAACCACTTTTCTTTCTGCGCTTCGGTTCCAACGAGCAGCAGTGCTTCTGTCGCTAAATAGACCGACGACGAAAAAGGCACCGGGGCGACAGCGCGACCAAGTTCTTCTGCGATCACGCATAGATCTAGGTAGGAAGCACCTAGGCCACCGTACGATTCTGGAATGACCGTCGCGGTCCACCCCATTTGACCAATTTTCTCCCAGAGCTCTCGTGCGTACGAATCATCGCCATCTAAGATCCCGCGCACCAGCGTTGTAGGGCATTCGTCCTGCAAAAAACCCCGGGCCTGATCCCGCAGCAAGTTCTGCTCATCCGAAAACTCAAAATTCACGCCTTCCACCATTTCAAGCGAACGAATGAACGATTGTAGCGCGTGCCGTAGACTATCGGTATGGACCTGTCCCGACTTGGTTTCTTGCGCGTTGGCGTTTGTGCCCCGGCGATAAAAATCGCCGATCCCGAGGCAAATGCGTCGACGATATTGGAAGCTTACAAACGCCTTTGCGAAAGCCAAGCGGCCGTGGTTGTCACGCCCGAACTTTCACTCACCGGTTACAGCTGCGAAGATCTTTTCCATAGCGACGATTTGTTGGCGCGGTCTCGCCAAGCGCTGACTCGGGTTGCAGCCGCCGCCGACGGTGCCGTTTTAGTGGTCGGGGCTCCATGGCGATTAGTCGATGGCCGTCTCCTAAATTGTGCCTTTGTGTGCGCAAGTGGGCGTGTCGTGGGCGCCGTTCCGAAATCCGCGCACCCTAATTATGACGAGTTCTACGAGCAACGCTGGTTCACGTCAGGGGCTAGCCTCGTCGCAACCATCAACGGCGAGTTGGGGCATTTTCAGATTCGTAGTGATCAGTTGTTCACCGTCGGCGACACCCAGTTCGCCATTGAAATTTGCGAAGATCTCTGGGCGCCAGAACCGCCAAGTACCAGGCATGCTTTGGCTGGCGCGTCCCTGGTTGTTAATCCCTCGGCAAGTAACGAGTTAGTCGCCAAAGCCGACTATCGACGTGATCTAGTTCGTATGCAAAGCGGGCGATGCATCTGTGCGTATGCTTATGCCGGAGCCGGACCAACCGAATCCAGCAAGGACGTCGTCTACGGGGGCCATCTACTTGGAGCGGAAAATGGCGTAATGGTTGCCGAGTCCGATCGTTTCAACCTCGACACGACCGAGCTTGTATTCGACATCGACTGGAAAAAACTCGAGCACGATCGAAGCCGCAATACGACGTTTACCCAAGCACATCGACCAACCACCTACCCGATAGTTGATACCGACACGCGCGTTGAACTCGGCGACAGCCATCGGCACTACGTCGCACACCCGTTTGTGCCGGATGACGAGACCGAATTTGATGCCCGTGCACAAGAGATCCTTTCGATTCAGTCGACGGGGCTCGCGCGACGCATGCGTGCCGCCAAGGTACAACGCCTGGTGCTAGGGCTCTCCGGTGGTCTCGATTCGACACTCGCATGTCTCGTCTGTCTCGATGCGCTGGACCGGCTGGAGTTACCCGCATCGGCATTGAACGCTCTGACAATGCCCGGACCGGGCACCACCAGCCACACCAAGAAATCCGCCCATCTCCTCGCCAAGTCAAGTGGTTTTGACCTAACGGAGATCCCCATCGATGACGCGGTCAAGCAGCACCTCGATGACATTGGGCACGACGGTACCCCGGATATCACCTTTGAGAATAGTCAGGCCCGCGAGCGCACCCAGATTCTCTTCGATACGGCCAACAACATTGGAGCGATCGTGGTGGGCACCGGCGACCTATCAGAGCTCGCATTGGGCTGGTGTACGTTTAACGCGGACCACATGTCAAATTACAACGTCAACGTGAGCGTGCCGAAAACGATGATTGCGTATCTCGTTCGTTGGTACGCCCATCATCGAGCACCCAATGTGCTAAAAAAAGTATTGCAGCGCGTCATCGATACGCCGATTACGCCCGAATTGTTGCCGAGTGTTGAAGGTCGGATTGTCCAAGAAACCGAGGCCCTGGTCGGTCCCTATGAGTTGCATGACTTTTTCCTCTACCACTACCTGCGGACAGGTGCCGATGCGGAGAAAATATTTTATCTCGCGAATTCGGCGTACGAGGGGGCGTACGATGGTCCAACGATCCAAAAGTGGTTGCGCGTGTTCTTTCAGCGCTTTTTCGAGCAGCAGTTCAAACGGACAACACTGCCCCCGGGGCCTAAAGTTGGTACCGTCAGTTTGTCGCCAAGAGGCGACTGGCGTATGCCCGACGAGGCCGAGGTCGGCACCATCCTACGGAGTATTGACAAGCTGCTATAGTTTTCCAAATGCGGTATTTCCTCGTTGTCTTCCTATTGCTTGGGGCCCCAAAATCTTTAGCCCTCGAACCGCCCTATTGTGGCGACGAGGGAGTATGGATTCAGATTCTGGGATCAGGCAGCCTCGAATTCGGTAACCCACGGGCTGCCCCCAGCTACTTGGTGTGGATCGACAACCGTGCCCGGTTAATGATCGACGCGGGTGCCGGCGCAGCGCTACGATTTGACGAGAGCGGTGCCGCGTTTACAGACCTCGACGCGGTTGTGCTGTCGCATCTGCACCTCGAGCATACGGGCGATTTAGCCAACCTACTCGCGGCATCACGCGACGCCGATCGGACGGGGTTATTCCCGCTTTTTGGTCCCGCTGGCGAGAACGGTGAGAAGGCAACACGCGACTACATCAATCGATTGATTGGCTCGAAAGGAGCATTCAACGAACTTTCGGACTTGCTCAAGTTTAGCAGTTCGACCGGTTACAAAGTCTCG